>NZ_CVSI01000074.1 GCF_001179985.1 Candidatus Pelagibacter communis | reverse complement strand
AATAGAAAAAATTTCAAATACAATTGACTCTCTTAATCCATTTGAGGAAAAAAAAGATTATTTTGCAACCTCAATCCTTTCTGAAAGTATTAATCTACAATTCGATAACGAAGGAAGAATTTTAATAACAACTAAACTTTTAAAACATGCAAAAATTAAGAATATAATTTTGTTTGTTGGGCAAGGAAAAACATTTCAAATATGGGAACCTGCTAACTTCGAAAAATTTAAGGTAACTGCAAAACGAAAATCAAATATTCACAGAGCTAGCCTTAAATGGGAACGTCAATTTAATAACTAAAAGGGGGAAATATGACTATTAACTTTAAAACACCAGATATCAAAGAATTGAAACCTAGAATATTAGTTTTAGGTGTAGGTGGAGCAGGAGGAAATGCAATCAATGGTATGATTGATAGTGGATTACAAGGAGTAGAATTTATTGCAGTTAATACTGATGCTCAGGATTTAAAACATAGTAAAGCAACGCAAAAAATTCAAATTGGATTGAATTTAACAAAAGGTTTAGGAGCTGGATCAAAATTAGACATTGGACAAGCTGCAGCAGATGAGTCTTTAAACGAAATAATAAATATATTGCAAGGTGCAAACATGGTTTTTATAACTGCTGGAATGGGAGGTGGAACTGGAACAGGTTCTGCACATGTAATTGCAAGAGCAGCAAAAGAGCTAAATATTTTAACTGTTGGAGTGGTAACTTTGCCTTTTTTATACGAAGGTCCATCAAGAATGAGAAGAGCACAACAAGGTTTAGAGGAGCTTAGAAAACATGTTGATACAATAATTGTAATTCCTAATCAAAACTTATTTAAAGTAGCGAGTGAGCAAACAACTTTTGAAGAATCTTTTGAACTTTCAAACCATGTATTACTACACGGAGTACAAAGTATAACAGATTTGATGGTTAGACCTGGTCTTATAAATTTAGATTTTGCTGATGTTGAGCATGTAATGAGCTCAATGGGCAAAGCTATGATGGGGACTGGTGAAGCAGAGG
>NZ_CVSI01000073.1 GCF_001179985.1 Candidatus Pelagibacter communis | reverse complement strand
CTAAAAAAATAAATTTTGCAAAAATTAAAAATTATCTAGGGTACCCGGTTGTTATAAAGCCAATTAATGAAGGATCTAGTTTAGATGTATTTATATGTAATAATAAACTATCTTTATCATCAAATCTAAAAAAAATGAAGAACTATAATGAATTTCTTATTGAAAAATTTATTCCAGGAAGAGAAATTCAAGTTGCAATTATGGGAAATCAAAAATTAGGAGCAATAGAACTAAGGCCAAAAAGAAAGTTTTATGATTACAAAGCAAAATATCAAACAAATGCAAAAACAAAACACATAATTCCTGTAGATCTTAGTAAAAGAAATTTTAAAAAAGTTAATGAAATTGCATTAAAAGCCCACAAATTATTAGGTTGCAGAGGAATAACAAGATCTGATTTTAAATTTTATAAAAATAAATTTTATTTACTAGAACTTAATACCCAACCTGGAATGACTAACTTATCATTGGTTCCAGAAATAGCTGCACACAAAGGCATAAATTTTAAATCTTTAATAAACTGGATGATAAAAGATGCATCTACTAAAAGATAAAAAATACAAATTTATTTT
Source organism: Candidatus Pelagibacter communis (assembly GCF_001179985.1). Lineage (GTDB taxonomy): Bacteria > Pseudomonadota > Alphaproteobacteria > Pelagibacterales > Pelagibacteraceae > Pelagibacter > Pelagibacter ubique_J. The sequence goes on along the minus strand of NZ_CVSI01000073.1, from coordinate 93,424 downwards.
TTATAGCTTTTTAGTATTATTTTTAACCTCTACTAATAATTATAATTTTATAAGTGTAAATATATTTAGTGTTAAACATATATATGTTAGTGGACTTTCTGATGATAAAAATAAAAAAATCAATAACCAAATTAAAAATATCAATGGAAAAAATATTTTTTTTTTAAAAAAAGATTATTTTACAAAATTAGTTAATAGAAATGATATAAAATATTTAAGTATTAAAAAAAATTACCCAAATGTATTAATATTAGATTTTATTCCAGCGAAACCTATATGCATAATAGAAATTGAGGATTCTAAAATTATTCTAGGAGATAATGGTAAAAAGTTGGACACAAAAATAAAAAGTAATAGCTTACCAATTGTCTTAGGCTCAGATAATTTTAGTGAAGTATTTCATGTAATTAATTTGCTAAAATCATCTAAATTTGAGTATAAAAAAGTTGAGAAAATTATTTTTTTTAAAAGTGGAAGATTTGATATTAATTTAAATAACAGTGTTATTATCAAATTTCCAATTAAGTACACTAAGGAAATTATTAATTACAGTCACAATTTGTTAAATAGAAAAAAATTTGCTAATTCTAAGATTATTGATCTAAGAATTAAAAATAAAATAATAAAATATGAATAACTCTGAAAAAGGAGATTTTTATTTTGGAATTTCAGATAATAAAATTTATATTTGTTTTTTTGAAAAAGGAAAACAAAAGTATTCAAATATTATTGAGTTCGAGATTCCTGATAATTTAATGAATAAACTAAATTTTAAACCTATACAAAATTTACTTAAAGAAAATATCCGTAAGTTAGAAAAAAGATTAGGTTTTTTTTTAATTAACGGAAATATATCTATTCAATCAAAATCTTATCAAAGTATACTATTTAGCATAAAAAATGTTTTTGATGAGAAAGTGCTTGATAAAAAAATTGTTATTAATCTTGTACAGAGTATGATCCAACAATTTGATAATAATGAAAAAAATTTATCTATTACGCATATAATAATTAACAAATATGTAATTGATGATAAAGTTTATAGTTATTTACCAAATGAAATAAGATTTAAAAAAATAGTTTTAGAAATAGAGTTTATTTGCCTAGACAAAGAGCTGATAAATAAAGTGAAAAGATTATTTAATGAGTGTAAAATTAATATTAATAAAATTGTGTCCTATGATTATGCCAAGAGATTTTTAATTAGTGATAGAGACGATACAATGTGCATATCAGCTAATAAAATTTTGAACGGGGAAAATCAATCAGAAGTATTTCTTTCAGAGGCTTTGCCAAAAAAAACAAGTATTTTTAATAAGATTTTTGGATTATTTGATTAATTAATTGTATTTTTTTGTAATATTACTTGTTTTTTCTTATTAAATATAAACATCTATAAAAACTAAATGTCGATCTTAAATCAAAAAACTATTAAGCATAGTGTAGAATTTAATGGTGTCGGACTACATTCAGGGAAAAAAGTTTTTATGACCCTATTTCCCGCACCGCCAAATACAGGAATAATATTTAGAAGATCAGATTTAAACAGCAACAATTTAGTTTATCCAAATGTGTTCAATGTTTCAAGCGCATCTTATTGCACTAAATTAACAAATGAGTTTGGCACAACCGTATCCACAGTTGAACATCTTATGGCTGCGCTATATGGATTAGGTATTGACAATCTTGTAGTTGATTTAAATTCAGAAGAATTACCAATTATGGATGGCTCAGCAAAAAACTTTGTAGAGACCCTAGAAGATGTAGGTTTTAAAATTAGTGATCTACCAATAAGAATTATTAAGATCAATAAAAAAGTTACCTACTTGGATGGTGAAAAATTTATTACTTTTGAACCAAATAAAATAAGTTTAGAAATTGATTTTGAAATAAAGTACGAACAAAATTCAATCTTAAATCAAAGAAATAAAAAAAATATTTACATAGACGATTTGAACGACATGTACAACTCAAGAACTTTTTGTTTATTTGAAGATATTGAAAAACTTAAAAAGATAGGTTTAGCTAAAGGAGGAAGTTTAGATAACGCCATAGTTTTAAAAGGTAATGAAATACTTAATTCTGAAAAATTAAGAAACCCAAAAGAATTTGTTAATCACAAAATTTTAGATTGCTTAGGGGATATTTATCTTGCAGGCTATAGAATGGTTGGCAAAATTACATCAAGCCAAGGTGGTCATAACGTAACAAATCAAGGTTTAAGAGAATTATTTAGCAATAATGAGAATTTTTCAATTATTGAATTAAAAGAAAAAAATTTACCACATTCCTTTTTAATTAAGAATCCATTAAAATCTTCAGCTTAGATATTTAAGCTTTATAATTTATCTGTTAATAATCTAGAAAATGAAAATTTTAAATAATTTTTTTAAATTAATATTAATAATCTTATTAATTTCTTGCTCAAAAAATGACAAAGTTTCAATTGTTAAAGAAAAAAATATAGAAACCCAAATGATAGAAGCTTTTAAAGAAGGGTATAGTGAGTTAGAAAATGGAGATGTATTGTTTGCTGCTAAAAAGTTTAATGAAGCCGAGCTCTTATACCCACAGTCTGTGTGGGCTCCAAAAGCTGCATTGATGGCAGCATATGCTTATTATTCTCAAGATTATTATTTTGATGCTGAGTATGAATTAAAAAGATTTATAAAAGTTTATCCAAATGAAAAAAATATATCATACGCTCATTATCTATTAGGAATGGTATATTATGAAAAAATCGTTGATGAAAAAAAAGATTTAGAGCCATTAATATTAGCTGAGGACAGATTTAAATTTATCTTAAAAAATTACCCTGATACAGATTTTGCACTAGACGCGACTTATAAATTGAATTTAATACAAGATTATCTTGCGTCAAAAGAAATGTATATTGGTATACATTACATGAAAAAAAAAAAATGGATTGCAGCTATTAATCGTTTCAAAAATGTTGTTAATAATTATGAAGAAACCTCATTTATAGATGAGGCGCTTCATAGGTTGGTTGAACTTTATTATAGACTTGGATTAATAGAGGAATCTCAAAAATATGCATCATTATTAGGTTACAATTATCAATCAAGCGAGTGGTATACGAAGACTTATAAAATTTATAATAAAAATTACAAATCTAAATTAGAAATAAAAAAAGAAAAAGATGGAATGTTTAAAAAATTTAAAAAGCTTTTAAATTAATTAAATGAGTAACTCATTATTGAAGCAATATAAAGAAAAATTAAAATTATTAGATAAATTTAACAAGCATTATTATCAAAATCAAAAACCTATAGTTTCTGATAAAGAATATGATGAACTAAAAAGTGAAATTTTAAAAATAGAAAAAAATTATAACTTTACAAATTTAAAATCACCTAGTGTTAAAGTTGGATACAAACCCTCAAAAAAATTTGAGAAATTTAGACATAGAGTAAAAATGCTATCATTATCAAATGCATTTAACGAGGAAGATTTAATAAATTTTCAAAAAAAAAATATTAATTTTTTAGCATTAGATAAGAATTATGAATTCGAATATAGCGCAGAACCAAAAATTGATGGTATTTCTGCTTCTCTAAATTATAAAAATGGTAAGTTAATAAAAGGACTTTCTAGAGGTGATGGAGAGGAAGGTGAAGATATAACTGAAAATTTAAAAACTATTAAGGATATTCCATTGAGTATCTCGCACTCAGATTTTCCTGACGAAATAGATATAAGAGGTGAAGTCTTTATAGAAACTAATGACTTTAAAAAAATTGAAAAAGATTTTGCAAATCCAAGAAATGCAGCATCTGGATCACTAAGGCAAAAAAATCCAAAAAAAACTGAATTGATTCCTCTAAAATTTATTGCTTACACTTTCGGCTTTAACTCAAATTTGAAAGAAAAAAAACAAAGTGATTTTATTAAAAATTTGGATAAGTGGGGTTTTAAAATTTCTGATTTAAATAAAACAATTAAAGGAATAAATAATTTAGTAAATTATCATTCTAACATAGAAAAAAAAAGATTTACTCTTAACTACGATATTGATGGTATTGTATATAAGGTTAACGACTTTAGCTTACAAAAAAGATTAGGTTTCATGGCCACTGCTCCAAGATGGGCAATCGCACATAAATTTTCAGCCAACTATTCAGTAACTAAAATTATAAATATCGATATTCAGGTTGGAAGAACTGGAGCTTTAACACCAGTAGCAAAAGTGAAGCCAGTTAATATTGGTGGCGTAATGGTTTCTAACGCAACTCTACATAATGAAGATGAAATAAATAGAAAGGATATAAGAATTGGTGACACCGTAAAAATTGAAAGAGCTGGAGATGTAATTCCTCACGTAATATCTGTAGATAAAAAATTAAGAACATCGAAATCGCAAAAATATATATTTCCAAATAATTGCCCCTCTTGTGGGTCAAAAACAATAAAAGAATATAATTCAACAACAAAAAAAATTGATGCAGTTAGAAGATGTAGTAATGAGGGTTTTGGATGTGAAAAAATTTCAATTGAAAAATTAAAACATTTTGTTTCCAAAGATGCCCTAAATATTGAAGGCTTAGGTAAAAAAGTTGTTGAAAAATTTTGGGATTTAAAATTTATAAAATTTCCTGATGACATCTTTAATTTAAATTTTAAAAAAATTTCAGAGTTAGATGGATGGGGACCTCTATCTGTGGAAAACCTTAAAAATTCTATAAATAAATCAAAAAAATTAAAGCTAGATAAATTTATATATTCACTTGGCATAAGACACATAGGACAAGAAAATGCTAAATTGATATCTGAATTCTTAAAAGATTATTCAAATTTTATTAACTTGAAAGATAAGCATAAGATAGAAGAATTATCTAATATAGATGGTATTGGAGAAACACAAATTAATTCTTTGAAAGCTTTTTTTGAAAATAAAACTAACTTAATGGTAACTAAGTCTTTAGGTAGAATTTTAACTTTTGAAAAAAATGTTATTAAAAAAAATAAAGGAGTATTTTCAAATAAAATATTAATGTTTACTGGTAAACTGAGCAATATAAGTAGAGCAGAAGCAAAATCAATTGTCGAAAATAATGGGGGGAAAATTGTAAGTAATGTTTCAAAAAAACTGGATTATTTAGTCATCGGTGAGAAACCGACCTCAAGAAAAATCAAAATAGCAAACGATTTAAAAATAAAAATATTAAACCAAAAAGATTTTGAAAAAATTTCAAAATTGGGACAATAACCAAAATTTTTCCTTATAATTCAAATATTTCTCTACATTTGAATAAACTTCTAAATTATAATTTGTTAAATAATCTTTTTCTCTCTTATTAAGAAGTTTGAAATTGATTAATTCTCTATCGAAAGGAACCATTGTTAAATTTTTGAAATACATATTATTTTTGAATTTTTTTACATAAATCATATTTTCTAATCTAATACCAAATTTACCTTTCTTATAATAACCCGGTTCATTGCTTATCACATGGCCTGGTTTAAGCGTTATTTTATAACCTTTAGAGATTGCAACAGGCCCCTCATGCACATTAAGAAAATAACCTACACCATGTCCAGTTCCATGAGGATAGTCTAATCCATTCTTTTTAAGGAATTTTCGAGCTAGGTTATCTATCAAGTGCGCGCTCTTTAATTTATTTAAATTTGAACTAGCAACAGCAATGTGACTCTTTAGAACATATGTAAAAATATTTTTAATTTTTTTTGTTTGTTTTCCAAGACTTATTGTTCTTGTAATGTCAGTAGTTCCGTATTTATATTGACCACCAGAGTCACATAAAAAAATATCATTTTTTTTTATAATTCTATTAGAACTTTTGTTTGCTCTATAATGGATAATTGCACCATTTGGACCTGATGCAGAAATTGTATTAAAGCTTGGGAATAAATAATTTTTATTTTTCTTTCTAAAAAAATTTAATTTTTTTTCAGCATCTAGCTCATAGAGCTTTTTTTTATAATTCTTAATCCAATACAAAAATTTTATTACTGCTACCCCATCAAAGATATGCGTTTTTATAAAATTTTTTATTTCTATATCATTTTTTATTGATTTCATATTATAAATAGGATCATTTTTTTTCGATATATTAATTTTTTTTTTTAGTATATTTCTGTAAGCCAGAGAACAACTCAATCGATCTAAAATGATTTTTCTAGATTTAAAATTTTTTAAAAAAATATTTATTTTATTTTCATCAATTACCTTCGCTTTTAACAAATGTTTTTTATTTGATAAATTTCGTATTTTTGATTTTTTTGCAAACAAATATATTTCTCCGTTTTTTTTTAAAATCATCCTACAGTTGGGAATTGGACTGTGCGGATTATCTTTACCTCTTAAATTCAACAACCAGGCGATGTTTTCAGGTGCCGTCACAAACAGGCAGTCAGACTTGTCTTCACGAAGATATCTCAAAACTTTATTAATCTTAGATTTAGCACTTTCCCCTGTAAAGTGATCTTTTATAAAATAAAATTTATTATTAACTTTTCTTGATATTTTTTTACTTATTATTTCATCGTGAATTGGCACAAGTGTAAAGTAATCTTTAAAATATCTTTCTAAACTCAAACTTGTAAAACAATAAGGATTGTAACCTATTTTGATTCTATGTTTTAAAATTTTCCAAGGAAGTTTTTTGGAAATTTCAACTACATTAAAGTTATTACCAGCCTGTGATTTAGCTTGTATTGTGTACCTCCCGTCTACAAATAGATAATTTTTATTTCTCAAAATTATTGCTAGACCAGCCGATCCATCAAAATTTGATATAAACTTTAGTCTATCGGGTGAAGAATATTCACTAAAATAATCGTCGTTTTTAGGGACAACATAGCCATCTATATTGTAAATATTAAATTTACGCCTTAATTGTTTAATTTTAAAAGAAATCATTTTAGTCGTTTTTGATATCTCAACCATCCAGGGCTTCTATAAACCTCTCCATCATTTTCTAGGTCTTGATTAAAATCAAAAAATTCTTCTTCGTCTCTCTCGTAATTATTAATTTTATTAATATATTTTTCTGGCAATTCATCAATAAATCTAGATGAAATACTGTCTATCCAATCTCCTTGATAAAATCTATTAAGTGAAAATGATATAAACACTTCATGTTTAGCTCTTGTAATGCCAACATATGCAAGTCTTCTTTCTTCTTCAAGACCCTGTTGCCCCTTTTCATCTATAGATTTTTGATGTGGAAATAAACCTTCTTCCCAACCTGGTAGAAACACTACATCAAACTCAAGACCTTTAGAGGCATGCATCGTCATTAAATTAATTTTTTCACCCTCCCAATCATTATCAATTGATGTTGCAAGGGAAACATGTTCTAAAAAACTTTCTAAATTGTCAAACTCTTTCATTGCACTTAGTAATTCTTTTATATTCTCTAGCCGATTTTCATTTTCTAAATCTTTTTTATTTTTTAACATTAAAGAATATCCAGACTCATCTAATATTATTTGGAGCAATTTTATGTGATCAATTTTTTTATTAAAATAATCATTTCTCCATTTTTCTAATAAATTCAAAAAATTTAACAAACCTACTTTTGTTTTAGGTTTAATTATATTTAAATTGATTAGGTTTTTTGATGATTTTTCAAGACTTAAACTATTATTTTTTGCATATTCACTTATTGTTTTAAATGATGAGTCACCTATAGACCTTTTTGGTACATTAAGTATTCTCTCAAAAGCTAAATCATCCTTATTTTGATAAACCACCCTAAGGTATGCAATACAATCTTTAATTTCTGCACGTTCATAAAATTTAACACCTCCTATTATTCTATAAGGCAAACCAATTTTAAGAAATCTTTCCTCAAATTCTCTTGTTTGATAAATAGCCCTCACTAATATAGCAGCATTATTCAATTTATATTTTTTAGAAATCTGATTTTCGAGAATTTTTGAAACACTAATTGCTTCATCTTTTCCATTTTTAAAACAGTTAAGGTTAATTAATTCTCCTAAACTCTGATTTGATTTAAGTTTTTTTCCTAATCTATTCTCATTATTCGAAATGAGCCCTGATGCAACATTAAGAATATTTTGTGTTGATCTATAATTTTCTTCAAGTCTAATAATTTTTGTATTTTTATAAATTTTATCAAATTCTAAAAAATTTTTTATTTCCGCTCCTCTCCAACTATAAATTGACTGATCATCGTCACCAACACAACAAATATTATCGTGATTTTTTGTTAAAAGTTTTAACCATTTGCTTTGAATTAAGTTTGTATCTTGGTACTCATCAACTAAAATATATTTGAAATTTTTAGAATACATTTCATTTATATCTTGGTTTTTCTCTAAAATTGAAACACAATGTAAAATTAAATCCCCAAAATCACAAACATTTAAATGAGTGAGTTTCGCTTGATAGATACTGTAAATTTTCAATAAATTTTTTTCAAGATTTTCTCCTTTTTTTAGGACAACATCATTAGGATACCAGCCAAAATTTTTCCATTTATTAATTAAAGCTATTATATAATTTGGAGAAATTTTTTTTGTATCTATATTCTCTGATGCGCATATTGATTTTATAAGTCTTAATTGGTCATCTTGATCAATAATTGTAAAGTTTTGATTTAGATCAACTGCCTTTGCATGTCTCCTTAAAATTTTAGCACATATTGAGTGAAAAGTACCCAGCCAAGGTAACCCAACCTGTTTATCATCAAGAATTTTGCTTACCCTATTTTGCATTTCACGAGCAGCTTTATTTGTAAAAGTTACAGATAATATTTGACTAGAAAACGCTTTCTTTTCTTTTAATATATGAGCTATCCTTGAAGTAAGTACTTTAGTTTTTCCAGATCCAGCTCCAGCAACAATTAGAAGTGGTCCCTTGATATGTAAAACAGCTTCTTTTTGAGATTTATTTAAATTATTTAAATATTTAAGATTTGTCATTTTAATTAATAAATTTAACTAATATAAATCATTAACACATTATGAAAAATTTTAAATTGAAATTAAATTTTTTATCAATTTTTTTCAGAAAAATTAAATTGACTAAAAAAATTACTAATATTTTACAAAATTTAAAATATCGCTTAAAAATATATGTCGTTAAAAAAAAACCCTTTGAATTGTTCACCAAATTTAATTTTAACAGATTTAAAATAAGATATTTAATTTTTTTCTTCAGTTTATTATTTTTTTATTATCTTATTTATCTATCTTTTCCAGGGATACTACATAATAAATCAGACCAAAACTATCTTACTAAATTACTTAAAGAACAATATGGTATAGAGTTCTCACTTACTCCTGAAATTAATTACTCAATACTTCCAAAACCACATTTCCAAATAGATAATGTAATTATATTTAATAATTATAATAATTTTCAAAAAGAAATTGCGCAGGTAAAAAAATTGAAACTTTATTTAGTACAAACAAATTTTTTAAAAAAAAGACAATTAAAAATAAAATCAGTTGAACTTTTTGAAACGAATTTTTTTATCAGTAAAACTGATATATCTTTTTTAAATAATTTTCTAAAAAATGGTTTTAAACAAAAACCTATGATTATTAAAAGAGCAAATTTATTTTTTCAAGATGTGGAAAAAGGAACAATATCATTTTTAAACCTTAAAAAAGTTCAAATGCAATTTAATGACAAAAATAATAATGATGTTTTATTATCTGAGGGGAAAATTTTTAATATTCCTTTTAAAATAACATGGAAACAGGATTTAAAAAAATTAGAGCAAAGCACTAATTTAAAGTTTAAAAAAATTAATCTTAATATTCTAAATTCATCAATATTTATCGACAAAAAAAGTATAAATAAACTACAAGTTTATTTAAATAGATCTAGATATATTATTAATTATAATTTGAGTTCAGATAAAATTAATTTTAATTCAAGCAATTCTTTTATAGGAAATAACAAACTCATTTACTCTGGTAATATATTTTTAAATCCTTTCAATTTTAATATAAAATCTACTTTAGATAGCCTAAAAATTAAAAGATTATTTTCAAACAATTCTATTTTAAGAGAAATTTTATCTGATGATTTTATATTGAATGAAAATTTCAACGGTAAAATAAATCTAAATGTAAAAAAGTTAGAAAATAATCCATTTTTTGATAAACTTAAAATGAATATAAATTTTAAGGGTCAAAAACTGGAATTTAATGATTCAACTTTCTTAAACGATAAAATTGCAAATTTAATTGTGAAAAAAGGAATATTATATGAGGAAAAAAATAATATAATTTTTAAGAGTAATGTTGATTTTGTTGTAAACGATTTAGATAGGTTTTATAATAAACTTGTAGTTCCCAAAAAAAATAGGCAAGATTTAAAAAGAATAACATTTGAGTTTTTAATTAATCTGACTACTAACGACTTTAAAATTTTGAATATTACAAATCAAAATTTTAAAAATAAAGAATTTCCAGAAATCGATGAATTGATTTACGAATTTAACAACGGTAGTTTTGAAATTTCAAATTGGATAGAATTTAAGATTTTTGCAAATAAGATAATATCTTCCTATGCTGGTTGAATCATTTTTTTTGGATCTACAATTTTGTGATATTCTTTTTCATTCATTAGACCACTTTTAATTACCTCAGCTTTTAGGGTAGTATTATTCTTTAAAGCTTTTTTTGCAATATTCGCTGCTTTGTCGTAACCTATAGTTGGTGCCAGCGCAGTTACTAACATTAAAGAATTTTCTAAATCTTTTTTTATTTTATTTTTGTTAGCTTTAATGCCACTTACACAAAATTTTGCAAAATTTTTTGAGCTGTCAGCAATTAGGTCAATTGACTGCAAGATATTGTGCGCAATTAAAGGCTTGAATACATTAAGCTCAAATTGACCTTGGGATCCTGCGATTGTGATACCTGTATGATTGCCAATCACCTTTACACAAACCATAGTAACTGCTTCTGATTGAGTGGGATTTATTTTACCGGGCATTATAGAAGAGCCAGGCTCGTTTGCAGGTAAATTTAATTCACCATAACCAGCTCTTGGTCCTGATCCAAGAAATCTAATATCATTTGCGATTTTTAGTAAACAAACTGCCGTAGTATTCAGAGTTCCAGAAAAATTTACAATTGAGTCATGTGCTGCGAGGGCTGCAAACTTATTATTTGAAGGCTTAAAATTTAAATTTGTTAATTTACTAATTTCTCTACAAATTTTCTTATCAAAGTTTTTCTTAGTGTTTATACCTGTACCTACAGCTGTCCCTCCTTGAGCTAGATAATGTATTTCTTTGATTGCAATTTTTATTCTGGTAATACAATCCTGAAGTTGTGATTGATAACCAGAAAACTCTTGCCCAAGTGTTAAAGGGGTTGCATCTTGCAAATGTGTTCTACCCACCTTTATTATTTTTTTAAATACTTTTACTTTCTTCATTAGCTCTTTATTTAAAAGATTTAAACTTGGTAATAGTTTGCTTTTTGTCTCCAAAGCTATTGCTATATGCATAGCTGTTGGAAAAACATCATTTGTAGATTGGGATTTATTTACATGATCATTTGGATGCACAGGTTTTTTTGAACCTAATTTTCCACCCAAATATTCTATAGCTCTGTTTGCTATAACCTCATTTACATTCATATTGGTTTGAGTACCAGATCCAGTTTGCCAAACTTTTAAAGGAAAATTATTTTGAAGCTTGCCTTTGATGACGTCATTTGATGCTTTTATGATTGCGTTTGCAATTTTTGAATTGATTTGTTTGTCTTTTTTATGAACTATTGCTGCAGACTTTTTAATAATTGCAATAGACTTTATCAATACTTTTTGAACATAAATTTCTCCAATATCAAAAAACTTTTTTGATCTCTCTGTTGATGCTCCCCAATATTTATCATTTGGGACATTAATTTTTCCAATTGTGTCGTACTCTTTTCTAAATTTCATTTGGATAATAATATTTATCTTATACATTAAAAATAAAAAGAATCATATAGGAGAGCTATGACAAATTTTGAAAAAGTTGGATTGTTTATGTCTACATTTGGGCAAGAAATTAAAAAAAAGGCGAGCTTAAGTAGTGATAAAATTAATAATTTAAGAATTAACTTAATTGAAGAAGAGCTTAACGAATTCAAAGAAGCTATTTCAAAAAAAGATTTAAAGGAAGTAGCAGATGCTCTGACAGATATTTTATATGTCACATATGGTGCGGGACATGCATTTGGTATCAATTTGGATGACTGCTTTGAAGAAGTTCAAAAATCTAATATGAGCAAATTAGGTGATGACGGAAATCCAATTTATAATGAAAATGGAAAAGTTATGAAAGGACCAAAATATTTTAAACCAGATTTAAAAAAATTTTTAGTTTAATTTCAATTATTTAGAATAAACATCAATACATCGCTTATTAAGTACATAGAAACAGTAAAACCAATAAAAAAATTCCAATACATAAAAGTTACAGTTCTGTTTCTAATTCTTCTCTTTCTTACAAACTCTTTATCATCTAAGTCAGAGACGTCTCTAACACCCTTTACCTGGTAATCATATGACCATCGCCATACAGAGTTCCCAAATCTTTCATCTGTCTTATTATAATATCTTATCCATGCAGTTATATATTGATGTAAGAGATAAATTATAAACAAAGCAAAAAATCCTGAAAACATAATATTAAACTATAGAATTATTATATAAAAAAAAAGGGGCGTTCTGTTGCCAGGTGCCCCAAACCCCGTAACTTAATTAAAAAATTAATTAAGCTGCAAGTGCAAATTTATTATTTGCAATTGTAAATAGCCCGTTACGGTGGAACAATTCCGAACGAAAGAAAGACTTTTAGACATCCGTCGATCCTAGTTCACCCCCATAAGTTGTAAATTTTTGGTGGAGGTGGTGGGTACTGCCCCCACGTCCGCAATGTTTATTACGAAATTCGTTTATCGTCGTAGTTGGAAAACCAACACATATAATATAAAAGCAATATTATTAGATTCAATAAATAATTCATGAAACTTACAAAAGAACAGGCTCAGGAAATAAAGGATTTACAATCTCAAGAAAATAAAACTAAAAGAGTAGTCGCGCCCGAGCTAGAAAAAATACTTTATGATGCAATTTCTGTTTTAGACCATGGTTTTGTTAGAGTTATAGATTACATGGGCGATGATACTTCTATCGTTCAAGCAGCAAGAGTATCATACGGTAAAGGAACAAAAAAAGTTTCAACAGATAGTGGTTTAATAAAATATTTAATGAGACATTGGCACAGCACTCCATTTGAAATGTGCGAAATTAAATATCACGTAAAGCTTCCAATATTTATAGCGAGACAATGGATTAGACACAGAACAGCAAATGTGAATGAATACTCAGCAAGATATTCTATTCTAGATAAAGAATTTTATCTTCCAAAAAATGAGCACCTTGCTGCACAATCTAAAAGTAATAGACAAGGACGAGGAGAAGTTCTTCAAGGCGAACAAGCAAAAAAAGTTCTTAACCTTTTAAAAAATGATGCCGAAAGAACATATGATAATTACGAAACGATGTTGAATGAACGATACGATGGTTCAGTAGTTGATGAAAATGAAACTGGACTTGCTCGAGAACTTGCAAGAATGAATTTAACATTAAATACATATACACAGTGGTATTGGAAAACTGATCTTTTAAATTTAATGAATTTTTTAAGATTGAGAGCTGATCATCATGCTCAATATGAAATAAGAGCCTATGCAGACGTGATGTTAGATACTTTAAAAAGATGGGTCCCAATTACTTATGATGCATTTATGGATTATAGAGTTGGCGGAACAGAAGTCTCTTCGAAGGGTAAAAAAATCATCCAAAAATTAATAAGTGGAGAAAGTGTTGATGCAGAACAGTCTGGTTTATCAAAAAGAGAGTGGAATGAGCTAATGTCTGCTTTTGATCTCAATAATAAAATAATTTAAAGTTAAAATATTTTTGCTATAAAATTTGTGAAATGAGACTGTTGATAATAAATATATTGAAAAAATATTTAGGTATAATTGCTTTAATAATTTTTATTTTCTCTAACTCAACTTCTTTTGCAGCTGTTAAACAATATGTTGATAATTTACTTATTGCTAATGGTATTCAACAACAACCAACTGGCATAGTATTTAATCCTGATGGAACAAGGATGTATATATCAGGCATAGACTCTGATAGAGTTATCCAATATTCATTAACAACACCATTTGATATTTCTACAGGAACGCTATTATCTGATCAGCATTGTGCAATTGACGATATAGATGGACATGGTGGTCTTGATCCTATTAATTTTAGATTTAATGGTGACGGCACAAAAATGTTTATATTAGACACCATAAATGGAAACACCGAGTCAATTGATACATATTCTTTAACTACACCCTATGACATATCAACTTGCTCTTACATTGTTGGTAGCACCCAAACTTTTGGAGGTGGAATGGAGATGAGAGATATACAATTTAATCAGGATGGTACAATGTTGTTTATATTTAACCAAACAGGTAACTATGATATTAAACAATACTCACTCGGAAGTGCTTATGATTTATCAAGTCCAACATTAATTGCATCATATGGTGGTCCGGGGTCTGGTGGTCTAAAGGCAATTCAAGCATTTGCACAAGGGATGACGTTTAGTTTTGATGGATCAAGAATGTTTTTGTCAGGCAACAAAGATACTAATGATGTACAAGAATTTCTATTATCTACTCCTTTTGATTTATCTGACACTATAACTTACACAGGAAAGTATGATGCTAGCGATCAAATTGATAGAATATCAGGAATTGCATTTAGCTCTGATGGTATGAAAATGTTTCTCACTGATTGGAGGAGTCTCGCTTCCACTAGGGGCATGTATGAATACGATTTAACTTGTCCTTTTGGAGTTATTACGTGTCCAGATCCATCGACAAACAAGGACGATGTAGCATTAGTTCAAACTCAATCAGAAGCAGCTAAAAGATTAATACAACATAATACATCTACAGTTCTTAACCGTATGGAGTGGTTGAGAAGAAATAAAGAAAAGAAAAATTTAACTAACCAAAATTTAAAAGTTCAATTTTCAAATCAATCGTTAAATTCATTGGTAAATAGTTTAGCTTCGACTTATTTTGCTAATTATAATTCATCTAACACTGAAAACTTTGATAATGTATTGAATTTTTGGAGTGAAGGCACAATTAGTATTGGTAAAACAGGTGATACTAAATTCTCCTCTTCAAAAAAAGTTAGCACAACCGGTTTTACTATAGGTGCAGATAAAAGAAATGCCGATAATTTAATGAGGGGAATAGCAATAAGATTTGGAAATGATGATGTTGATGTAGGAAGTGTTGGAAGTGCACTTGATATGAGATCGCTAAGTTTTACGTTTTATGAAACTAAACCAAAAGGAAATAATAAGTTCTTAGATAATTTAGCAGGATTAAGTTTATTAAAATCTGACATTGTTAATAGCAATGGATCATCATCTAATACTGGTGAGAGAGACGGAGTACAGTTGTTTGGTGCAATTAACTTAAGAAACACGCTAATAAAAGAAAATATGAACTTTACACCTAAATTTAAGATTAATTATGGATTAACTCATTTATCAGAATACACAGAGCAGGGTAATGAAAGTAGAATGAAATATGAAGACCAGATAATAGGAAATTTTGTAACTTCTGTTGGGTCAAGTATACAGAGTACAATTAATTTAGAAACAAGAGAAATGATACCTTTTTTTGACTTTGAGTACTCAGCTGATATGAGCCCGTCAACAAAGCAAAAATTATCTTATGTGTCAAATGGTGAAAGTTTTACTTTTAATAATATTAATAATGCTACGCAAAATGTACATTTGGGTATTGGCCTTGACATAGTAGCAGATGATGGATCCTCATTAATGACTAAATATACTAGAAACCAGGCGCAGCACGGCGGTTATGAAGATAGTTTTATAATTTCTTTTGATTATAGCGCCTCTGAAACTTCTTCCTATAATTTTTCACTTCAAGATACATCAACAGAATTTGCTTATAAAAAAGAACTACAAGGATTAAATATTGATGTAACTAGTAATTTTGACTTCTTTAAAGATGAACCTGAATACGGATTGTATCTAAAGGCTTATAGTCATTATTAAAAATTTACTTTAAATAATTAGATTTAATTTTATTAGCAAAATTAATATAAATTTTTGATATTTCATTGTCTGGATTACTTTCAACAATTGGCTTACCTTGATCACCAGATTTACCTACTTCAGGATCAATAGGAATTTCGCCTAAAAACTCTTTATTAAATTCCTCAGCAGTTCTTTGAACACCACCTTCACCAAAAATTGGATATTTTTTTCCATCTTCACCTTTAAAAAAACTCATATTATCAACCAAACCAATTATTTTAACCCCAAGTTTATCAAACATTTTTATACCTCTTTTTACATCCTGAAGTGCTAATTCTTGAGGGGTTGAGACAATTATAGCCCCATCCATTTCTATTTCTTGCGCAAAAGTTAGTTGTGTATCTCCAGTTCCAGGTGGCATATCAACAATTATAAAATCTAAATTACTCCAACTTACTTTTTGAGCAAAAGTTTTTATCGTGCTGGTTACCATTGGGCCTCTCCATATCATTGGAGTTTGTTCATCCGTTAAGAAACCGATTGACATACATTGAATGTCATACTTAATAATAGGTTTTAAATTTGACCCATCACTCTCAGGTTTTTGGTTAATTGAAAAAAGTTTTGGTAATGACGGACCGTAAATATCTGCATCCAATAATCCAACCTTACATCCCAAATTTTTTAATGCTAAGGCAAGATTTGTTGCAAAAGTTGATTTTCCAACACCTCCTTTGGCGCTTGATATCGCAATCGTGAACTTTGTGCCTGATATTGGGTTTTTGACAAAGGTTTTTTTATAAGGTTTTCCTATCATTGCTACATTAAGTCCAGTTTTTTAAGGGTTCTTTTAACATACTAAACTTGTTTTTCCCAACAAAGACACTATATAAAGTGCATGGTCGATGATTTTAGAAGTAGAGGTGGTAGTCCTTGGGGATCTCCTCCAGGTGGTGGAAACGGCTCAGGGAGAAGAGGCCCAACTCCTCCAAATATAGATGAGATTATCAAAACTTTACAAGATAAAATAAATAAGTTTTTACCTGGCGGTGCATCTAAAGGTGGTAAACCATTGGTTTTTGGAATTTCAATATTATTAATAATTTATGCTTTAAGTGGTTTATATCGTGTTTTACCAGACGAGCAGGGCGTTGTTTTGAGATTTGGAAAATTTGTTACAACAACCCAACCAGGTTTAAATTATCACATACCTTTCCCAATCGAAAGCGTAATTACGCCAAAAGTTACAAAAGTAAACAGAATTGATATTGGTTTTAGATCAGAGAGAGATTCAGGATTTAGTTCAGGTGTAGTAGCAGATGTTCCAGAGGAAAGTTTAATGTTAACTGGAGATGAAAACATTGTTAACATTGATTTTTCAGTATTTTGGGTAATCAAGGATGCTGGAAAATTTTTATTTAAAATTCAAGATCCAGAGGGAACTGTAAAAGCTGCAGCAGAAACGGCAATGAGAGAAGTGATAGCTAAGAGTAATATACAACCTATTTTAACTGAAGGGAGATCATTAATAGAGCAAGAAACGGAGACCATTATTCAACAAATTTTAGATGAGTATCAAAGTGGTATTCAAGTAACACAAGTACAAACACAAAAAGCTGACCCACCCGATCAAGTTATTGATGCATTTAGAGATGTTCAAGCAGCAAGAGCAGACATGGAGAGATCAAAAAATGAAGCCGAGGCTTATGCAAATGATGTTATACCTAGAGCAAGAGGTGAAGCTGCAAAAATACTTCAAGCTGCTGAAGCTTACAAAAAAGAAGTTGTTGCAAAAGCAGAAGGTGAGGCAAGTAGATTTTTATCTATTTTTAACGAGTACAGAAAAGCAAAAGAAGTAACACAGGAAAGAATGTATCTCGAAACTATGGAAAAAGTGCTGGCTGATATTGATAAAGTAATAATTGATAAAGATTCTGGATCAGGAGTTGTTCCATATTTACCATTGCCAGAACTAAAAAAGAAAACTAATTAACATGAAAAAATTTGCACTACCAATAATTCTAATTATAGCTTTTACAGCTTTCTTCTCAATCTTTATAGTAAAAGAGATAAATCAAGCAATAGTATTACAGTTTGGTGACCCCAAAAAAATTATTTTAAAACCAGGAATAAACTTTAAGTTACCTTTCATTCAAAACGTAGTTTATTTAGATAAAAGAATATTGAATTTAGATACACCACCAGAGGAGGTAATTGCCTCAGATCAAAAACGTTTGATTGTTGATGCTTTTGCGAGATTTCAAATTGTTGATCCATTAAAATTTTATATATCGGTTGGTAACGAAAGAGTTGCTAGATCGAGATTATCTACAATTATCAATTCAAGAATAAGAAACGTATTAGGTCAGCAAGAGCTGCAAACTTTATTATCACAAGACAGAACAAAACAAATGGCTTTAATACAAGAAGGTGTAAATAATGAAGCTGAAAATTTTGGAATTAAAATAGTTGATGTAAGAATTAAAAGAGCTGATCTTCCACAAGCGAACAGTGATGCAATTTACAGAAGAATGCAAACTGAAAGGGAAAGAGAAGCAAAAGAATTTAGAGCTAAAGGTGCAGAAATGGCAGTCACAATAACATCAACTGCTGATAAAGAGGTTACAGTAATACTAGCAGATGCAGAAAAAAAATCCCAAATCATGAAGGGTGAAGGTGATGGAAAAAGAAATAAAATATTTGCGGATGCATTTGGACAAGACCCTCAATTTTTTGCATTTTACAGAGCAATGCAAGCTTACGAGAAAGCTTTAATAGGTGGTGAAACCTCTTTAATTCTTTCACCAGATAGTGAATTTTTTAAGTTCTTCGGAGATATAAAAGCAAAACAATTAAACCAGTAAAAGTATGAGAGAAATAATAGTCGCTTTTGGACTATTCTTATTTATAGAAGGCTCATTATACGCCTTATTTCCCTCAAAAATGAGAAATATGTTAAATAAGTTAAAGTTGATGAAAGATTCTCAACTAAGATTTGGAGGAGTTATATTTGTATTAGTTGGTTTTTTAATCATCTGGTATATGAAAGTTTTATGAGAATAATAAAAAAATATTTTACATTGATCTTGTTGTTTTCAATAGCAACTATTTTACCAACAAACTCGCAAGATAGACCAGCTTCTTTTGCTGATCTAGCTGATAAATTAATGCCATCTGTCGTGAACATCTCAACAACAACTACTGTAGTGCAAAATGCTAACCCTTTTCCGTTCGAATTTCCTCCTGGATCTCCTTTTGGAGATATGTTTAAAGAATTTGGATCACCTCAGAAAAGAAAAGCAAGCGCACTAGGCTCAGGTTTTGTGATAAATAGCAACGGGACAGTTATAACAAATAATCATGTGATAAAGGGTGCAGAAGATATAGTTGTTAGGTTTAGTAATGACAAAGAATATAAAGCAGAAATAATTGGAGCAGATCCATTATCAGATGTTGCAGTTTTAAAAATTAAATCTGGCGATAAGTTTCAGCCTGTTAAATTTGGAAATTCTGACAAAGCTAGAATAGGTGACTGGGTTATTGCTATTGGAAACCCTTTTGGATTGGGTGGCACTGTTACCTCAGGAATAATTTCAGCAAGAAATCGAAATATTGGATTATCAAGATACGAAGATTTCATTCAAACAGATGCATCGATTAATACTGGAAATTCAGGTGGACCTTTATTTAATATGAATGGAGATGTAATAGGAATAAATACAGCAATTCTTGGTCAACAAGGATCAATAGGAATTGGTTTTGCAATTCCATCGAATAGCGCAAAACAAGTAATAGATCAATTAATTGAGTTTGGTGAAACGAAAAGAGGTTGGCTAGGTGTTAGAATTCAAAATGTTTCAAAAGAAATAGCAGAAATTGAAAAATTAGGAAAAGCAAGAGGTGCTTTAGTTGCAAGTGTTGCTCCAGGAAGTCCTTCTGATAAAGGAGGTATTAAAGATGGAGATATTATACTAGAATTTGATGGTAAGAAAATTAACGAAATGCAAGAACTTCCATTAATTGTTGCTCAAACAAAAGTAGGTAAAGTTGTTAAATTAAAAGTATGGAGAAATAAAAAAGAAATAACAAAAACAATTACACTTGGCAGACTTGAAACTTCAGAAGACTTTAGAGCAGAAAGCCCTAAAGTTCCGCAAGTCGAAACAATTTCTGCATTAAAGATTGAGGTAAGACCTATAACGAAAGAAGATATTATTCAAAGACAACTACCACCAAATGTATCAGGTTTAATAATAACTAAAATAGAGCCAGATAGTCCTATAAATTATTTAAAAGTAAATGACATAATTGTAGAAGCAGGTAAAAAAAGAATTAAGTCTGCTAATCAGTTAAATAATTTAGTTAACACAGCATTAAAGTCACAAAATAAAACTATACTAATTGCAATTTTTAATAATCAAAATCAAAAAAGATATATTGGTGTAAAATTGGATTAGTATGGACCTAAAGTCCAAAATAATTTTAATTTCAGGACCCACAGCATCAGGTAAATCTAAATTTGCACTTAAGCTTGCAAAAAAAATTGATGGGGAAATTATCAATGCTGACAGTATGCAAATATTTAAAGAAATAAAAATTTTAAATGCAAGGCCGAGCTCAAAAGATAAATCAAATATTAAACATCACTTATACGGCTTTCTAAGTGTTAAAAAAAATTTTTCAGTAGGCGAGTGGTTAAAAAAATGTCTTACAAAAATTTCAGAAATAAAAAAAAGAAAAAAAGTTCCAATAATTGTTGGTGGTACTGGCCTTTACTTCAAATCTTTAGTAGATGGTTTAGCAAAAATACCAAAAATAAGTAAAAACAATAGAGATAAAATAAGAAAGTTACAAAAAAAAATTGGTCAAAAAAGTTTTTACAAAAGATTAATTAAATTAGACCCTTTGTGTAAAAATTATATTAATACCAATGATCAAAACAGATCTATCAGAGCTTATGAAGTTTTTATTCAAACCAATAAATCTTTGTATACTTGGTTTAAGAATACTGCAATTCATTTTCAAGACAAGGACTTTGAGAAAATATTTATTGATATTTCAAGAGATGAAGTTTTAAAAAGCTTATCAAATAGGATAGAAAAAATGATCAAAGCGGGAGCCATCCAAGAAGTAAAGAAATTTAATAAATTAAAAGTAAAAAAAACGAATAGCTCATTTAAGATAATAGGGATAAGAGAAATTAATGAGTTGAAACCTGATAAGACCAATTTAAGTCTTATCAAAGAAAAAATTACCATAAAAACCAGGCAATACGCCAAAAGACAGATGACTTGGGCAAGAGGTCATATGAAAGACTGGTATAGAATTGCTCCGAACAATCTAAATTCTTATCTAAATAAGATTAGTTAAACTTGACCAATTAGCACAACTTCAGCTAGATTGGTTAAATGTCAAAATTATATACAGGCGCAGAAATAGTTTTTAAATGTATGGAGGATCAAAAAGTTGAATTTATTTTTGGTTATCCTGGTGGCGCTGTATTACCAATTTATGATGAATTAAAAAATCACGATACCATTAAACATATACTTGTACGACACGAGCAAGGAGCAGGACATGCTGCAGAGGGTTATGCAAGGTCATGTGGAAAACCTGGTGTAGTTTTAGTTACATCTGGACCTGGTGCAACAAATGTTGTTACTGCTTTGACAGATGCATACATGGACTCTATCCCATTAGTATGTATTTCAGGACAAGTTCCAACACATTTAATAGGTACTGATGCTTTCCAAGAATGTGATACCACAGGAATAACTAGACCGTGCACTAAGCATAATTGGTTAGTAAAAGATGTTAAGGATTTAGCAAAAACAATTCACAAGGCTTTTGAAGTTGCAACAACAGGAAGGCCTGGACCAGTTTTGGTTGATATTCCAAAAGATATTCAATTTCAAAAATCCAAATATACAAATTTTATAAAACAAAAAAAACTTAACGGAAAATCAAATAATAGATTTTCACAAAAAGATATCGACAAACTTATTGAAATGATGAGTAAAGCAAAACAACCAATATTTTATACAGGTGGTGGTGTAATTAATTCTGGTCCAAAGGCGAGTGAGCAATTAAGAGAATTAGTTTCAATAACTGGTTTTCCAATAACATCAACACTACAAGGCCTTGGTTCGTTCCCAGGAGATGATACTCAATTTCTAGGTATGCTCGGTATGCATGGCACATACGAAGCTAATAATGCTATGCACGATTGCGATCTTATGATTAACATAGGCGCAAGATTTGACGATAGGATAACAGGAAAAATTGATGAATTCTCTCCTAAATCTAAAAAAGTTCACATAGATATAGATCCATCGTCCATAAATAAAAATGTGAAGGTAGACCTTCCAATTGTGGGAGATGTATCAGAAGTAATTTCGTTACTAATAAAGACAATTAAAAAACATAAAACAAATTTTTTAAAGTCTAACAAAGAAAATATTTCAAAATGGTGGGAACAAATTGGAAAATGGAGATCTGTTAATTCTCTAAACTTTATTAATAGTGATAAAACAATAAAACCACAATTTGCAATCCAAAGACTCTATGAGTTAACTAAAAATAAAGATACATTTATTACAACTGAGGTTGGCCAGCATCAAATGTGGGCTGCTCAACATTATAAATTCGATAAACCAAATAGGTGGATGACATCAGGTGGTCTTGGTACAATGGGTTATGGTTTACCAGCAGCAGTTGGAGTTCAAATAGCTCATCCTGATAAATTAGTAGTTGATATTGCAGGAGAGGCTTCAGTTCTTATGACAATGCAAGAAATGTCCACAGCTGTTCAGTATAATTTACCAATAAAGATATTTATTCTAAATAATGAGTACATGGGGATGGTAAGACAATGGCAAGAATTACTTCATGAAAAAAACTATTCTGAAAGTTACACTGCAGCTCTTCCTGATTTTGTAAAACTAGCAGAAGCTTATGGATGTGTTGGAATAAGAGCAAAAACTCCAGATGAATTAGATCAAAAAATTCAAGAAATGATTGATGTAAAAAAACCTGTAATATTTGATTGTTTAGTTGATAAAGAAGAAAATTGTTTTCCAATGATTCCTTCAGGCAAACCTCACAATCAAATGTTATTAGGCCCTAAAGATCAAAAAGAAAATAAAATTACAGGAAAAGGAAAAACTTTGGTTTAATGGCTAAATCTAAATCAGCTTATAGCGATCCAGGCAAAAAAGGGAAACTAGATACACATATAATAGTAGTATGGGTAGATAATGAAGCTGGGGTTTTAGCTAGAGTAGTGGGTTTATTCTCTGGCAGAGGATATAACATAGAGTCATTAGCTGTTGCAGAGGTTGATCCTAAACGAGGTATATCAAGGATAACGATTGTAACTACTGGAACACCACAAGTCATTGAACAAATTAAGTTACAGCTAGGTAAACTTGTGCCAGTTCATAAAGTTGCAGATTTTATGAGAGGTGATAAAAAAATTATTTTTAAAGAAATGGCTTTATTAAAGCTTGTTGGGAATACTTCTAAGAGAAATAAAGCATTAAAAGTTTGCAAAAAATTTAATCCAGTAGTACTAGACAAAACTCAAAAATCAGTTGTACTTCAAATAACTGCATTAAGAAGAGAGATAGATAATGTGATGGGAGATTTAAAAAAATTTGGATTAGTTAGTGTGTCTAGAACTGGTGCAGTAGCTATGACAAGAGGATCAGAAATTTTTAAATAAAGGAGAGTTAAAATGAAAATGTTTTATGAAAAAGATACTAACGTAAATTTAATAAAAGAAAAAAAAATAGCTATTTTTGGATATGGAAGCCAAGGTCATGCTCATGCATTAAACTTAAAAGATAGTGGCGTTAAAGAGGTAGTAGTAGCTTTAAGAGATGGATCTGCTAGTAAAGAAAAAGCTGAGTCAAAAGGTTTAAAAGTAATGAACTTATCTGATGCTGCAGAGTGGGCTGATGTTATAATGATACTAACTCCAGATGAACTTCAAGCAACAATATATAAAAATCATATTGAGCAAAGAGTTAAGGAAGGAACTTCAATAGCCTTTGCTCATGGTTTAAATGTTCACTATGATTTAATTAAAGCTAGAAAAGATTTAGATGTTTTTATGGTTGCTCCAAAAGGACCAGGTCATTTAGTAAGAAGTGAATATGAAAAAGGTGGTGGAGTTCCCTGTCTATTTGCTGTCCATCAAAATGGATCTGGTAAAGCAAGAGATCTAGCAATGTCCTATGCGTCAGCAATAGGTGGTGGAAGATCTGGAATAATTGAAACAACATTTAAAGATGAAGTAGAAACAGATCTTTTTGGGGAACAAACTGTTTTATGTGGAGGATTAGTTGAGTTAATTAAAAACGGATACGAAACTTTAGTAGAAGCAGGTTACGAACCTGAAATGGCATATTTTGAAACTGTTCACGAAGTCAAACTTATCGTTGATTTGATTTATGAAGGTGGAATAGCAAATATGAATTATTCAATTTCAAATACTGCTGAATATGGAGAGTATATGTCAGGGCCTAGAATTATTAATAAAGAAGAAACTAAAAAAAGAATGAAAGAAGTTCTAGATGACATCCAATCTGGTAAATTTACAAAACAGTGGATAGATGAGTGCAAGAATGGTCAAAAAAACTTTCTTAAAATTAGAGAAAAGTTAGCTGAGCATCCAGTTGAAAAAGTTGGTAAAAATCTTAGAGCAATGATGCCATGGATTTCCAAAAAGAAATTGGTTGATAGCGACAAGAGTTAAAAAACAACATATAAAACCCATAATTGACTATTTTGTTTTGCAATCTACGCTAGAGATTGTATTATCCAAAAAAATAATTTACAAAAATTATGAGCGATAAAGATAAAGTTTTTATATTTGATACGACTATGCGTGATGGGGAACAGTCTCCGGGTGCTTCAATGAGTGTTGAAGAAAAAATTCAAATTTCTAGAGTATTTGATGAAATGGGAATAGATATAATTGAGGCTGGCTTCCCTATATCGTCACCAGGAGATTTTGAAGCAGTATCTGAAATTAGTAAAGAAATTAAAAATTCAATACCATGTGGTTTAGCTAGAGCTTTAAGAAAAGATATTGATGCTTGTCATGAGTCTTTAAGACACTCAAAAAGATTTAGAATTCACACTTTTATTTCAACAAGCCCTGTTCATATGAAACACAAATTAGATATGTCCAATGATCAAGTTTTAGACGCTATTAAGGATAGCGTTACATACGCTAGAAAATTTACTAATGATGTAGAGTGGTCTTGTGAAGATGGAACTAGAACAGATTTAGATTTTATGTGTAAAACAATCGAATTAGCTATAAAATGCGGAGCTACAACAATAAATATCCCCGATACTGTTGGTTACTCAATTCCTGAAGAATTTGCAAAAACAATAACACATATTAAAAATAAAGTACCGAACATAGATAAAGCTATTATATCTGCCCACTGTCACAATGATTTAGGACTTGCCGTTGCTAATGCTTTAGCTGGACTATCGGCAGGTGTAAGACAAATCGAATGTACAATTAATGGTATTGGTGAAAGAGCTGGAAATGCAGCACTAGAAGAAATTGTAATGGCTATAAAAACAAGAAATGATTTGATGCCTTATGAAACAGGTATTAAGACTGAACTAATAAGTAAAGCATCTAAAATTGTATCTAATGCAACTGGTTTTCCTGTGCAATTTAATAAAGCAATTGTTGGAAAAAATGCTTTTGCTCATGAGTCAGGTATTCATCAAGATGGTATGCTGAAAAATAGAGAGACCTATGAAATCATGACACCAGAAAGTGTTGGAGTTAAAAAAACTTCTTTAGTGATGGGTAAACACTCTGGTAGGCATGCATTTAAGGATAAATTGAGCGACCTTGGATATACAAACTTAACTGATGATGTTATTCAAAATGCATTTGGAAAATTTAAAATTTTGGCAGATAAGAAAAAACATGTTTACGATGAAGATATACTTGCTTTAGTGGATGACAGTCTAATTATAGACAATAAAATTAATGCAATAAACTTAAAATCTTTAAAAGTTTTTGCTGGAACAGGGGAGCCTCAAAAAGCAGAAATGACTTTAGATGTTTTTGGTGAAATTAAAAAGACTTCTCAAACTGGAGATGGTCCAGTTGATGCTACATTTAAGTGCATAAAAACATTGTATCCACACGAAATGAAACTTTTGTTATATCAAGTTCATGCAGTAACAGAAGGTACAGATGCCCAAGCAACAGTAAGTGTTAAAATTGAGGAAAACGATAGAACTACTGTTGGTCAATCCGCAGACACAGATACTTTAGTTGCATCAGCAAACGCATACTTGAATGCACTAAATAAGATGCTTATTAAACGAGAGAAGAAATCTATGAATGAAAGTATTAAACATCAAAAAGTGAAAGGAATATAAAATGTCGGTATTTGGAAAAATTACTAGTATATGGAGTCAAGATATGGCGATAGACCTTGGAACAGCTAATACTTTAGTTGTTTTAAAAGGACAAGGTGTAGTACTAAATGAACCATCAGTTGTTGCGGTAGTAGATAATAAAGGAAAAAAATCAGTTTTAGCAGTAGGAGATGAGGCAAAAACAATGCTTGGAAGAACGCCTGGCAACATTCAAGCTATAAGACCATTAAGAGATGGTGTGATTGCTGACTTCGTAGTTACTGAGGAAATGATCAAACATTTTATCAAAAAAGTTCACAAAAGAAGTACATTTGCAAACCCTAGAATTTTAATTTGCGTACCAACTGGATCTACTCCAGTTGAAAGAAAAGCTATTCAAGACAGTGCTCTTGCTGCAGGAGCAAGAAGGGTTCAATTAATTGAAGAACCAATAGCAGCAGCGATTGGTGCAGGATTACCAATATCTGAAGCGACAGGTTCTATGGTCATAGATATTGGGGGTGGTACAACTGAAATTGCGGTAATGTCTTTAGGTGGTGTAGTTTACTCTAATTCATTAAGAGTTGCTGGAGATGCAATGGATGGTGCTTTGGCTAATTATATGAGAAAAGAATATAATTTAATGATAGGGGATAGTACTGCAGAAAAAATTAAAAAAGAAATTGGTACTGCAATTGCAACAAATAATAATACTTATGCAGTTAAAGGTAGAGACTTAAGATCAGGAACGCCTAAAGAAGTAAATATTACTGAAGAAGATACAGTAGAAGCCTTGAATCCGATATTGAAAGAAATGATTAATGGTATCAAAGACGCTTTAGAAAACACACCTCCAGAACTTTCAGCTGATTTGGTTGATATGGGACTTACACTAACAGGTGGCGGTGCATTATTGAAAAACATCGACAAAAGATTGTCAAAAGAGACTGGATTACCTGTGCATATAGCTGAAGATCCATTGGCCTGTGTAGCTATTGGAACTGGCAAAGCCTTGGAACAAGAGGAGATATTTTCAACGGTACTTTCTGAATATTAAGATAATAAAATGGAAACAAACAGAGATGATTTCATAATTGCAATCAGATCTGCCTTTTTAAAAAAAGGAACTAAGCAAAGATTTTCACTCCTGGTTTTATTATTTGTTTCTGTAACAATTTTATTTTTAGGTAAGTATAATTTTAAAGGTATAAATATTTTAAAATCAGGTTTAAATGAAATTGTTTACCGTACTACATTTATAATTTCTGTCCCAGAAAATTTTATAAAGAACACTTACTATTTTACTTTATCTCATATAAATCTGTATAATGATCATAAAAAACTTAAAAGGGATTTTAATGCTTTGCAAGCCGAAAGCCTGAATAATGATTTTATAATTTCTGAAAATAGAATACTGAAATCTAAAATAGATGATATAGTTGATGTTTCCTCAGAAATATTAGCCAAAGTATTAGTTGATAAACAAAGCCCGTTTTTAAAGTCTGTAATTGTAAATAGAGGAAGTAAAGACAAAGTTAAACTGGGAATGGCAGTCTTAGATGGAGAATTTTTAATTGGTAAAGTCGTAGAAGTTAATTATCGAACCTCTAGAGTATTATTATTATCTGATTTGAATAGTAAAATACCAGTTTCAATCGGACCCAATAGCATACAATCAATTTTAACAGGTACTGATCAAAATATGGGTAAATTGCAATATACACAATTAGATAACATTAATTTTGAAGTAGGTGATCAAATTTACTCTTCAGGCTCAGGTGGAATATTTAAATCAGGAATGCCAATTGGTAAAATAGATTTCATAGATGATAACAATGATAGCTATATTTTATTTCATTCAAATTTTTCACAGTTACGGTTGGTAAAAATAGTTTTATATGAAAATTTAGAATAAATTTATGGCTCTATCAAAACTACCTATTTCAAGAAAAATTTTATCAATAGGTCCAATATTATTGCTATATGTTTCAGTTTTAAATGAGTTTGATTTTAATTATTTAAATTTCAAATATTTTTCATTTAATTTTCCATATATATTAATTTTTTATTGGAGTTTAAAAGGTGAAGGTAGCTTAAATTATGTGCTAGTTTTTATTGCTGGACTTATTAATGATGTCGTAATTGGCTTGCCAATAGGTATCAGTAGTTTGACATATTTATTAATATGTGGTTTTGCTGCATATCTCAGAAATATTACCTTAAGACCAAGCCTTGTAAAGGATTGGTTTTTTTTCCTTTTTACTATTTTAGTTACAAGTTCGTTTTTTTACTCAATACTAGTAATTTTTTTTAATGTTAAAGTAAATTATTATGATTTACTATTTAATGTGTTATATACTTTTATTTTCTATTATTTTTTTTCATTTATTTTTGGTTATTATTTAAATTTACTAAGAAGGACTAATGATTAGTGGTGGAACAGATACTAGTTACAGAAAACAAAGTGTAGTTGGCAGAAGAATGTTTATTTTGTCTGCTGCTAAATTTGTTGTTTTTGGGGGAATAATTGCACAACTATTTTCACTTCAAATAAATCAAAATAAAAAATACTTAACACTCTCAGACAAAAATCGATTGAGAGAGTGGAAACTTCCACCAATAAGAGGAGATTTTCAAGACTTTTTTGGAAATACAATCGCTGGTAATTTAAAAGTTTATCAACTTCATATTATACCAGAACAAGTCGAAAATTTTAATAATTTAATAATTAGAGTAAAAGACATCTTAGAACTAGACCAAAAGACTTTTAACAAAATTATAAAAAAGAAAAACTCTCAAAAGCCTTGGGAAACATTAATAATTTCAGAGAATCTATCCTGGGATCAATTTGTTAAAATAAATTTTTATTTACATGAACTGTCAGGTGTCAAACCAGTTTTATCTGTAGCAAGAAATTATCCTTACAATGAAAATTATACTCATCTTTTAGGATACGTTGCACAAGCAAGTCAAAATGATCTTGCAAATAATGATGAAATTAAAAAAAAACATGTTCCCGGATTGAGAGTTGGAAAAATTGGATTAGAGAGATCTTTAGAAAACGATTTGATAGGCATGAATGGAGTTCAAAGATACGAAGTCAATGCATATGGTAAAAGAATAAAACAAATAGACCACATAGAGGGCCAAAAAGGTAAATCTATAAGATTAACAGTTGATACAAAAATTCAACAGAAGTGCAACGATCTTTTAAAAGATAAAGCAGGATCGATAAGTGTTATGGATATATACACTGGAGATATACTTGCAATGCATTCATCACCGTCCTTTGATCCAAATTTATTTTTATATGGAATAAGTTATGAAAATTGGGAAGCAATTAAAAGTGATCCAAAAAAACCACTTATAAATAGATCGATTACAGGATTATATCCTCCTGGTTCAACAATAAAACCGATCGTTGCACTATCAGCGTTAGAAAATAATGTTATCTCCCCTTATTTTAAAGTTAATTGTTCAGGAAAAATTGAGATGTATGGGCAAACATATAACTGTTGGAAAAAGAAAGGGCATGGAGTTGTCAATCTTAGAGATGCTCTAAAAGTTTCATGTGATACTTTTTTTTATGAAATGTCTAGAAGATTGGGAGTTGATCGTCTAAATGAAACTGCAAAAAAATTTGGATTAGGGAATAAGGTCTTTAACAATATTTTTAATGAAGAGAAAGCTGGTTTAGTTCCTTCAACAGAATGGAAAAAAAATGCTCTTGGTAGAGGGTGGGTTCTTGGTGAGACACTTATAACAGGTATTGGTCAAGGATATATCCAAACTACTCCATTACAGCTATGTCTTATGACAGCCCAACTAGCTAATGGTGGTTTTAAAATAAATCCAAAATTAATTGTAAATAAAGATGATTTAACTTTTGAGGATATTAAATCTAAAATGAGTAAAAATTTAGAAAAAAAAATACAGGGCCCAGATTTTGATGATGCATTGGTGGATCTTGGAATGTCATCTAGTAAAGATGATAATTTGTATAGCCCTCTTTTTAGAAATCAAGAAAATGTAAAATTTGTTTTGGAAGCAATGTTTGCTTCTACAAATGAGGCTAGGGGGACATCTTTTTCTTCAAGAATTGAAGATAAGAAATATCAGTTTGCGGGAAAAACAGGAACCTCACAGGTAAAAAGAATAACTGAGGCTCAAAGAGAGCTTGATTTAGATATCTCCCAAATTCCTTATGAAGACAGAGATCACGCTCTTTATATAGCATTTGGACCTTACAAAAATCCAAGATATGCAATGAGCGTTTTTATAGAACATGGCGGCTCTGGCGGTTCGACTGCTGCTCCGATGGCTAAAAAATTGTTTAAAGTTGTAATTGATAGACACGAAGAGAGAGAAAAATTCAAACAAAAAAATATTAATTTTATAGCATAATGTTTCAAGAAACAGCACTAAGTGGACAAATCACCTTCTTTCAAAAACTTAGATCATTAGATTATATATTGCTTTTTTGCTTATTAATTCTTGGACTTGTAAGCTCTTTATCAATGTATTCAACAGAAGGAGGAGAAGTTCTTTACCACACAAAAAGTCATGTAATTCGATTTATAGTTTTCTTTTCAATGATGTTAATATTTTCCTTCGTGAATTTAAAACTTTGGCATTCAATCGGCTATATTTTTTACTTTGTGGTTTTATGCTTATTAATTTGGGCTTCTTTGTATGGAGTAAAAGCATCTGGATCTCAAAGATGGGTTGACCTGTACTTTATTAATCTCCAACCCTCTGAGTTAATGAAAGTTGCAATAATTATGTGTTTTGCGAAATTTTATCACCGAACCCAAATTCATTTAGTTAATAGTTTTAAAAATATAATAGTTCCAATGGTAGTATTAATTTTACCAATTTTATTAGTTGTAAGCCAACCAGATTTAGGTACCTCAATTTTAATTGGTTTGAGTGGTTTAGTTGTTTTATGGTTATCTGGAGTTAATGTAAAATATTTCATCTATTCTTCTTTAATTTTATTAATTTCTTTACCGTTTTTAATATCTTTTTTAAAACCGTACCAAAAACTTAGAATATTAACTTTTTTTAACCCAGATAGAGATCCGCTTGGTGTAGGATATCAAATAATACAATCAAAAATTGCCGTAGGTTCAGGTGGTTTATCAGGAAAAGGCTTCCTCAAAGGGACACAAAGCTATTTGGACTTTTTACCTGAAAAGCATACGGATTTTATATTTACGTTATTTTCAGAGGAACATGGATTTATTGGTTCGGTTTTATTACTTTTTCTTTACGCAATTATAATTTATAGAACTGCAAAAATTGGTGCGTCTGCCAGAAGCTTTTTTGGAAAATTATTTTGTTACGGATTCGCTTCCTCTATATTTATTTATGTTACAGTTAATATGAGCATGGTTTTAGGACTACTTCCAATTGTAGGGTCACCCCTACCTATCATGTCATATGGAGGTTCTTCTATGCTAGCTACAATGATAGGTTTTAGTGTTGTAATGAGCACAAAAATTTATCAAAAACAGATTATTGCATAATTTGTCGCGATAATTTTTTTTTCTCATGATGTAGATTACTTCAATGTCAAAAAGCGAAGTTGCTATTATTGGTGCTGGTATTCAAGGTGTCTGCAATGCTTTATTTTTACAAAAAAAAGGAATTGATGTAACTTTATTTGATAAAGATGAACCAGGTTGCGCAGCTTCTTATGGAAATGCAGGTCATTTTTCACCATATGCCTCCTTGCAGTTAAACAGATCAGATGTGCTATCTGATGTACCTGCTATGCTATTAAGCAGTAGAGGACCGCTAGCTTTAAAATGGAATTATTTTTTTAAAATGATTCCTTGGTTTTCAAAATATATAATGAATTGTTCTGAAAAAAAAATGATGCACACAGCCAAATATATGCATCAAATTTTAGATCTATCTCTAAATGCTTATGATGAATTGTTTGCTGACATTAATTTAGAGGGTCTTGTTGAAAATAAAGGCATAATGTACGTTTGGGAACAAAAAGGAATTAAAAGTAGACAGATTGAAATTAATATTCGAGAAAAATTAGGTGTAAAACAAAAAATTCTAAATCCTAAGGAGGTTCACGATCTAGAACCAAATTTAAAACCTTTTTATGATGGAGGAGTATTTTATGAATATGCAAGACATGCAAGAAATCCAAAAAAGATTATAGAGAAATTATTTGTTAACTTTATTAACAAAGGCGGTAAATTTAAAAAAACAAATATTAATAATATTGATTTTAAAGATCAAAGACCTGTTTTAATTACTGAAAAAGATAAACTGTTATTTGATAAAGTTGTTATTGCTTGTGGAGCATTTTCAAAAAAATTTACAGATATATTAGATGAAAAAATTCCATTAGATACTGAAAGAGGTTATCATATTCATTTCAAAAATTACTCAAAATTACTGTCAAGGCCAGTGGTATGGGCAGATAGGGGTTTTGGTATTACTCCTATGGAACAGGGGTTGAGAGTTGTAGGAACAGTTGAATTTGGTGGTTTAAAGAACCCGTTATCTAAATCCAGAGTTAAAAATTTAATTTTAAATGCAAAAGACATGCTTAACGGTTTACCTGAGAATGAAGACCATGAAGATGAATGGTTAGGTTTCAGACCAACATTGCCTGATTTTCTTCCTGTAATTGGTAAATCGAAAAATTATAATAATGTTTACTATTCATTTGGTCATCACCATTTAGGATGGACATTGGGAGCGATTTCAGGGAAGATAGTATCTAAAATGATTGTTGGTGATAAAACTAATTTAGACCTATCTCCTTACAGTTCTTCAAGATTTAATTAAGGGTTAATTTGCAAAAAAATTACTTAGCTTATACTTTACTTGTTTTTGCTACGTTTTGTTGGTCAGGAAATTTTATTGTGGGAAAATTTGCTTATCTATTTGAAATACCTCCATTAACATTAAATTTTTTTAGATGGATTTCAGTTTGGTTTATTTTAATGCCATTTACATATAAAGAAATTTTTTGTAATTGGGATTACATAAAAAAAAATTGGATCCCAATAAGTTTTATGGGAGTAATATCAATAAGCACTTTTAATTCAGTAGTATATTTTGCGTTAAACTACACACAGGTAATAAACGTAGCGCTAGTTTTAGCAGCCATTCCAGCAGTAACAATAATTATTTCATCGATAATGAAAGTAGATAAAACAAATATCTTTCAATTAATTGGACTGTTACTGTCTGTTCTAGGAATTAGCGCAATTATTTCAAATGCTGATATAAATAAAATTTTATCTTTAAATTTCAATAAAGGTGATCTTTGGATGTTGGTTTGTGTTATTTGTTGGTCACTTTATTCGACATTACTTAAAAAGTATAGTTTCAAGCTTTCACAATTTACATTAATACAATTGATGGTTTCAGTTGGAATTATATTTTTATTACCCCAATTTTTTTTTGAAAAGTCTATAGGGCTACAGGTAGAATTTAATAATATATTTTTTATTATACTTTTTTATGTTGTCATTTTTCCAGCCCTAACCGCATACTTCTGTTGGCAGAAAGGCATAGAAATAGTAGGACCAAATAGGGCTACAATGTTTATTCAACTAATGCCACTTCTAAGTGCAGTTCTAGCAATTTTAATTTTTCAAGAGACATTTAAACTTTATCATTTTATAGGAGCCTCATTTATTTTGTCAGGGATTTATTTGTCAAATAAAAAAATTATTAAATGAAACTACCAGTAGTCAATCATCAGGATTATGTCGCAAAAATTAATGATGACAATAAATTTCCAATAAGAAAGTTTGGTGAACTTGCGGATTATTTAATTCAACAAAAAATAGTAGATAAATTTTTTAAACCAGAGTATTGTTCTGAGAATACTTTGAGTAGAGCACATTCTCTAGAGTATATAAACAGTATCAAAAAAAAAACTCTAGACACCAAATCTCAAAAAAAGATTGGTTTTCCAATAAATGATAGTGTTGTAAATAGATCTTTTAGAGCAACTGGAGGAACTGTTTTGGCAAGCAAACTTGCGATTGATCATCGTATAGCATGTAATACTGCTGGAGGAAGTCATCATGCAAGTTATAATGAAGGTGCTGGTTATTGTGTTTTTAATGATGTTGCTGTTGCGACTAGATATTTACAATCTAAAGGCTATGCAAAAAATGTTTTAATAGTTGATCTTGATGTTCATCAGGGAAATGGAACTTCAGATATTTTCAAAAACGATAAATCTGTTTTCACCTTTAGTATGCACTGTAAATCTAATTATCCCGCGAAAAAAACAAATGGTGATTTAGATGTGGACTTAGATGATAACGCTGAAGACGAAGAATATCTAAAAAAACTTAAGGAAAATATTTTATTTTTAAACCAAGAAAAGTACGATTTTGTATTTTATATTGCAGGAGTTGATATACATTTAAATGACAGATTGGGTAAATTAAAAGTTTCTGAAGAAGGAATTAAAAAAAGAGAAGAAATAATAATAAACAATTTTTTTGAAAAAAATATTCCTATTTGTGGAGTTTTGGGCGGTGGTTACAATAAAGATTTTGAAACATTGGTAAGACTTCATGCTATATTACACAAAACTTGTGCATCTATCATATGAAAAAAAATCCTAATTTAACACCAGAGCAAAAATTAATTTTATTTGAGGAAGGAACTGAAAGACCAGGATCTAGTGAATTAAATTTTGAAAAAAGGGAAGGAAGTTATCATTGTGTAAATTGTGATGTAAAACTCTTTGACTCAAAAAAGAAATATGAGAGTGGCTCTGGATGGCCATCTTTTTTTGAATCTCTTCCAGATGCATTTGAAACTAAAACAGATCATCACATTGGTTATGCAAGAACCGAATATCATTGTAAAAGTTGTGGCGGTCATCATGGTCACATATTTGAGGATGGCCCCAAACCTACTGGCAAAAGATACTGTAATAATGGACTCTGTTTGGTATTTAAACCTAAAATTTAATTAGTAAATTAATAATAAATAAATTACACTATTTCTACAAAGGAGTTTTATGATTAAAAAAACAATCTTATTTGTTATATTTTTTTTCATGACCACAAATTTATTTGCTGCACAAACTCAAATTGCTCAAGTAAATGGAATGATGTGTGTTAAATGTCAGAAAATGGTTACCAAGGCTCTCCAAGAAGCAATGCCTAATGCAAAGGTAAAAGTATCTTGGCCGGAGGGAGTTGCCGTTTCTAGTTTTGCTGAAAAATCACCTATATCAGAAGAAGAATACAAAAATACAATTCTTGGAACTGGATTTGAAGTTGTTAAAGTAATGACAGTTGATGAAATTATAACAGACGCAGAAAAAGCAAGAAAATTAATAGATCAATAAAATTTTATGACTGTAGCTGATCTTCAGATTTTAATAGATAAGCTGCAGTCAAAAATAAGCCAATTAGAACTCACAAATAAAGGTGCCCTTAAAGCTACAGAATTTCGACTTGAAGCAATTCTTCAAGCAAATTTAGATACATTTTGGTTATTGATTTGCGCAATTTTGGTTTTCTTAATGCAAGCTGGCTTTATGTGTCTTGAGTCTGGCCTTTCAAGAAATAAAAATAGTATTAATGTTGCATTAAAAAATATTACTGATTTTGGAATAGCTGTTGTTACATTTTGGGCTTTTGGTTTCGCGCTAATGTACGGGACCAGTGTTATGGGTTTGTTTGGTGATAAGTTTTATTTTTTCACAACAAAAGTTGCTGGTTATCAAACATATTTTGTCTTTCAAGCTATGTTTGTGGCAACTGCAGCAACAATTATTTCTGGAGCTGTTGCAGAAAGGCTAAGGTTTTTTTCTTATGTGATTATTACATTTGTCACATCAGGATTTTTATATCCAATTGTAGGGCACTGGGCTTGGGCATTTAATTTTGACGAACCCTCTGAAAAATTTGGATGGTTAGGCAAAATGGGATATTTGGATTTTGCAGGCTCATCTGTGGTTCATTCTGTAGGAGGATGGGTTGCTCTTGCAATCTTATTAATTATCGGGAGTAGAACAGGTAGATTTAGGAAAAACCAAGATAAAAAATTATTTCAAGGTAGCAATACTCCTATAGCAGCACTTGGGGCATTGATTTTGTGGTTTGGCTGGTTTGGATTTAATGGTGGAGCTAATGGAGCTATGGATTTAAAAATTCCATTAATTTTAATAAATACATTTTTGTCTGCCTCTTTTGGCTTAATTTTTTCAAGCATATTAGGAATTTTTGTTATGAAAAAACCTGAGCCATTATTTATGATTACAGGACCTTTAGCTGGATTAGTCTCAATCACAGCAAGTTGTGCTTATGTAAATCCAAGTGAAGCTATTTTTATTGGAAGTATTGGAGGACTACTTTCAGGCTTTGGTATAGTTTTTTTAGAAAAATTAAAAATTGACGATGTTGTGAGCGCGATACCGGTTCATCTTATTGCTGGAGTTTGGGGATCTTTGTCTGTTGCTATATTTGGAGATTTTGAAATGATGGGTTTAGAAATTTCAAGAATGGAACAATTATATATTCAATTAATCGGAGTAACTAGTATAGGAGGCTTTTGTTTTATTTCCGCATTTGTAATATTTAAATCCATAAATTATGTTTTCCCTTTAAGAGTTGGAAAAATTCAGGAAGAATTAGGATTAAATATTTCTGAACATAATGCATCAACAGATACTCATGAATTATTAGAGGTATTAACTAATCAAGCTAAAACTGAAGATTATTCACTAAGAGCACCACAAGATCCTTTTACAGATAGTGGAATAATTGGAACACAATATAATATTTTAATGGATCGATTAGAACAAAGTGAAAAACAAAAAAACAAATGGAAGAAAAGAGTATCTTCAGAAATTAAACTTGCAATGAATGTTCAAAAAAAACTAATGCCAAATAGGGATCTTACAAATTATCCTATTTATGGATTAAATATTCCTGCTAGAGAAATTTCTGGTGATTTTTATGATTTTTATCTTCACGATGACCAGGTTTATTTTACATTGTCTGATGTATCTGGAAAAGGTGTCAATGCTGGCATGGTAATGGCTAAATCAATTACATTATTTAAAATATTTTCAAAGTTAAAATTTAAACCAAATGAAATCTTACTAGAAATGAATAATGACTTAAAAGATACAAATCCAACTGGGACTTTTGTGACTTCAATTGTGGGGTGTTATAATTTAAAAACAGATATTGTAGAAATAGCAAACGCGGGACATCAGCCAGCCTTGTACAGAAAAGAAAAGGATTTTAGAGAATTTCCATCTGAAACACCACCATTAGCTATTGTTAAACAGACTAACTCAAATGTTTATAAATTAGAAAGCTTTAAATTGAATAATGGAAGAATTTATTGTTTCACAGACGGTTTTTCAGAATGTTTAGATGAAAATAATGAAGAATTAGGTATTAATGGAGTTAAAAAATTAATCCTTAAACATGAGAACCAAGTTTTAAAAAAGGAACTAGACAACGCTACGGAGGAAATAAAGCAAAAAAGTCTTAAAAAAGATTATTTAGAGAAAGGCATAAAAGATAATAATGATATACTTGATGATGATTTGACTATAATTGGAATCGGAAAATGATTTTAAAATTTACTAGTTTTTTGATAGGAATAATCTGGTCTTATTCATTAATAAAAACACAATCTGTATTTAGTAAAAAAGCTGGGCTTATATTTAAAATATTTATAACAAAAGTATCTTGGTTCACGTTGATTGCAGCTATTTATTTTGGATATAAAAACTTTTCAATCAAACTTATGTTTATTGGTTTAGTTATTGGAATTTTAACTGTTAATTTAATTTTTTTTCTATTTAAAAAATTTTTGATACAAAAATTTAGTGAAAAGCAATTGATACTTTTTAAAAGTTTTTTTGAGTATACGCTTATATTCTGGATGATTTATTATATTTTCTTTTAAAATTTAAATTATCTATAAATACTCATTGGATCGTAAATACAACCTTTGTTGTCTTGTGTTTCAAAAAATATAGAGCGTAATTCTGAACTATGTAACTCTTGACAAATTCTTTGTGGATTAGTTTCATCTTTGTAACTTTGTTTTGCATTTGAAAACAAGTTAGAGCTACCATAAGAGCTTGTAGCTCGTAACACATTTCCTGATTCAAAAAGTGTATAACTTGGACCAATCATTGAGGTATATTGACCACAGTTTGTTAAAAATATTAAACAAAAAAATATTAAATAAGCCCTTGTATTCTTTACAAATGTTATCAAGTATTTAAATATTCTTCTTACAAACATAATTATTTAATATAAATTTATTTTAAAAATTCAATTAGTTTATTGTTTTTTTCCAATTCCCTAATTTCAACATAGCCACCTATATGTTCATTGTCAAAAAAAATTTGAGGTATAGTTCTTTTGCCATTTGTTTTATTAATCATTTCATTTAAAACCTCTGGACCAGATGAAATATCGATTTCATTAAATTCTAAACTATTTCTTCTAAGCAATCTTTTTGCCGCATCACAATAATTACAAACAGGTCCCGTATAAATTGTAATTTTTTTCATATTTTATATATAATCATTTTTATTAATTTTTCTTCTAATTTCTTTTCTAGTCTCCTCAAATTTTTTTCTGTGTTTTATACTTTGTCCTTTTGCTCTTTTTCTCCAAAGTTTAAAAGAAGATGATTTTAAGGATTTTCTCATTATTCTTATTACATCTCCTTCAGACAATCCTGTTTTTAATTTTATATCTTCAAACGTTATACGGTCTGCCCATGCTGCCCATATAACCCAATCTTGAGTACCCACTTTGGGCTCTGGATTTTTAACCTTTGTCATCGGTCTGCGACTTTTTTTCATAAATTATTAATAAATAAGAAAAAATTGATTAATGCAATTTTTAATACCTATGATATATTATATTTAGATAGTCCTATCTAGCCATCTTTAGCTCCCGGTTTTTTAGGGCTATCCTCTCAATGCTTCCCTTAGATTATTTTCTATTTTTACAGATTATATTTTTTTTATTTATAACACCTGGCACTCCAAGAATTGTTATCATTTCTTATGCAATGAATTATGGTACTAAAAATTGCATTTGGATTGCCTTAGGTGATGTAACCGCAAATTTAATACAAGCTACTCTCGTAATTTTTTTTATAGATTCTTTTATTGCTGATAATGCTGAAACTTTAAATATTTTAAAGTGGTTTGGTGTATTTTATTTATTCTATCTTTCTTATGATATTTATAAATCAAGGCCAAAAAACTTTAGTAACACTTCAATTAAATCAAAAACTTTAATATCGTTTTTTAAAGATGGATTTATTGTAGCAGGTACTAGTCCTAAAGCATGGATATTTTTTCCATTAATTTTTCCGCAGTTTATAAACTTTAATGAAAATTATATTTCTCAATTTATAATTTTAATTAGCACTTATATGATTTTAGATTTTATCTCACTTATTGGTTACGCAATATTAGCTAAAAAACTTTTACACTGGATAAACGCAAATCCAAGAATAATAAGCTCAATTTCGGCGTGTGTATTGATTTTAATTGCTATTTTTATTGGATTTACACAAAATTATTAACAACTATATTAATTTATTATGAAATTAGGTTTTATAGGAACGGGACAAATAACAAAATCAGTTGTAACAGGTGTAATTAAATCTAAATTAAAAATTTCAAAAATATTTGTATCTGAAAGAAATAAAAAAATTTCAAGAATTTTAAAATATAAAAGCAAAAAAATTAAAATAATTAGAAATAATCAAGATATTATTAATAAATCTGACTGGGTCTTTCTTGCGGTAACACCAACCGTAGGAAATAAAATTTTAAATAGTTTAAAATTCAATAAAAATAAGATGATAATTAGTTTCATTTCAACAATTAATTTAACTCAATTAAAAAAAATTACAGGATTAAAATCAAATATTGTTAGAGCAATACCATTACCACCAATTGCGTTATGCAAAGGACCTGTACCGATTTATCCACCAAATAGTAAGGTTAAAAAGTTTTTTGACAAATTAGGATCTACAGTTGAAATCAGCAATGAGAAGTTGTCACTAAATTTTTGGACCACTTCTGCTATGATGGCTCCTTTTTATGAAATCTTATACTCGTTATCAAATTGGTTAATTAAGAGAGGAATAAAAAAAGAAAATGCACAAAAATATATATCATCTCTATTCCTTGCTTTATCAGAGGATGCCTTTAATCATAAAAAAAATCTTAAAAAATTAGTTAGAGAATCACAAACCCCAGGCGGTTTAAATGAGCAAGCTGTTAAAGATTTGCGAAAAGCTGGTTTTTATAGATTACTTGAAAAAACATCCAATAGAATAATAAAAAGGTTAAATAAGTCACAATCTAATTAATATAATTTAGTTTATAATTTAAAAAATGACTAAAAAAAAACAATTAAATAGAAAAATAAAAGTTTCTTTAAAAAGAAAAAGCAAAATATTTAAACGTTCAATTACAAAAAAAAAGGATCTTATATCTAAAAAATTTAACTCTTCCATTAAAGATAAAAAAATTGATATTGGAAAATCAGTAAAAAATTTCTTCGACTGGGTAAAAGGTGCCGAAATTATAGAGTTGCCAAACTGTAATACTACTGAGGATCCGGTACGACCAGAACTAGATAATGAATTTAGAACAAGTTTTGGCCGAAAAATATACGGAGTAAAGTATCAAGATGAGATACACGCAGTAATGTGTTTTGCATTTACAAATAGTATTCCAAAAACTGTAGAAGAATTAGATATGATGAGCAAAGATGCTTATTTACAGAGTATAAATAGAGATTTTAAAGTAGGCCAAATTGCCATTGCATACACTGTTTGGTCAAAAAAAAGAGGTGGTGGAAGATTAATTGTAAAAGAAGTTTTCAAAAAAATAAAAAAAACAAATCATTTAAACAGACTAGTAACACTCTCACCACTTACTGATATGGCTAGGAAATTTCATTTGAGCAATGGAGCTATTGAGATTGGAGTTAATGAAACTTCACAAAATTTTGAGTATAAAATGTGATTATTGGTATTTATTATTTAAATAGTAATCAAAGTAATTTGATAAAAGATTATCTATTTTATAAAAATTTGGTACTAGAAACGGTCTTCTAGCATGCACTCTATCATTTACCCAGTGATTTGACCATTCAGTAGTTGTTTCTACACACTGTTTTGGAAATTCGTTAATGTTATATCTCTCCTTAATCTGAAAACAACCACCTATAAATAAATCGACATATGATTGAACAATTGGATGAGTGTTACTTGGTTTTTTTATTTTTCCAGGATTAGCTGCATAAACCCAAAAGTTTTTATTTTTTGTTTTTATTTTTTTCCCATAGAAACTTAAGTCTTTACCTTCAACTTTTACTCTACAATAACCACTCTCTCTCCTATCTGTCTTATTCAAGTCCTTTATCGAAACCGGGTAATAAACTGCATTAACAGCTGAGTTTTCTTTTTTAATAATTGTTAAAAAAGTAATTTTGTACATCCTCCCTTGAAGGCCCCAAGTTCTTTCAAAGCCTTTAATTAAAATAGGTTTCACTACAAATGCTGATTTATTTGTTCTAATTCTAGACTCTTTATCCATTAAGGATCCATAGCCAATAATATAATTTTTACTCCCTCGTTCTGGATTTAAATTACATTCTTGACCTTGTACTAATTGTGTTGAAAAAATTAATACTATAATGATTAACAACTTTTTCATATTTTATTACTTACGATTATAGGATGTTTGAGAGATTATTTGAATACTTAAAAATATTTCTTAAATTCATCAGTTACTCTTAAAATTTCTAAGTCTACAAGACCGCCAATAATAAGTTGAATTGCAACAATTAAAATAAAAGCTAAACCTACATAAGCAATCCATAAGTGTTTTTGAATATAGTTTGCAAGATATGTTGCTAAAGCACCAGTTAAAATTACTGATAAAACCAAACCAAAAATCATAAAACCAAAATATCCCTTTGATGCACCAACTACACCAATTACATTATCAAAACTAATTGTTATGTCAGCAAACAAAACTTTGTAAACACTCTGTATGTAAGAGGGTTCTTTTGAAATTTTTGTTGGCGATTTCACTTTCTTGATTTCAAACAAATCTTTTCGTAAATCATATACTATCCAAATTAAAAGCAACCCACCTAAAATTTT
This sequence comes from Candidatus Pelagibacter communis, assembly GCF_001179985.1. GTDB lineage: Bacteria > Pseudomonadota > Alphaproteobacteria > Pelagibacterales > Pelagibacteraceae > Pelagibacter > Pelagibacter ubique_J. Next base: position 50,723 of record NZ_CVSI01000073.1, on the reverse strand, counting down.
TATAAAATAAAACTTAAATAAATAAGTTGCAAAAATTGCAAAAATAACTTTAAAAATTAATGCACCTGCTACGCCCCAAAGTATAATTTGCTTTCTATGTTTTGGAACAAAATTAGCAGCAATTAATCCAATTATTATTGCATTATCAGCAGCCAAAATAATATCGATAAATATTATTTGTAAAAGTATTAAAGATTGTTCAATAAATAGTGATTGTTCCATTTAAATTTTTAGATAATAATTTAATATTTAGATTTTTCAATTAATTGATTAAAAGTATTAACTAATATTTTGACTGTTTAGTACCCTCAATTACTTGTTTAAGTTCGTTATACTCTTTACAATTACACTTTTCTAAAACTGCCAATCTTTTTTTTGCTTCATCCATTCTATTCGTTGCAACAAATAATTCTCCCATATATTCATTTATACCTACATGCTTAGGATCAATTTCCAATCCCATTGAGTAGTATATTTCAGCATTTTCATAATCTCCAATTTTTCTATGAGAAAAACCTAAAAGATTTAAAATGTCGGGATCACTTGGATTTTTTGAATTAGCTTCAAGAAGACTTTTTATAGCTTTTTCATAAGCATTTTTTGCTTTAGCTTGTTTTTTTTTCTTCTCAAATTTTTTTCCTTTAGAAATCCATTTTTTTCCAATATCAAATTTGGTAGCAGGCTCGACACCTGTACTGGCGGTGTCTTTAGCATCTTTACTACCCACGCCCGCAGAATATGCCAACGAAGTTTGCAATATTAATATGAATATTAATAAAATTTTTTTCATTTTATTTACTAAATTTTTTTAAATTATTTAAAGGTTTAAGACATATATTATTATCTTCAAGAACTTTTTTAACTTCCCTCGCAGTTTCTAAAGATCCTATATTATCACCATGGATACAAACAGAGTCTATTTCACATCTAATTTTTTTTCCAGACATGCAAATTAGGGATTGGTTTTCAATCATATTAAGAACATGTTTTTTACATCTTTCAGGATTAGTTATAATAGCATCTGCCTTATTTCTGGAGACCAAATTCCCATCATCTTCATAATTTCTGTCTGCAAATATTTCACAAGCTATTTTCATATCAAAATTTCTAGCTGCTTCTTCCATCTTTGATCCGGTTGGTACTAAATAAATTAAATTTTTATCAATATCAAAAATTGTTTTTGCTAATATTTTAGATAAATCTAGATCCTCGCATGCCATATTATTTAAAGCTCCGTGGGGCTTGATATGTGTAACTTTTGTACCAAGTTTTTCAGCAATGCATTCTAATATCTCATATTGGTCTATTATAAGTTTTTTTATTTTATCCTCAGGTAAATAATGTCTTTTTCTCCCAAAGTTTTTACGATCATTAAATGAGGGATGTGCGCCGATACTAACATTATTTTTTTTTGAAATTTCAATTGTATTCTTCATTGATTGCTCATCACCCGCATGAAAACCACAAGCAATATTTGCTGAATTAATAATTTTTAATAAATCTGGATCATGCTTTGTAGAGTGAAGCTCAGATTTTTCACCTAAATCACAATTAATATTAATTTCCATAAAATATTTCATGAAGTATAACATTGTATGATTAAAAATATAGCCAATCTTGGTGACGCAGCGATTTATTGTGATTTTGGAACCGAGGTTAATAAGGAGATAAATTCAAAAGTCATCAAATATTTTATGACCTTAAGAAAAAAAAATTTTAAAGGAATAACAAATTTATCTCCATCATATAACAAACTAGTTATTACTTTTGACATTAATGAAACTTCTTATCATAATTTAAAACAAGAAATATTAGATTTAGATGTTGAAGATAAAATAGAAAGTGAGTTTAAAAAAATCAGAATTCCCACGTGTTTTCATAACGATTTTTCATTAGATATAGATAGGCTTGAAAAAAGATTAAAAAAATCAAAAAGGGAAATAATTGATTTGTTTTTAAAGAGAAAATATTTTTGTTATATGACAGGGTTTGTTGCAGGTATGCCGTTTCTAGGAGATACCGATGATAAGATTCAACTAGAGAGATTAGAAACTCCAAGAGTAAAAGTTCCAAGAGGTTCAGTTGGTTTAACAGAACAATTCTGTAATATATATACCTTTGAAAGTCCGGGAGGTTGGAACATAATTGGAAATACTCCAATAACTATTTTTAATACAACGACACAGAAGACACCAAATTTAATTAGTCCTGGCGATGAGGTTATTTTTTATGAAATTACAAAAAAAGAATATCTAAAAATTTATGAAAAATGATTATTTTCACGTGGCAAGAGGAGGTTTAAATTCAACTTTTCAAGATCTAGGAAGAAAAAACTTATATCATATAGGTTTACCTTTTAGTGGAGCTATGGACAAGAGAAATTATTTAATTGCAAATAAACTAATTGATAATAATAAAAATAATCCAGTTCTTGAATTTGCTTATCAAGGTCCTTCATTAAAATATTTTGGTAAAAAAAGAAATATTGTGGTTACTGGAGATGTTAATTTCAGAATTATAAAAAACAATAATTCTCAAAATAAAGGTGAATGTTACAGAACTATTGAGCTAGATGAAGGGGATACAATAGATATTTGTTCAACAAACAAGTCTGTTTATGGTTATTTTTCTGTAAGCGGAGGTTTTAAGTTGGACAAAGTTTGGGATAGTTTCTCTACTACTATTAGAGCACAGATTGGACCAAACAACGGTAATAAATTAATTGACGGTCAGGATATAAAACTTAACGAGCCAAATCAATTATCAAATAAAAGATTAGATTTTATAAATTCCAAGATAGAATTTATAAGAGTAATTAAAGGAACGAATTTTGATTATTTTTCAGAACAGTCAATTAAGGATTTTTTTTCTAAAGACTTTGAGGTAACAAAATTTACAGATAGAATGGGCATGAGATTAGAAGGTACTAAATTAAAAAATATCAAAAAAACAAATATTAAATCCGAGGGTTTAGTTAAAGGAACTATTCAAATACCACCTGATGGAAAACCAATCATAATGCTATCAGATCACGGTACACTTGGTGGTTATCCTAAGCTAGGTGTGGTTATAAGCGCAGATTATGACAAACTTGTTCAAATAACTCCAGGTTCAAAAATAAAATTTAAAGAGATTAACTTAAAGGATGCTGAAAATTTATATAAATTATATAATATCGAGACTAACAATATTCTTAGTAAAATATTATGAACGCTAAAATTAAAAAAATTTTATTAAAAAAAAATAAAACAAAAATTATTTGTTTAACTTCTTATTCAAAAAATTTTGCTGAAATTTTAGATGAATATACAGACATAATTTTAGTGGGTGATTCATTGGGTTCAGTTTTATATTCTTTTGACACAACAAAGAAAGTAAATCTTGACATGATGATTGAGCACTCAAAAAGTGTAAGAAGAGGTGTTAAAAAAAGTTTGATGGTAGTAGATATGCCATACAACACTTACAGAAATAAAAAAGAGGCCTTAAAGAATGCAAAAAAAATAATTAAATATACAAAAGCAGATGCGGTCAAACTAGAGGGAGGAAAAAAAATAATTAATATTATTGAATATTTAAGGAAAAATAGAATAAATGTTATGGGTCATTTAGGAATTTTGCCCCAAACTCAGAAAGGAAAATTTAGATATAAAGGAAAAACAAGTTTTGAGAAAAAAAATCTATTAACAGATTCTCAATTACTTCAAAGAAGTGGTGTTTTTTCAATTGTATTAGAGTGTATTGAAACAAAATTAGCAAAAAAAATTACTCAAAACTTAAAAATCCCAACCATTGGAATTGGCTCCTCCGTTAATTGCGATGGACAAGTTTTAGTAACAGACGACTTAATTGGGTTAAATTTAACAACAATAAAATTTGTAAAAAGTTACCAAAATATTAGAAAACATATTAAGTTAGCCATTAAAAATTTTAGTAGAGATGTAAAAAAAAATAAATATCCTTCAAAAAAATATAGTTATTAAATTTATCTGAGTTTTTTGCTTTTTAATTTTCCTTTTTTTAAATCAACTTCTACAAATGAGCCAAAAGTATCACCAAACTTATCAAATTCTACATTTGTGGCTCCTTCATAATTAATTGATTTACCATCACGAAGTATCCTTATTGCTTTATTGATCTCACCCGGATAAATCTTAACACCTGGTTTGTTTGCTACAGAGTAAATAGCGTTGTTTATAGAATTATAATTTGAAAATAATTTTGCAAAATTTGATAATATTATAATTGCTGCAGCATCATAAGACTCACCTGTATATGGACTAGATGGATCAACCCCAGATTTTTGTGCTAAATTAATAAATTTTTCAGAACCCAAATTTGATAGTCCTTGAACATACCCAAAAGATTTTTTTAAATCTTTTTTTTTAAAATCATCAATCAAATTTTGTTCTATCATGCTCTCATTTAAGATAAATATCTCGAACATGCCCGTATCCAATATAGATTTTATAATTTGATCTCCTCCTAAATTTAAATCACTTATCACCGCTAATGCATCACCTCCAGCAGCACTTAAAGCAGAAATATGTTTTGAATAATCGTTAGTATTCTTATCATGTGGCAACATAATTGTGGTCTTTATATTATTTTTATCTAACGTATTTCTGTAAAACTCAGCAAAATTTTTATAATCCTTATCACCGCTATAAGAAATAGCTAACTTTCTAATTCCTCTATCTTTTGTAATATCAGCTAATATTTGACTTCCTCTAATTTTAGGAGGTGTCGTTCTAAAAATAAAACCATTGTCTTCTAATTGAATTAACTCATTTGATGTATCGGCTGGAGAAATCATCAATATTTTCTCTGGTATTGATAACTCTTTTGCAATATCAATTGTCATATTAGGACATGCTGCACCTATTATTGCACTAGCACCATCATCAATAATTTTTTTAGCAGCATTTTTTGCTAATTTTATATTGTTACAAGTTGTGTCTGCTCTTATTACTTTAAAAGTAATTTCATTGAACTTATCTTTATTATTGACTACTTCATTAAAAGCTAATTCTGCTGAGTCTGCCATAGAAGGTGTTAAACTTTCAACTGCACCAGTAAAACCTAGCAAGATACCTACTTTAATCTCTATATTTTTTTTACCAAATGAATTTGGTATCATAAAAAAAATATAAACTACCAAAAATAACAAAGTTTTATTGAGTGAGGTATTAGTTTTATCTATTAACATAACCGTAAACTTGATATCTATATGTCTATAATACAACTTATTAATATGGATTCAAAAAAAAATTAAACCCCAATTTATAAAAAAAAATAATCCAAGAGTGGGTCTCATTGTGCTAGCAACTGACGTAATGATAGAAAAAGATTTTTTAAAAGTTTTTAATGAGGTACCAGCTGATATTTTTGTTAATAGAATAACCAATTATAATCCGGTTACAGCTGACAATCTAAAAAAAATGACAGAGAATATTACATCTGTAACAGAAAATATTCTTCCTGGAGAAGAGGTTGATTGTGTTGTTTATGGATGTACATCAGGAACAATTGTTTCTGGCTATGACAATATTAAAAAAAAAATCAATTTGGCAAAACCAAATACCTTGGTAACCACTCCTAGTACAGCGGCTTTAAATGCATTAAAAAAAAAAAATATCAAGAAGATATCTATCGTAACACCATATATTAAAAGCGTGAATGATGATGTAGTAATTTTTTTTAAAGATAATAATTTTGAGATTACCTCAAATACATATTTTGATATTGAATCTGATATTGATATTGGAAGAGTAGATCAAGATAAACTATTTGAAATTTTATCTAAAATTGATCACAAAGATGCTGAAGCTTTATTTGTATCTTGCACGTCATTACCAGTATTAAATATAATAGAAAAGTTAGAAAAGAAATTGGGTATAACTGTTTTATCTAGTAATCAAGCTTTAATTTGGGAGACTTTAGAATATATAAATATAAATAACTCTATAAAAGGTTATGGAAGTTTATTTTCTTAATATTAAAATATGAGCTTTTCCAAAAATGAATATAAAGATCGACTTAAAAAAGTTCAATTATCAATGCAAAAAAAAGGTATTGAGCTTTTAATATCCCAAGACACTGCAAATATAAATTATTTAACTGGTTATGATGCATGGTCATTTTATTATGCTCAATGTGTAATTGTTCATATTAATTCCGATGAACCTATTTGTTTTATTAGAGCCCAAGATGCAGGTGGGGCGTTTATAAAAACATATCTTAAAAAAGAAAACATAGTAATTTACGATGAAAAGTATATTCATACTTGGCCTTCTCACCCATACGATGCATTAGTAGATTTATTAAAAAAAAATAAATGGGATAAACTACAAACTGGTGTAGAAATGGATGCGCATTATTTTACAGCATACTGTTATGAAAAGCTTAAACAGGGATTGCCCAACGCTACAATAAAAGACTCGGAAAGATTAGTAAATTGGGTAAGAGTAGTTAAATCGGAAGCTGAAATAGGCTTTATGAAAAAGGCTGCAATTATCTCAGAAAATGCAATGAAGACTGCGATGGATATAATTAACCCAGGTGTAAGACAATGTGATGCTGTTGCCGAAATTCAAAAAACATTATTTAAAGGAACAAATGATTTTGGAGGTGAATATGCAAGTATCGCGACTCTTTTGCCTACTGGCAAAGGCACGTCCGCATCTCATCTCACAGCAAGTGATGAAAAGTTTGTTACTGGAGAGGCCACTGTTGTAGAATTATCTGGCACTTATAAAAGATATCATGCTCCAATGGCAAGAACTGTTAATCTAGGAAAACCAGAACAAAAGAAAATTGATGCCATGAATGCTACAAATGAGGCTTTAGAAGCTGGAATTAATGCAAGCAAACCTGGAAACACTGCAAATGATGTTGCTGAAAAATTTTGGGCAATATTAGATAAATACAAAATTAAAAAAGAATCTAGAACCGGTTATTCAATTGGAATAGGATATCCACCAGACTGGGGAGAACATACTCTTAATATTTCTAAAGGTGATATGACAATTTTAAAACCGAATGTTTGTTATCATATGATAGCTGTAATGCAATTTGGTGATTGGGGAGTTGAAGCTTCCGAGTCTATAAGGATTACTGAAGGTGGAAATGAGTTATTATGCAACTTTTCAAGAGATTTACACGTAAAATAAAAACTTGAATTATTAGCCTACAAATGTTTTAAACCTTATCCAATGTCAAAGAACCAAGAATTTGTAAAATTTGATAAAGTAGACAAAAGTTATGACGGTAAGGTCCTTGTTGTAAAGGATTTAAATCTTGATATTGCTGAAGGAGAATTTATCACGATGCTTGGACCATCTGGTTCAGGTAAAACTACTTGTTTAATGATGTTAGCCGGTTTTGAAACACCGACAAACGGTGAAATTTTTTTAGATAAAAATCCTATATCAAACATACCACCCCATAAAAGAGGTATTGGAATGGTTTTTCAAAATTATGCATTGTTTCCACACATGACAGTTTATGAAAACTTGGCCTTTCCTCTTAAGGTAAGAAAAATAAATAAAGATGATATAGATAAGAAAGTTGATAAGGCATTATCAATGGTGTCATTATCTGGATTTGAAAACAGAATGCCGGGACAACTATCAGGCGGTCAACAACAACGTGTTGCTGTCGCAAGAGCTTTAGTGTTTGATCCTCAAGTAGTTTTAATGGACGAACCTCTAGGTGCTTTAGACAAAAATCTGAGAGAAAGTATGCAATATGAAATTAAACATATCCATGAAAGCATAGGTGTTACTGTTGTATATGTTACGCACGATCAAAGCGAAGCTCTTACAATGTCAAATAGGATTGCTGTATTTAATGACGGAAAAGTTCAACAACTGTCTTCTCCAGACAAATTGTACGAAGAGCCCGTTAATTCTTTTGTAGCAGAGTTTATTGGAGAAAATAATACTTTTGCGGGCGAGGTAACAAATTTTCAAAAGGATCAATGTAAAGTAAAATTATCTAATGGTTCAGAGATAATTGCAAATCCAATATCTGTAAGTTCAAATGGTGACAAAACTACTGTGTCGCTAAGACCTGAAAGAGCTCTTATAAACACAAAAAATAAGATGGATAATAATTTTAAAGGTAAAATTGAAGAAGTTATTTACCATGGAGATCACACTAGGGTAAGAATAGACTTGCTTGGAAACAAAGAATTCATTTTAAAAGTCCCAAATAGTTCTGCTAACATGGATATTAAAATGGGAAATGAAATTAATGTTAGTTGGAATAGTCATGATGCGAGAGCGTTAGACCCAAAATAAACCATAGGTTTAATAAAATTTATCTAATTAAATTAGGCATATTTTAATGAAATGCGCTGTTGACTCCTTACTCATATATTGCTGTAATTAGCTTTTAAAAAACGTTTAAACGGAGGAATAATGAAAAAACTAAGTAAATTGTTACTAGTTCTATCTTTTGCACTTTCTATAAGCTCATCAGCATATGCAGTTACTGTTGCATCTTGGGGTGGGGCATATACAGAGTCACAAAAGTTAGGATATGGTGACCCTACTGCTAAAAAACTTGGTGTACCGATCAATTGGGTCGACTACTCAGGTGGATTATCAGAGATTAAAGCACAAAAAGAGGCAGGGAAAATTACGTGGGATATTATCGACGTATTTGCTATGGACACTATCACTGGATGTGACGAGGGTTTATTTGTAGAATTTGATTTCGACAAAGACTTTCCACCAGCACCAGATGGTACTGTAGCGAGTAAAGATTTCTTTGCTCCGATGCCAAGTAAATGTGCTGTAGGAAACATTTTATATTCTTGGAACTATGCTTACAATACGAACAATGTTAAAGGCACTCCAAAGACTATAAAAGATTTCTTTAACACAAAAAAATTCCCTGGAAAAAGAGCTATCTACAAAAGCGCTCTAACTAACTTAGAGATCGCTTTAGCAGCAGATGGTATTAGGCCAGGAAAAGGTGGAGCAAAAATCTACAAAGCTCTTGAAACTGAAAAAGGTGTAAACAGAGCAATGAACAAGATCAAAGAACTTTGCACAGACCCTAACGGTGGATGTGTATTTTGGTCAGCAGGTGCTCAACCACCAGAACTATTAGTATCTGGTGAAGTTGTTATGGCAACTGGTTGGAATGGTAGATTCTTCAACGCAGAAATCGGTGAAGGCGCTCCAATCAAACAAGTTTGGGATGGTCAAGGACTTGACTACGAATATTTCGTACTAGTTAAGGGTGGACCAAACGAAGCCGATGCTAAAAAAGCACTAGCAATGATGACAAGTACAGAAGGTTTAGCAGGAAGTGCAAAATATATTGCATATGCACCTTGGAGAAAATCATCACTTAAAGTTATGGCAGCAGGTGAGCCATGGTATAAAGATGGTAAGACTAACATGGTACCACAAATGCCAACTGCACCAGCAAACACTAAAAATTACTTCTTAGTAGATCCAATATTCTGGGCTGATAACGGTACAGAGCTTGGTGAAAAATGGGAAGCAATGAAGTCTGGTCTATAATTTTAAGTTTTAAAGACTAAAATTATATATTATATTAAGGGCGGTTATTTATAGCCGCCCTTTTTTATTTTATGAGCAGCGAAACTGGAAAAATTTTAACAACAGACGGAATACCTCTCGAGGTAAGTTTAAAAAAAGCTGAAAGAAAAAATAAAATTAAAGCATTTCTTTTAGTTGCACCTTTATTATTATTTTTACTAATCACTTATATCTTTCCAATCGGCGACATGCTCATGAGAAGTGTCGATGATAAAATGGTTACTGAAATGTTACCAAAAACATTTAAATCGATGGAAAAGTGGGATGGAAATGAAATACCACCTGAGGAAGTATTCGAAGCTTTCTATATAGATTTCCAAAAATTAGTAGAAGAAAAACGTGATGGAAAACTTTCTACTCAATTAAATTACACCAAGAATGGTTTTAAAAGTATTTTAAAAAAATTACGAAGAAAGGCCAAAAACTTCGAGGAAGGAAATTATAAAGAGCAAATAATGTCTGTTCACAAAAGATGGGCAGACGTTGAATATTGGAGAGCTATTAAAAGACGGGCACCTGCATTTACAAGTGCAAAATATCTGAAGGGCATGGACATGTATAAAAATGAAGAAGGTGAAATTGTAAGTGTAGAGGAAGATCGTAGAATACATAGAGTGCTTTGGCTTAGAACTTTAGAGATTGCTTTCTTTGTAACTTTATTATGTTTCTTAATGGCTTATCCAATTGCACATTTACTTGCGACATTACCAATGAAGTACAGCAACCTTTTAATGATTTGTGTACTACTTCCATTTTGGACATCCCTTTTAGTTAGAACCGCAAGTTGGATGATACTTCTCCAACAGCAAGGAGTGGTTAATGACTTCTTTGTCATGATTGGCTTAGTAGCTGACGATAACCGGCCAGAGATGATGTACAATAAAACTGGAACTTATGTTGCAATGACACAAATTTTATTACCTTTTATGGTTTTACCTTTATATAGTGTAATGAAAACCATATCCCCAAGCTTAATGAGAGCTGGAAAATCACTTGGAGGAACACCATTTATCACTTTTTGGAAGGTATATTTTCCTTTAACTATTCCAGGTATTGGTGCAGGTTGCTTGCTAGTTTTTATACTTGCTATTGGATACTACATTACACCAGCGCTAGTAGGCGGTGCATCAGGTACCTTGATCAGTAACCAAATTGCATTTCATATGAAGAGTACACTAGATTGGAGTTTCGCATCAGCAATGGGACTGATGTTATTAGCTGGAGTGCTTGCAATATATTGGGTTTATAACAAATTAGTAGGAATTGATAATATAAAACTAGGATAATTATGGCGTTACCAAAATATACAGAACCACATTACAGAATTTGGCATTACGTATATATTTTTATTTGCACATGCGTATTTTTCTTTTTGATTGCACCTCTTTTCGTAATTTTTCCTTTGTCATTTAATGCAGAGGAATTTCTCAGTTTTTCTGAAGGGATGAAAAACCTTGATCCAGATGCATTTTCTTTAAGATGGTATAAGGATATGATTTATGGAACAAAAAATCCTTGGGGTCTAGCAGCTAAAAATAGTTTTATAATTGCTATCTTTGCAACATTAGGTTCGGTTCTTTTAGGAACTGTTGCAGCATTAGGGTTAAGTAGCAGACACATGCCTTATAAAGGATTGATTATGGCAACACTAATTTCTCCAATGATCGTTCCTTTAATTATCTCTGGTGTAGCTATCTTCTTCTTTATGGCAAAAGCTGGTTTAGCGGCTACACATACTGGTATAGTTCTAGCACATATAATTTTGGGGACACCGTTTGTTGTAATAACAGTGACAGCTACTTTATCTGGCTTTGATCACAGTGTAACTAGAGCTGCATCAAGTCTTGGAAGTGATCCAGTTAATACTTTCATGAAAATCACATTACCTTTAATTTTACCGGGTGTAATCTCAGGTGGCTTATTTGCTTTTGTAACCTCTTTTGATGAAGTTGTTGTCGTATTATTTTTAGCTGGTTTAGAGAACACAACTATTCCAATTCAAATGTGGACTGGTTTAAGAGAACAGCTAAGTCCAACAATTCTTGCAGTTGCGACATGTTTGATTATTTTATCTACACTTATTCTTGTTACAGCTGAGTTGTTAAGAAGAAGATCTGAAAGACTCAGAGGAATTAATAGATAAAAAATAAATGCAAATTAAAAGTGTTGTCATCATTGGATCTGGTACTATGGGTAGTGGAATAGCTGCACATCTATGTAATGCCAATGTTCCCGTTACTCTTTTAGATCTATCAACAGATATTAGCACAAAGGCTAAAGAAAGAATTTTTAAATCTAGACCGCCACTTTTAATCGACAAAAAAAAAATTGATAATATTAAAGTTGGCAACATCGAGGATGATTTTGATGTAGTTAAAGAAGCTGATTGGATTGTGGAAGCTGTTGTTGAAAGAATAGATATAAAACACAAAATATATGATAAAATATTTAAAAATAGAAAATCAGGTGCAATTGTATCTTCTAATACATCCTCAATTCCTATAAAAATTTTATCAGAACACTTAACTGATGATGAAAAAAAAGATTTTTGTATAACACACTTCTTTAATCCTGTTAGATACATGGGACTTTTAGAGATTGTCAAAAACGAAAATAACGATTTAAAAAAAATAGATTCTTTAAAAAGATTTTGTGAAAATGAATTAGGCAAAGGTGCAATCGTCTGTAATGATACACCTGGTTTTCTTGGAAATAGAATAGGTGTTTATGCAATGCAAGTAGCTATGACTGAAGCATTCAAAATGAAATTATCAATTGAAGAAGCTGATGCTGTTTTTGGAAGACCAATGGGTATTCCAAAAACAGGTGTTTTTGGTTTATATGATCTAATCGGAATAGACCTTATGGCCGATGTATTAAAAAGTTTTATAAAAGAGCTTCCTGAGCAAGATCCATTTCAAGAAGTTGCTAAAGAAATACCTTTAGTAAAAAAATTAATTGAGACTGGGTATACAGGAAGGAAAGGCAAGGGCGGTTTCTATCGAATGAATAAAGAAAATAATCAAAAAATATTAGAGGCTATAAATTTAGAATCAGGCGATTATTCTCCATCTAAAAAAATAGACATGGGGATTGATACTGTAAATCTAAAAGAACTAATTAATAGAAAAGACAAATACGGCGAATATTCTTGGTCAGTCATATCAAAAATAATCAAATATGCATCATCATTAGTTCCAGGTATTACAGATAAATTCAATGACATTGATGAAGCAATGAGACTAGGATTTAATTGGGCTATTGGTCCTTTCGAGATGCTTAAATCTATTGGAGTTAATGAATTTTTTAATCGAATAGACGACTTCAAAAATAACGCCTTTCTAGAAAATTTATCAAAAACAAAAGATGAGAATTTTTATGGTTCTAGACAATTATATACTGATATTGAAACTTTAGGAAAAGTAAAACCCAAGGCAATAAAAACGGATAAAAATAAGTCAGCTGAAATATATAGATTTAAAGACTTCAATATTGTTGAATTTACTACAAAGGCTTGCGCATTAGATTACGACTCTATGGATGCACTTAAAAAAGCAACTGATAAACCATTAATAGTAATTAATGAAAGTATGCAATTTTCTGCAGGTGTAAATCTTAGTTACACTATGAACTTTGCAGAAAAAAATGATTATAAATCAATAGAAAAATTTATTAAATATTTTCAAGATACCTGCAAGGAATTAAAATATTCAAAATATCCAGTGGTATCAGCTCCATCTGGTCTTACTTTGGGTGGAGGATTTGAAGTTTTAGTACAAAGTAATTTTGTTGCATCCCATACAAATATAGTAGTTGGATTAGTTGAAACCATGGTCGGACTTGTTCCAGCTGGAGGTGGATGTAAAGAAATGTTATGGAGATGGTCACAAACTTCTGAGGCAAAAAGTGATCCTGACTTTGCACCGTTAAAAGTTTTTGATATTATTGGTTATGGGAAAACTGCCACCTCCCCAATTGAAGCCGAGCCTTTGAAATATCTAAAACCCGAAGATAAAAAAATAATGAATAGAAATAGTCTTTTTTCCGAGTCAAAAAAAATAATAGATCAAAATCAAAATTTTGAATCTCCAACTGAATGTACATTTAAATTATCAGGAAAACCATTAAAAGAGAAAATGATTAAGGTGCTGGAAAAACTTTATAATGAAAAAGTAATATTAGATCATGGCATGAAAGTAGGAACAGAACTTGCAAATGTCTTGAGCGGTGGAGATACTACTTCAGATAGATTATTAACTGAGGATAACTTATACCAGTTAGAGCTTGCATCATTCATGAACTTAATTGAAACAGATAAGACCAAAGATAGAATAAGACATACCTTAGCTACTGGAAAGCCACTAGTTAATTGATATCAGAAAACATTTTTAGAGAATTAATAAAATCTGGTCTTAAAACATATTCAGATTGATCATTAAATTTAATCTTTTCTAAAGCAGAAATACCATTAACAACTCTTCCTAAAGGAGTGTATTCACCCTCAAACAAAAAGGCGTCAGCCAAAAGGATAAAAAATTCACTATCTTCTGCATTCCCACTTTTACTTTTTGCAAAAGCTACTGTACCTCTTTTAAATTTAAATGGTTTATTTGTTTCTGGTTTAATTAAACCGTATTTCGATCTTCCACTACCTATATAAGTATAATTTATATTATCTTTTTTACCAAATTCGAGATCTCCTGCTTGCACTAAAAAATTTTCAACAACTCTGTGAAATGCAACATTGTCATATTCTTTTTTTTTAACTAGCTTTTTAAATCTTTCGACTGAATTTGGTGAAATATTTGGAAAAAGTTCGATTACAACATTGCCACATGGAACATTTAATATAACGATATTTTCAGGATTATTAAAATTTAGTTTTGTGAGGTTTACTTTCTCAACAAACAAACATTTATTTTTAATTAAAGTAAAAGAAATTAAGGAAAACATTGCAAGTAAAATTAAAAAAATTAGTAATAATTTTTCAGATTTTGTTTGTTTAATTTTCTTTAACATTTTTAAAATTGATGTTTAACATCTATTTTTTTAACTATATTTTTAATTGTTTTTACTTTCTTATTAAGTATCTCATCTTTACTAATCATATCCTGAATTATTTTATTGTCTGACATCATAAAAGAAAAAGTTTCAGCCATATCCTCGGACATTGTTGATTTTGCGTATTCAGATACAAATCCTTTACTATTGTTAATTTTTTCTAAGCTATAGTTATTAGAACATGTCGAACAAGCTGAATATTTAAATTCTTTTGAATTTAATTCACTCCAAGAAATATTTAAAAAATATTCATTAAAGTTATGTTCAATTATATGAAAAACCTCATGATGTAATACTCTTTCAAAATTTGAATTGTTGGTATTTATATTTAAAACAAGTGTTTTCATTTCAGGGTTAGCAAATCCAAGTGAGGGTATTCCTGCTATTTCTAATTCACTACATAGAACAATATATTTTAATTCAATTTTTCTAAAAAAATCATCGTTATATTTATTGAAACTTTTTTGAGCCTCTAAATACTTTCCATTAAAATTCTGAGATTGATTTTTTTTACAACTTACATTCTCAGAACTTGAACCAACAAAAAAATCTTTTGTAGGCTTTAAGAATGCTAATGAGTTTTTATTTTCCAATTTATGTAAAGTTAAATTAGGTATCTTTATTAGTTCAAAAATTTGGTCAGCTTTAACTACAAATGATAATAATAATAGCAAAATTATGTAAAAGTTTAACTTCATTGGAAAATTATGATTATACTTTAATCAAATATTATATGTTAGATTAAATAAATGAAGAAAAAAAATAAAGATACAATTCAACCGGTAAGCGGGACAATTGTACCAAGGTTTGCAGGACCAAGTACATTTGCAAGATTGCCAGAACTTAGAGATGTGGAAGGTTGCGATGTAGCAATTGTAGGAATTCCTTTTGATGCAGGAACAAGTTATAGACCTGGTGCAAGATTTGGACCACAAAGTATTAGACAAGCATCTAGACATTTAAGAACAAATTACCACCCAGATTATGATGTTGAACCATTTAAAGTTCAACAAGTTGCAGATGCAGGAGATATAACCTGTAATCCATTCAATATAAAAGAGGCTATACATCAAATAGAAAACGGAGCTCTCGATCTTTTAAAACAAACAGGTGGCATTATTAGCATGGGAGGTGATCATACAATTGCATTTCCACTCCTTAGAGCAGTAAATAAAATTAATGAGGGGCCTGTAGCTTTAGTACACTTTGATGCTCACCTTGATACCTGGGATACTTATATGGGTGCACCATTTACTCATGGGACTCCTTTTAGAAGGGCAAGAGAAGAAGGTTTATTTCTTGATGATGCATCCATGCACGTTGGAATTAGAGGTCCTTTATACAGCAGAGACGATTTAAAAAACGACGAAAGTTTTGGTTTTAAAATTATTCATTGTGATGAGTTTCAAACTGAGGGAATTGATAAAATAGTAAGTAGAATAAGAAAAAGAGTGGGTAATAATCCATTGTATCTCTCGATTGATATAGATGTATTAGATCCTGCTTTTGCTCCAGGCACAGGGACACCTGAGATAGCTGGTATGTCCACAAGAGAAATGGTTAATGTTATTAGAGGATTATCAGGATTAAAATTAATATCAGCAGACGTTGTTGAAGTATCACCGGCATATGATCATGCAGAGGTTACATCTTTGGCTGCAGCGACTATAATTTACGAGCTGACTAATTTATTTGCAAAAGTTAAAGGATAAGTTAATTTCTTTTCATGTTAGATAAAAAAAAATTCTATATCAATGGAGAGTGGGTTAATCCTAAAAGTAGCCAAACAATTGATATAATAAATCCCGCAACAGAGGATGTTTGTGCAAAGATATCTTTAGGAAATAAAGATGATGTTAATGAAGCCGTTCTATCTGCTAAAACAGCTTTTAGAACTTGGGCGTTCTCAACAAAAGAGGAAAGACTAGCTCCATTAGAGAAATTATATGAGCTTTATAAAAAAAGATGGGCAGATATTGCGGAGGCAATCACATTGGAAATGGGTGCACCAAAAGATTTTGCAACTAAACTTCAGGCTGGTACTGGAGCTGCACATATAAAAACATTTATAAGATATTTGAAAGAATTTAACTTTGAAAAACCTTTAGGTGAACATGCAAAAAATCAAAGAATAATTTACGAACCTAAAGGAGTGTGTGCTTTGATTACTCCTTGGAACTGGCCCATGAATCAAACCTGTTTGAAAGTTATGCCAGCAATAGCATCTGGCTGCACAATGGTTCTTAAGCCATCGGAGGTGGCACCCCTATCAGCAATGATACTTGCTGAATTAATTCATGAAGCTAAATTTCCAAAAGGCGTTTTTAATTTAGTCAATGGAGATGGAGCAAGCACAGGTGATGCGCTTACAAGTCACCCAGACATAAATATGATTTCTTTTACCGGGTCAACTAGGGCTGGTGCATTAATATCACAAAATGCTGCAAAAGATTTTAAAAGGGTTAGTCTCGAACTAGGTGGGAAAGGTGCTAATATAATATTTAAAGATGCAGATCCTAAAGCAATTGAAAGAGGAGCTCTCAGATGTTTTAGAAATTCTGGTCAATCGTGTAATGCACCAACAAGAATGTTAGTCGAAAAAAGTATGTATGCACAAGCAGTCGAGAGAGTGAAACAATTTGCAAACGAAATGAAAGTTGGTGATCCTACTAAAGAGGGAGAGCACATTGGTCCAGTTGTTTCAGAAATTCAATATAAAAAAATTCAATCATTAATTCAAAAAGGAATTGATGAAGGCGCTAAACTCATCGCTGGTGGCACTGGAAAACCGGATGGTATTGAAAAAGGATATTTTGTAAAACCTACAGCTTTTGCTGATGTCAATAATAATATGGAAATAGCAAGAACAGAAATTTTTGGACCTGTTTTGTCAATTATACCTTTCGAAAATGAAGAGGAGGCAATTGAGATAGCTAATGATACTGATTATGGACTTACAAATTATATCCAAACTCAAGATAAAGAAAAAGCAAATCGAGTAGCAAGAAAATTAAGATCTGGAATGGTTGATGTTAACGGCGCTGGTATAGCAGTGGATGCTCCTTTTGGAGGATTTAAACATTCAGGAATTGGAAGAGAAGCAGGTAAGGAAGGTTTATTAGAATTTTTAGAAGTTAAATCTGTTGGCGGTTGGAATTAATTTGCTTTAGATTTAATACCTTCTAAAAATTTTAAGCATTTCTTTAACTCATTTAATTCAATAAATTCATCAACTTTATGAGCTTGCTCAATTGATCCAGGACCACACACTACAGTACTAATTCCTATTTCTTGAAATAAACCCGCTTCAGTTCCAAACGATACAACATTTCTTGAATTATCACCTGTAATACTCGAAACAAGTTCACATGCATCAGATTTTTCCTCTCTATCAAAACCAACTATTTCTCCGATAATTTCTTTTTCAATTTTGGAACCAGAATAAGTTTTTTTCATTTCAGGTAACAATTTCTTATTAATAAATTTATCAATTTCACTATTTACAAATTCACCATCTTTTTTTACAACAGGTCTTAGTTCCCAATCAACTTTACATTTATCTGCAATCACATTCCTTGCTATACCTCCTGATATGCCACCAATTTGAAGAGTTGTATGAGGTGGATTAAAAATAGAATTTTTTGGTGGGTTATTTTTTAAATGTTCTCTAATCTCTAAAAGTTTTTGTATAAACTTAGAAGCATACTCAACAGCATTTACCCCTTTATCAGGTTGAGAACCGTGTCCTGCTAATCCATAAAAATGAGTTGTGTATTCGTAACAGCCCTTGTGAGCATCTATAATTTTCATATTTGTAGGTTCGCCAACTACACAAATTGCATCTTTAATATTTCTTTTTTTTAATTCTTTAATTAATAACGGCGCACCTTGACAAGCTGTCTCCTCATCAAATGTGAATGAAAAGTGAAGATCTCTATCCATATTTGAATTTGAGAAAATTGGGGCGTAGGCAAGTAAGCAAGCAAGAAATCCCTTCATGTCACACGAGCCTCGTCCATATAATTTTTCATCTTTTATAGTAGCTATAAAAGGATCTGATGACCAACCTTTCGAAACTGGGACGACATCTGTATGACCAGATAAAATTATAGGTTTTTTACCATTTTTATTTTTTGATTTTAGGGTAGCAAAAAGATTTACCCTTTTTTTATCAGTATCATAAATTTTAAATGACTCTGCTCCTAAGTCATTAAAAATTTTTTCACAATAATTTATTATAGTATTATTATCTTCCCCAGAAATTGATTTAAAAGCTATAAGGTCAGAGAGTATTTTTACTGAACTATTGAATGTTTTATCTAAATTATTTTCTGTACTCATATATAAAATTAATTATATATTAAATTCATGAAAGAACAAATAACGTATGATATTTTTGATAAAGTAGATATCAGAATTGGTACAGTGATTTCAGTTAAAAAAAATGAAAAAGCTAGAAAACCCTCGCTTGTGGTTGAAGTAGACTTTGGAAAAGATATTGGGATTAAACAATCTTCTGCCCAAATTACTCATTATTATAATGAGGAAAATTTAATGAATAAGCAAGTAATAGGTGTTTGTAATTTTGCTGAAAAAAATATTGCTGGCGTAGTGTCACAAGTTTTAATACTTGGAGCAATCGACTCAGATGGTAAAGTAGTTTTATTACATCCATCCCAAAAAACTGAAAATGGATTAACGATTGCTTAATTATTAAGTAACTTTGCGACAAATGATAGTTTTATTAAATTGCTTAATTGTGTTAAATCGAACCGATTTAAACACATATAAATATGAAACCAGGTAATAAAAATTCTTTTAAGTCTTTAACAACAATAAATATTAATAGTAAAGAATACTGTTATTATTCTTTAAAATTAGCTGAAAAGAATGGATTAAATGGAATATCTAAATTACCCAAATCTTTAAAGGTACTGTTAGAAAACTTATTAAGATATGAAGACAATAAATCAGTAACAAAATCTCAGATTCTAGCACTAGAATTGTGGCTTAAAAATAAAAAATCAGATACTGAAATAGCCTACAGACCTGCAAGAGTTTTACTACAAGACTATACTGGTATACCAGCAGTAGCTGACTTAGCAGCCATGAGAGAAGCGGTCAAAGAGAAAAATAAAGATCCAAATAAAATAAATCCGTTATCATCAGTAGATCTTGTAATAGATCACTCAGTTCAGGTTGATAAATACTCAACGTTAAATTCTCTAAAAGAAAATGTAGAAATTGAGTTCCAGAGAAACGCTGAAAGATATTCATTTCTAAAATGGGGTCAGCAAGCATTTAATAATTTTAGAATTGTTCCTCCAGGAACAGGCATTTGTCATCAGGTAAACCTAGAATATTTGTCAAAAGTTGTTTGGATGGAAAAATTTAATGATCAGGAATACATATTTCCTGATACTCTTGTTGGAACTGATAGTCACACAACAATGGTAAATGGTTTATCAGTTTTAGGATGGGGTGTTGGTGGTATTGAGGCAGAGGCAGGTATGCTTGGCCAACCTATTTCTATGTTAATACCTGAAGTAGTTGGATTCGAAGTTAAAAATAAACTTCCAGAGGGTACTACAGCCACAGATTTAGTTCTTACAGTTGTAAAAATGTTAAGAGATAAAGGAGTAGTTGGTAAATTTGTTGAATTTTATGGAGAAGGTTTAAAAAATTTAACTTTAGCAGATAGAGCGACTATAGCTAATATGGCACCTGAGTATGGAGCAACTTGTGGATTTTTTCCAATTGATGAGGAAACTCTAAAATATTTAGAATTCTCAGGAAGAGATAAAACTCAAGTAGAAATAGTAAAGAAATATGCAATTGAACAGGGTCTTTGGGCTAGTAGTGACATAGAATTTAGTGATACTTTATCTTTAGATATGTCAACTGTAGTTCCAACCATATCTGGACCTAAAAGACCTCAGGATAAAGTTTTACTCACAGATGCTTCAAAGAATTTTATAGAAAATTTTAAAAAATACACGAATAGAGAAGTTTTTTTAAAAACAAAAGTTAATAACTCAGATTTTGAAATCCAAGATGGCTCAATTTTAATTGCTGCAATAACATCCTGCACAAATACTTCTAATCCTAACGTACTTATAGGTGCAGGCCTTTTAGCAAAAAAAGCATGTGAACTAGGTTTAAATTCCAAACCTTGGGTTAAAACCTCGTTAGCACCAGGCTCTCAAGTGGTAACTGACTATTTAGAAAAAGCTGGTCTAAATACATATTTAGATAAATTAGGTTTTAATTTAGTCGGTTATGGTTGTACAACTTGCATTGGCAATTCTGGACCTTTAGCAGAAAATATTTCTGAAGCTGTAAGTAAAAACAATTTATATGCTGTCTCAGTGCTTTCAGGAAACAGAAATTTTGAGGGTAGAATATCTCCATTAGTTAAGGCAAACTATTTAGCATCACCACCTTTAGTAGTAGCTTACGCGATTGCTGGAAATATGCATATAGATTTGTATAAAGATCCTTTAGGAAAATCAAAAGAAGGAAAAAACGTTTTTTTAAAAGATATTTGGCCAACTAATCAAGAGATAGAGGATGTTTTAAAAGAATCTCTCAACGCATCTATGTTTATAAAAAGATATTCTGATGTTTCAAAAGGTCCTGACCAGTGGCAAAAAATTCAGACTAAAGCATCAAGCATTTATAATTGGGACGAAAATTCTACTTATGTAAAAAAACCGCCGTTTTTTGAAAATTTAAAAGATGAACCTGAAAAATTTGAAAATATTGAAAATGCAAGACCATTATTAATTTTAGGTGATATGGTAACAACTGATCATATTTCACCCGCTGGAACAATTCAAAAAGACAGTCCAACTGGTGAGTACTTTATGAAAAACCAAGTTCTTCAAAAAGATTTCAATTCGTATGGCTCAAGAAGAGGCAATCACGAGGTTATGACCAGAGGAACATTTGCAAATATAAGAATAAGAAATGAGATGGCTCCAGGAACAGAGGGTGGTTTTACAAAACTGCATCCCGAAGAAAAAATTATGCCTGTATATGATGCAGTTGTGGAATATAAAAAAAGAGGAACAGACTTAGTTGTGATAGGTGGCAAAGAATACGGAACAGGATCATCAAGAGACTGGGCAGCAAAAGGCACAAAGTTACTTGGAATTAAATCTGTTTTAGCTGAGAGTTTTGAAAGAATACATAGATCAAATCTGATTGGCATGGGTATTATCCCACTACAGTTTATTAATGGATTAAATAGAAAAAAACTTGACTTAAACGGGTCAGAATTGATTTCTATTAAAGGAATTAAGGAAGGTTTAAAACCTGGGGACAAAGTATCAGTAGAATTTAAATATAAAAATGGAGACACGAAAAAAATTGAAATGCTTTGCAGAATAGACACTAATAATGAACTTGAATATTATAAACATGGTGGAATTCTACAATATGTTCTTAGAAATATGATCTAAAATGGATGAGGATATTGCAATAGTAAATCAAAACACAAGGGTTTCTTTATTAAAAGATTTCTTTAAGAAAAATTCAAAAAAAATAATTATATCATTATCAATAATTTTTATAGCGCTATTAATTTTTTTTGTTTTTGACGAATTGAAGAAAAGAAAAAAAGAAAAGTTAGCTCAGCTGTATAATGGTATTATCTTCAACACTAATCAATATGAACAGAATGATATAAAAAATAAAATGATAAAAATTGTAAATGAAAAAGTTGATACCTATTCAGCATTAGCATTATATTATTTAATAGACAATAAATTAGTAGATGACCAAAATAAAATAAGCGAGTATTTCGATCAGGTTATATCAATTAGCGATGATAAAGAGCTCAAGAATTTAATTATTTTTAAAAAAGCATTATATTTTTCTGACAAATATACTGAAATTAAGTTATTGGAAATATTAAATCCATTAATTAATTCTGACAGTATATGGAAACAGCATGGTTTGCTACTTATGGGCGACTTTTACTATCAAAAAAAGGAATTTAATAAATCGAAAGAATTTTTCGAAAAAATTACTGAATTAAGTAATATAAATCCCAAAATAAAAACCGACGTAGAAAGAAGATTAAACAGAGATTTTAATGAATAAATTTTCATTTTTTTTTCTAATTTTAATTTTAGGATGTTCTTTGAACTCTGACTCAGCCTTTTGGACTAAGACAAAGAAAGCCGAAACTGATAAAGCTATAGAAAAAATATTATTTAAAGATGTTAAACCAAATGAGAATGAATTTAACCCTAAATTGAAAGTTAATTTACCAAAAAGTAAAATTAAGAGCATTAGTCATAACTTAAATAATGATGGATTTACCAATGAGAAAATTATTAGCAATAATATTTCTAAATTTAAATTTTCTAAAATTGAAAATTTTTCAGGTTATGAACCAGAAATATTAATTGATAACAAGAATGTATTTTTTTTCGATAATAAAGGATCTGTAATTAAATTTAGTAAAGGATCAAAAATTGAGTGGAAAAAAAACTATTATTCAAAATCAGATAAGAAAAATAATCCAATTTTATTTTTAGCATCTGAAGGTAATAATTTATTTGTAGCTGACAATAACGCAAATTATTATTTATTAAATAAAGAAAATGGTAATTTAAAATGGAAAAAAAAACATACCTCATCTTTTAATTCACAAATTAAAATTAAGGATAATAGAATTTTTGTAGTCGATATGGAAAATACTTTACGATGTTTCTCTATAAAAAATGGGGATATTTTATGGTCTGTCCCTACAGAATTTACTGTAGTCAGCTCACAAAAGAAACAGTCAATAATTATTGTTGGTAACTTAGTGATATTTTCAAACTCTATTGGAGATTTAACTGCTGTTGATTATAAGAGTGGTGAAATAATTTGGCAAACTCCAACTCAAATTCTTAAGTTTGCAAATAATATTACTTTAAGAAACTCAGATATAGTTTCTGACGGAAATCTTGTTTTTCTGTCTAGTAACAAAAATCAATTTATTGCTTTAGATATAAAAACTGGAATAATTAAATGGAAACAAGAAATTAACTCTGAAATAAGACCAGTCGTTATATCAAATTATATTGTTACAATATCAAATGAAGGCTTATTGGTGCTATTAAATAAAAATGATGGAAACATATTAAGAATTAATAATATTTTAAAAAACATTAAGAAAAAAAAACGTGAAAAATACCATCCAGTAGGATTTATAATTAGTGATGGTAAAGTATATATTTCAACAAAAAACGGTAGGCTATTTATAATTAACTTTTCTAATAGTGAGTTACAAAAAATACTTAAGCTAGACAAGGAGACATTACAAAGACCCGTTTATTTTCAAAGAGAACTTTACATTGCAAAAGACAATTCAATTATTAAAATAAATTAATGTTTTTAAAATTTTTAGAAAAAATAGGAAGAAAAAAAGTCGTTTTAGATAGAGGGCCATCACATCCAAAATATAATGAGGCAAAACCATGGATGAACAGATACTATTTAATTTTTAGACATAGACCAAGATGGTTTCCGTTTAATATATTAATACACGAGATGCTTGCCGATGATCATGGTGAAGGAGTACATAATCATCTATTTCCATTTATAACAATTATTTTGAGGGATGGATATTGGGAAACACTTAAAAGTGGAAGACATTGGAGGCCACCAGGTTATATAGGTTTTAGATCAGCAAATACCCATCATAGAGTAGATTTAAAACCTGGAACTAAACCTTTAACACTTTTTATTTCAGGACCATTTGGATTAAGAAAAGGACCAAGATCAGAGTATGGAATTGACTTTAACACTAAAATTAAGTGATACAAAAATTTTTTAATTTAGTGGTTAATACATCTGGTCAAAGATTATATGAGATTACAGATAAAACAATAGAATGGATAGAAAAAAATAATTTTACAAATGGAATGTTGAATATGAGTATTCAACATACTAGTGCATCACTAATTGTACAAGAAAACGCAGATCCAGACGTTCAAACAGACTTAATAAATTATTTTGATAAACTAGTTCCTATGGATAAAAAACTTTACATTCACTCATCTGAAGGTAAAGACGACATGCCAGCACATATAAAGTCTGCACTTACTAACAACCAAATTTCATTAAGTATAAAAGAGTCAAAATTAATCCTAGGAACTTGGCAAGGTATTTATTTATTTGAACACAGATTAGATAGTCATAAAAGAACTATCGTTCATCATTACATCGGTGACTAATTTTTTTTTATACTTTGAAATGCCTTTAAAGCTTCAGCTCTTGCTTGTTCGTGTATAACTATCGGTTTAGGATAATCTTTTCCTATAACAGTATTTATGGCTTTTTGATATTCATCCTCCATTTCCCAAGGTTTATGAACATATTTTGATGGAACTTTACTGAGTTCAGGAACCCATTTCTTAACATACGTTCCCTCTTTATCAAACTTTTCACCTTGTAATATAGGATTAAAAATTCGAAAGTATGGTGCTGCATCTGCACCACATCCAGCTACCCACTGCCATTGTGCTACGTTATTTGCCTCGTTAAAATCTAATAAACAATTTCTGAAATGTTTTTCACCTTCAACCCAATTTATCCTCAAATGTTTTACTAAAAATGAACCTACAACCATTCTTATTCTATTATGCATCCAACCTGTTTCATATAGCTGTCTCATTCCAGCATCAACGATAGGATAACCAGTCATACCTTGCTTCCATGCATTCAAAAATTCTTTATTCTTTACCCAAGGGAATCTGTCGAATTCTTTTCTTAGGTTCCCTTTAAGCATCTCTGGAAAATAGTTTATTAAACTATGTGAAAATTCACGCCACCCAATTTCATTAACATATTTTTTTATACCAATATTTTTTGGTTTTATTTCGTTACATTTTCTCCAAATTAAACTTACATGTATCTGACCACTTCTTATATATGGAGATAGTCTAGATGTTCCATTGATACTTGGATAGTCCCTTAATGTACCATAATCTTTTACTTTTTTATTAATAAAATTTTGTAGTAATTTACCAGCGTCATTTTCTGAGGGAGTCCAATATTTTTCAAATTTTTTATACCAATTTTTATTGGGTAGTATTTTTTCAGGTTTCACTTTATTTTTAAATAAGTTTTTAATTTTTTTTAATTTTTTTAAAGATTTGTTTTTTAGCGGAACACTCTCAATATAATAATTTTCGGCATTCCTCCAGAAAGGACTGTAAACCTTAAATGGAGTACCATCATTCTTCGTAATTTCATTATATTCATTTAGAACATTTCCTTTGAAAAATTTGTAATTTATTTTATTTTTTTCCAATTCAGCAATTATTTCTTTATCTTTTTTTAGTTCTTGTGGTTCATAAATTTTGTTCCAATAAACCGCGATATCATTTGATTTAAATTTTTTGAAAAAGTTTATTTGATTATCTTCAACAATTTCCAAATTTATATTATTTTTAACTAAATCCTCATTTAAACTTTTTAAAGACTTAGATATCCACCACTTTTGAGCTTCTCTAATATTATCAAATTCCTTTTTATCATAAATATAAATTGCAGAAACAAATTCATGATTGTTTGTTGCAAAGGATAGCGCGGAATTATCCTGTAATCTAAAATCATCTCTTATCCAAACTATAGAATTTTTAATCATATTTTTTTAATTTCTTATTACCTATTTTATACAATTTATTATATAAATTTTTGTCTGTATCACCTTCACAACCAATTATTAAAATATTAGATTCTTCATTTATTTCTAATTTTTTTTTCACAAGTTGATCATTACAACAAGAGATTACGCTTATTACACCAGGAGTAGAACATTCCCCTGCAATTATTTTTGTATTGCTAAATTTTTTTTTTGCTAACATTGTTAAAGTTTGAGGCACATATTTATCTGATACACTCACACAATTATTTATAGCATTTTTTAAAATTCGCCATGGGACCAAAGATACCTCAGCACAAGACATTCCACCCATAATACTTTGTTTTTGAATATTAACTTTTTTTTGATATCCATATTTAATACTTTTCATTACACAATTTGCATTCTCTGGTTCAATAACAATTATTTTTGGAATTCTTTTAAAATATTTAGCAATCCCACTTATAATTCCTGCTGCCATACCACCAACCCCAGCTTGAAGAAAAACATGTGTAATGTAATGTTTTGTTTGATTAGAAATTTCTTTGATCATTACGGAATATCCAGCCATTGTTAATTTAGGAACATTTTCATAATTCTGCCAGGCAACATCTTGAACAATTTTCCACCCTTTCTTTTTTGATATCTCTTTGCAAACTTTTAGAGATTTTTCATAATTTCCTTTCACCCTAATTACATCAGCTCCAAGTTTTTTCATCTCAATAGCTCTAGCATTACTCACATTTTCACTTATAAAAATTTTACATCTTGCTCCTATTTTTTTTGCTCCCCAGGATACAGATTTCCCATGATTTCCGGCTGTTGCAGTTGATACTGTTACTTTTTTTTTGTTTTTAACAATTTTTTCTACTGCATAAGCCCCACCTAATGCTTTAAAAGATTTCAAGCCAAATCTCTTAGATTCATCTTTGTAAAAAATGTTATTTGTGTGCAATTTTTTAGACAATATTCTTAGATTAATTAGAGGGGTTTTTTTATATCCTTTCCATTTTGAAATTACTTTATAAGCATCTATTAGATGCTTTTCTGGTAGTACTTTGAGTATCTTTTTCCTGTTAAAATTAAAATTTTTATTAGTAGTAAATTCAGAAAATTTAAAATTTAAATATTTTTTTACCATTTATTTTTTTAAGTTATTTTAAAAATTTTTAAACGTATAGGTGTATTTTATTATAATATTTATGAAATAATTATTTAATTTTATACTTATTAATGCTAGCCTATCATTTTCAAAGAACTAATTACGGAGGAAATATGAAACACTGTGAAGAAGCCGATGGTTTAATGGCTCCAGATAAAGACACTGATGGATTTGTTTTTAACCATCTAATGCTAAGAATAAAAGATCCCAAAAAAACATTAAATTTCTACTCAAAATTAATGGGAATGAGACTAATTAAAAAATTTGACTTTCCTACAATGAAGTTTTCTCTATATTTTTTAGGCAATCTTACAGATGAAGAAATTGCAAATGTTCCAAAAGATAATTTTGATAGGTCTGCATGGACTTTCACCCAAAAAGGAATGCTCGAGTTTACGCATAATTGGGGATCAGAAAATGATGATAAAGTAAAATTCCATGATGGGAATGCAGAGCCAAAAGGTTTTGGACACATATGTTTTTCAGTTCCTGATATATACGCAGCTTGTAAAAAATTCGAAGAAAACGGAGTTGAATTTGTTAAAAAACCAGACGATGGATCTATGAAAGGTTTAGCTTTTATAAAAGATCCAGATGGATATTGGATTGAAATTGTTCAATCAAAAAAAGTTGCAAATATCGTTAAAGAGATGGGAAAAATTTAGCTAGATTTTACAATCTGAAGTTGATTAAAATAATTTTTTTCGTTGCGAATTATTATCAATATAATTGACTTCTTTTTTTAGATCATGTTAAATTTAAGTTATAAAATTTATCATTAGGTAAATTTAACGTTAAATTTTGAGAGTGCACTTGAAGCCCTCAAGTTTCCCGCTCTCAACAATTGGAGGAAGAATAGATGAAAATAACTAGACGAGAACTTCTTATTAGTGCTGGATCTTTACTTGCTTACTCACAGTTGGGTTCACTAGCTAATGCTGAAGTTAATATCGCTGCACAGCCAGGTGATCAAGAAATGATCGCTTCTATGTGCAAAGCTCTATATCCGCATGATAGATTCCCGATGAGTATCTACATGGATGTAGCTGCTGGAGCTATCAAAAAAGGAAATGCAGATACAGGCGCAAAAATTTCCTTTAGAGCTGGTTTAGATGGCTTGAAAATTAATAAGTTCGACAAGATGAACTTTAAAAAACAAACTAAATACCTAAAATCAATAGAGAACACTCCGTTCTTTGGCTTAGTAAGAGGTCATACGGTAGTAGCACTTTATGATCACAAAGAAGTTCACAAAATCTTTGGATACCAAGGTGCAAGCTTTGATAAAGGTGGTTACAAAGACGGTGAATATAATGACCTATCATGGTTACCGGAGCCAAGAATAGAAGAGCACCCAGATTTAACTGCTTTTCTAGACGACAGCTCGCCGAAAAAATATGCGTCTTTGAAAATTAAAAAAACATTTTAACTAGGGGAGATATATAAATGAAAATAGACAAAAAAGAAAAAGCTGTTGTCGTTATAGGATCTGGTCCTGGTGGCGCACAAGTAGCTTATCAATTAACTAAACAGGGTATTCCTGTTGTTCTTTTAGAAGCTGGAAGACGTATTATGAAAGAAGAGTACGTAAACGAAGAATGGCCAGCTTTCAGCCAAATGGCTTGGTTAGACAAAAGAACTATGTCAGGTAATGCTAGAATAGTTAAAGACTTTAACGGTTTACCAACATGGTTAGTAAAAGCTGTGGGTGGAACTGCTACACACTGGGCAGGTGCTACTCCACGTTTTCTTGACTATGAGTGGAAAACTAAATCAACATACGGAAGCGTTGACGGTGCAACTCTAATGGACTGGCCGATCGATGGAAAAGAGATGAAGCCTTACTACGTAAAGGCTGAAGATGCTATCGGATCAACACATAGAGGTGGACGTCCTCCATTACCAGCAAACAACAACTATAAAGTTTTTGCTGAAGGAGCAAAAAGAGTCGGTTACAAGTTCTATGCAACAGGACCTTACGGTACTAATGCAGCTCCATATGATGGAAGACCAGCATCAATTCAAGATGGTTTTAATTTCCAAGGTGATAAAAATGGTTCAAAATGGAATCCTAACGTAAGTGAAATTCCAAAAGCCCTTGCAACTGGAAAATTAGAACTAAGAACAAACTCTCAAGCTGTTCAGATAACTACTGACAGTTCAGGAAAAGCTGATGGTGTTTTATACATGGACACAAAAACTAAAGCTTTACACAGACAAGAAGCTAAAGTTATTTGTGTTGCTGGTAACTCAATTGAGACACCAAGATTGTTCTTAATGAGTGCTTCATCAAGATTTCCAAATGGTTTAGCTAACAGCTCTGATCAAGTTGGAAGAAACTACATGAGACACTTAACAGGTTCAGTTTATGCTACATTTGATAAGCCAGTTAACTTCTTTAGAGGAGAGACTATGGCTGGGTTCTTAGCAGATGAAGTAAAACACAATCCTAAAAGAGGTTTCGTAGGTGGATACTATCTTGAGACATTAGCTTTAGGACCATCATTCTTAGGAGCTTTCTTAGATCCAGGTAAATGGGGCAAGAAATTTGCTGACATGATGGATGGATATCAAAATATGGCTGGTATGTGGATTGTAGGTGAAGATATGCCTCAAGCCAACAACAGAATAACTTTAGGATCTGCAAAAGACGCTTTTGGTCTTCCTGCTCCTAACGTTCACTTTGATGATCACCCGAATGATACTGCAATGAGAAATCATGCGTATGAAAAAGGTGAAGCAATATACAAAGCTGTTGGTGCAACACAAACATACAGAGTTACACCATATCCACACACACATAACCTTGGCTCTATGAGAATGAGCGCTAAGGCAAAAGATGGTGTTGTAGATAAATGGGGCAGATGTCATGATGTGAAAAATCTTTTCGTATCAGATGGTTCTGTCATGACTACAGGTGCAGCATGTAACCCAACATTAACGATTACTGCATTAGCTATCAGACAAGGTGAATATCTTGCTGATCAACTAAAAAAAGGTAACGTTTAATTAACTAATTTAAAGAGGCCCCATATTCATATATGGGGCCTTTTTTTTATACTTCATTTAAAATTAATCGCTAAACAACTAATAAAAATTTTATATCAATTTATAAAACTAAGTATTAATTTGATTGTAATAAATTTTATATCATGAAAAATATTTTAATTATTGGTGCAGGAGCAATGGGTTCAGCTTTTTCGGTACCTTGTGTTGAAAATAATAATAATGTATCTCTTATAGGGACCCACCTCGAAGATAGTTTGATTGAAACGATTAAATCTAAAAATAATTTTCATCCAAAATTAAATGTAAGTTTGTCTTCAAAATTAAAAGTAGAAAAAATTGAAAAACTTGATGATTTGATGAAGAAAATACCAGATGTGTTGGTTGTTGGAGTAAGTTCTATCGGAATTGACTGGTTTGTAGATAAAATTGCAGACAAAATTGATAACAAAACCTCTTTGGTAATACTCACTAAAGGTCTCTCAATTGTTAATAAAAAACTCAGCACTATTTCAGATAAGATAAAAAACATGTTAAGTGAAAAAGGAATTGAATATACAAATATATCTGCAATCAAAGGCCCTTGCTTAGCAGCTGGTCTAGCTAACAAAATTAGAACAAGCACATTAATTGCAAGCCCTAATATTGATGAAGCCAAAAAATTACAAAAAATAATTTCAACAGATTATTATTCAACAGAAATTTCAGAGGATCTTAATGGAGTTGAATTATCTGGAGCAATTAAAAATATTTATTCTATGATTATCGGAGCCTCAGAGGGATTGAGTAGTTCATCTGCAAAAAGCGAGGTTAAATCTAAATATTTTCATAATACATCCGCTTCATTAATACATAAATCAATTTCTGAAATGGCAAAATTTGTAAAACACTACGGAGGTAAATCAGATACTGTTTATGGATTAGCTGGACTTGGAGATTTGTATGTAAGCGCAATTGGCGGAAGAAATAGTCAAATGGGAAAATACTTAGGTGAGGGATTTTTATACAAAGAAGCTAAAAAGAAATTTATGGACGAAGTTACTGTTGAGGGAGCTGAACTTGCAACTGAAGTGGGAAAAAAATTAAAAGAAGACTTAAATGAAAAAGATTTTCCGCTTATGTTTAGTGTTATTGAATGTATTTGTGAAAATAAAAAATTAGAAATCAGTTGGTGATATTTTAATTAATCTTTAATCATGACAATTAAATTATTAATAGTCGAAGGAAACTTACAAGAGGAAAATCAAAATTTTAAAAACGCTGGTATTCAAACACATACAGAAAGTTTAAAAGAAAGTCTTGCTTACATTACTAAAGATCTCGATATAGATGTTGTTAATCCATCTGCTGATCCTAAAATTTTTGAAAATATTGGAAATTTAGAAAAATATGATGGGACAGTTTGGGGTGGTAGTAGTTTAAATATTTACAATAATACTGATGAAATTAAGAGACAAATAATGTTTATGAAAGAATGTCAAAAAAAAATAAAAAAGATTTTAGCAATTTGTTGGGGCATGCAAGTTGCTGTAGTGGCAGCAGGGGGAGAGGTCAAAAAATCATCTAATGGATCTCATATAGGTATTGCTTTTGATATTGAATTAAACCCTAATGGTCAAAAACATCCTATCTACAAAGGTAAAAAAAATAAATTTTGTTCACCAGCTTTTAATTTTGATGAGGTGGTTACTTTACCAAAAGATGCAACTCTATTAGCTTCAAATAATATTAATAAAATTTCTAGTATATCTTTTAATCATGAAAAAAGTGAAGTATGGGGAATTCAGTATCATCCAGAGATTAAATATGAAAAAATGATAGAATTAATTAAATTTAGAAAAGATAGATTAATAAATCAAAGAAAAGCTTTTAAATCGTATGATGAGATCGATCATCATATAAGTTTGATAAAAAATGAATTATCAAAATCTGAAATAAATCATAGAATGATAGAATTAAAGAACTGGCTAGGTAGTATAAATGGAAATTAAATCTAAAAATGACATCATAGATTATTTTGCATCAGGCATTAAGCAAGATGAATTAATAGGTGTTGAGAATGAGCAGTTTTTATTCAACATTAAAACGAACAAAAGAGCTGAATACGAAAATATTAAAAAATTATTACAAATTTTTATAACAAAATTTGGCTGGCAAGAAATTAAAGAAAATGAAAATTTAATAGGGCTAAAATTTAATGGTAAATCAATATCGCTAGAGCCAGGAAATCAAATTGAGTTATCAGGAGACAAATTAAAAAATATTCATGAGGTTTGTGTAGAGTTACACAATTTTCAAAAAGAATTAGACTCAGCTTGTTTTGATACTAATTTAACAAACATGGCAACAGGGTATGATCCTGTGACTAAATTAAAGGATGCACCCAATAATCCTAAAGAAAGATATAAAATAATGACAAATGAAATGCCAAAAGGTGGCGAGCTAAGTTTGAATATGATGTACCAAACATCTGGAACGCAAGTAAATATGGACTATAGCTCTGAGGAAGATTTTAAAAAAAAATTTAAGTTGATGTGTTACTTAACACCTTTAGCCATTGGCATATTTGCTAATTCAGCTGTATATGAAAACAGAGCAAGTGGTTATTTATCTTATCGTGCAAAAGTCTGGCAAAATACTGCAAGAGCAGGTCTACCGAAAATATTTTTAGAAAACATGGATTTTGAAAAATACGCAGAATTCATTATTAAATTTCCTTTATTATTTATTGAAAAAAATAACTCTTACCATTATGGGGGCGACCAAACATTTAAAGACTTTATGGAGGGAAATTTACAATCTAACAAATCTATACCGACTGATAGAGATCTTGGACTGCATTTAAGTACAATATTTACCGAGGTGAGGTTAAAAAAATATTTAGAGGTTAGGTCAATAGATGAGTGCGAATGGGATTGTCATTGTGCAGGACCCGCATTTTATACCGGTTTAATTTACGGGAATTTAGAGGAATCTTTAGATGTAATAAAAAAATGGGACCAAAGTGAAATTCTAAATGCATATTATGACTCACCTAAAAAAGGTTTAAACACACTGATAAATAATAAAACCATTTTAGAATGGGGTAAGATTTTCCTAGATATTTCAAAAGATGGTCTAAAAAAAAGAAAATATATAAATAGCAATAATCAAGATGAGACAGTTTTTTTAAAAAATGTTGAAAATATATTAAATGAAAAAAAAACTAGAGCCGAAAAGGTATTGGAAAAATTATAAATATGGCCGAAAAAATATTAGCAATACAAGGTAACTCTTTTAAAAATCTCAACATTATCACAGACACAACATATCTTTTAGCTCTAGAGGCACAAAGAAGAAATTATAAGATTTACTGGTATGAGACAAAAGATATAAATTTTATAAATTCAAAATTGATTGCTGAGGTTTGTCATATTAAATTTTTAGAAAATAATAAAACTTACTTTAAAATTATATCAAAAAAGAATTTTGAATTAAAAAAATCAAAAGTTATTTTTATAAGGCAAAATCCACCTTTCAATATGGATTACGTAACTTCTACATTATTCTTAGATACTATAAAAAATAGCGTAAAGATAGTTAATGACCCAACCTCTATCAGAAATATATCTGAAAAATTATTTTCAATAAATTTTAAAAAACTTATGCCACCGACAATTTTCACTAAAAATTTAGATGAGATTAAAAAATTTATAAAAATTAACAAAAAAATTGTATTAAAACCTATTCATGGATATGCAGGAAAAGACATAATTTATATTAACGGCATTTCAAATATAAAAAGAATTAGAAAATATTTAAAAAAAATTGGTCATGTTATGGCCCAAAAATATTTACCAGGAATTAAATATGGTGACAAAAGAGTTTTTATAATTAACGGCAAGGTTAAAGGTGCAATAAGCCGCGTACCTTCTTCAAATTCAATTTTATCAAATTTATCCCAAGGGGGGAAAGCTGTAAAAACCACTCTTAGTCATAAAGAGATTAACGTCTCAAATCAAGTAGCCAAAGTCTTAAAAAAAAATGGAATATTTTTTGCAGGTATAGATCTAGTTTCTGGTTATCTAATTGGTGATATAAATGTAACATCACCAACAGGGCTTCCTCAATTTAAAGAATTAACTGGAATAAATCTTGCAAAAAATTATTGGGACGAGCTAGAAAAATTAAAATAAACCTTCTACTTGACCCTTTTTATTTAATTTAATTTTGTCTGCAGCAGGAATTTTCGGCAACCCTGGCATAGTCATAATTGATCCACATATCACAACAATAAATTCTGCCCCAGAAGATAATCTTACGTCTCTAATTGGTATTTCATGATTTGTTGGCGCACCTTTTAATTTTGGATCAGTAGAAAAACTATATTGAGTTTTTGCTACACAAACTGGAAAATTTTTAAACCCATTATTTTCAAAAGTCTTTAATTTTTGTTTAATGTCCTCTGTTGCTGTAATTTTATCAGCTCTATATATTTCTTTTGCAATAATCTCAATTTTTTCCCATAAACTTTTACTATCTTTATACAAGAATTTAAATTTTTGTTTTTTTGAATTATTACAAACTCGTACAACTTTTTTTGCTAAATCAACTGTTCCTGCTCCACCTTCTGCCCAGTGTTTACAATTACTAACTTCAACATTTAAGTTCTTACAAAAATTTATTATTGTTTGTATTTCTTTTTTAGTATCTAAAACAAAATGATTAATCGCAACTATTGGTTCTATGCCAAATTTTTTAATATTATTTATATGTCTGTCTAAATTTGATAATCCTTCTTTTAGAGCATCAATATTCTCGGTTTTTAAATTTCCTTTTTCCACACCACCATGCATTTTTAAAGCACGAACTGTGGCAACTATAACAACACAACTTGGTTTTATATTTGCTTTTCTACATTTAATATCCAAAAATTTTTCAGCACCAAGGTCAGCACCAAAACCTGCCTCTGTTACTACGTATTTAGATAACTTTAAAGCTGACTTAGTTGCAATTACTGAATTACATCCGTGAGCAATGTTAGCGAATGGTCCTCCATGAATTATAGCCGGGTTATGCTCTAGACTTTGAGTAACATTTGGCCTAATTGCTTCTTTCAGAAGGACTGTCATTGGACCTTGAGCATTTAAGTCTTTTGCATAGACTGGCTTATTATTTTTATCATAAGCAATTGTAATGTTTCCAATTCTTTTTTCTAAATCATTCAAATCATTAGATAAACAGAAAATTGCCATCACCTCAGATGCCACAGTAATATCAAAACCATCTTCTCTGGCAAAATCCTTTGCTACCCCTTTAGTATTTATATCTATAAATCTTAAAGCCCGATCATTCATATCCACAACTCTTTTCCAAACAATTTTTTTTTCATCAATGTTAAGTTTATTTCCCCAATAAATATGATTATCGATTAAAGCTGACAAAAGATTATGAGCTGATGTAATAGCATGAAAGTCACCAGTGAAGTGAAGATTTATTTGTTCCATAGGAACTACCTGCGCATTACCGCCTCCAGCTGCACCTCCCTTCATTCCGAAAGAAGGGCCAAGACTTGGCTCTCTCAAACAAACAATAGATTTTTTTCCAATTTTATTTAATCCATCATTTAGACCTACTGATGTTGTTGTTTTACCTTCTCCAGCTGGTGTTGGTGTGATTGCTGTTACAAGAATAAGATGACCATCTTTTTTATTTTTAAGTTTATCCAAGAATTCAAAATTTATTTTAGCTATGTGTCTCCCCATTGGACTAAAAGCTTTTGGGTTATCTGGAACATTTATTTTTTTTAAAATTTTTGAGATTGGTTTTAGTTTACAACTTCTTGCAATCTCTATATCAGATTTAAATTTTTTCATTACTCGGGTTTTTTATGGGTGTTTATACTTTATTTATCTACTTTAAAAGAAATATTTATAATGGACATTTAATTACATAATACATATCTTATGTGATGAAAAAAAATTTCCGTTTTTTCGATAATAGACAAAAATATCTACTTTTTGTTACCACCACTAACGAAAAAAATAAAATTGCTGATGCCTTAAAGCCAATTGTTCAAAATTTAAAACCTAAAAATCCTGCATTAAAAGTTTTTGATGCTGGTATGGGAGATGGGTCTTTACTTATGAACGTTATGAGACAATGTCATCAAAAAATGCCCAACATTCCTTTGTTGGTTTCAACAAAAGAAATTAGCATGGAAGATGTTAGACTTGGTTTAGAAAAACTTCCAGACAGATTTGCTGAACATAAAAATACTGTTTTTGTGATATCAAATTTAAATTATGTTGAATCTACTTCCTTAAAATCAAGAAATATCAAAAAACAAAAAAAAATGAATTGGAAAGTTGTAAAACTTAGAGGAAATTCATCTTTAGATTTTTCTAATCAATTAAGAAAACTTAATCAAGAATTCCTAGCAAAAAAATGGCAAGTCGAAACAAACCCTAAAACCGGTACATCAACTTACAAAGAACCATCAGTAATAGTAATCTACAGAAAAGATCAAGAATTTGTTCTTAAAAATGTAATTCCACAAAAAAATAATGGCAAAACTGATTATGATCTAATTATAGCATCACAACCTTATCGATCTAGAGTTTCTGCTGAAAAAAAAGTAAAGTATGTGATCGATCCAATGTTAAAATCTTTAGCTAAAAAAGGAAAATTAGTTGTAATACACGCATGTGGCGGAGATCCAGGCAATAAGATAATTAAAAAGTTGTGGCCGAAAGAAAATCCATTCCCATATCTATATTCCTCAATTGAAAAATATATAAAATCTAATACAGAAAAATCATTTTTGAAAACTTTGAAATTTCATAAAGTAAAAAAAATTAGTTATGTTTTAAGAGCTCTTCCAAATGAAATAAAAGGGGGTATTGCCACTTCTTTGGTTTTTTCAGCTTGGAATGCTGCAGTATATGTTAATCAAATGACAGATGAACAAATTTTTAAAGTGCAAAGATCAAAAAATTATCAAAAAATAGTTCAACAAGTGGTTAATAAATATAAAGGCCTATATTTTAAAAATGAATTATTCGTCATAGAAAAAAAATAATCAATTAACTTTTAAATTTTTAGGGACATGTAACATGAGTTTGGGTCGTCTACGTAATGGCTGAAAGGTTTACATTCTGCAAAACCTGAATTTTTAAATAATTTACGAGCTGGTAGAAAAAAATCGCCTGACCCTGTTTCGACACTAATTTTTTGAATATTTAATTTTCGAGATTTATCAATAAGAACTTTAATAATTTTATTTCCATAACCTTTTTTTCTAAAAGAATCAGAAACACGAATTGATTTGAATTCACCATGCTGAGGATCTAAAAATTTTAAAGCTCCACACCCGATTAACTCATCGTTTTCATATATACTCCAAAACTTAATACTTTTGTCTTGCAAACCTTCGATGTCTAGTACGTGAGTACTTCCCTTAGGTGAAACTGATCTTAATTCGATAAAATGTTTTTTTAAAAGTTGATTAACTTCTGGATTATCAAAATTACCCTCAATAGTTTTCATATTAATAGAATATCTATATTGAATATTTGATTTATCAAATAAAAACTAATCTAATATTTCTTGCAGAGGTCTTATTTCTCCAATTTTAAAAATAATGGCATCTTTTTTTTGAAAACCATAATTTTCTGCATTATTTTTAAAACGAACAGGAGGTTCCATAATAGGTTCTAAAGAAAGTACAAAAGTACCCCAATGAGTTCCTATTACTTTTTTGCTTTCAAGATCTTTTGCAACTTGTAAAGCCTCTTCTGGATTTGTGTGGTAAATAGATTTTTCAAACATCGGTCTAAAGTCGTATGCACCTATATTAATCATTGTAAGATCGACTGGACCAAATTTTTCACCAAGTTTTTTATATATTTGTCCATACCCAGTATCACATGCGAATAGTATTTTTTTATTTTTATATTCTATTAAAAAATTTCCCCAAAGTGTTTTATTAGTATCTGTCAAACTTCTTTTTGACCAATGAACAGCTGGCAACAATGTTATTTTTAAATCATTTACTTCAATTGTTTGATACCAATCGAGTTCATTAACTTTTTTATAATTATATTTGGTAAAATACTTACCCAACTTAAGAGGCACAATAACATCTGCATCTTTATAAGGAAACTTTCTGATTGTTGCTGTATCTTGATGATCATAGTGGTTATGCGTAAGTAAAAATAAATCCACTTTAGGAATTTCTTTTAAACTTAAAGCTGGATCAACATATCTTTTTGGGCCAAATATTAATGGTCCTGCATTTTTAGAAAAAACTGGATCAGTAATAATAGTTGTGTTTCCGAGTTTTATTAAAAAAGTAGCATGACCAATCCACCCAATGTAATCTTTATCTTTATATAGTTCTAAATTTTTTAAAACCTCATTTTTATCTAAAACATGGCTTTTTGGCACTGTCATATCTAATTTTTTTTTCTCTTTATTAAACGTACTCCAAGACCATTTTATTTTTCCAGAACGTTCTGGTGAGCCCTCAGGATTTTTGAACGTACCGTTAGACTGATGATGTGAAGGTTTATTTTCCATTGCAATACTGGTTGTATTAATAATTAAAAATAAAATAAATAAAATTTTTTTCATTTATTTTCAATTATAGTTAAGTGTCCCATTTTCCTTTTAGGTTTAATTTCTTTTTTTAAATAATCAAAAAAAAACTCTTTTTCAGTATATTTTTTATTTCTGTAATTATTTATTTCATCACCAATAATATTTATCATTTTTGCATTACATATTTTTTCTAGTTTTATTTTTTCTAATCCACAAACAGCCCTGATATGATTTTCAAATTGACTAATATTATATGCATTTATAGTTAAATGACCTGAATTATGAACCCTTGGTGCAATTTCGTTTACGTATAAATTTTGATCTTTATCTATAAAAAATTCAACACATAAAGTTCCAACATACTGAAGTTCTTCAGAAATAAGTTTAGCCCATTCTTGAGATTTTTTAAAATGAGACAAATTAATTTTGGCTGGAATTGTTGAATATTTTAAAATTTGTTCTTCGTGTAAATTTTCTATTGGTTCATAAATTTCATAATTATCTTTTGAAAATCTTGTAATTACTACAGAAATTTCTTTTTCTAAATTTACTAATTTTTCTA
Source organism: Candidatus Pelagibacter communis (assembly GCF_001179985.1). Taxonomy (GTDB): domain Bacteria; phylum Pseudomonadota; class Alphaproteobacteria; order Pelagibacterales; family Pelagibacteraceae; genus Pelagibacter; species Pelagibacter ubique_J. The sequence continues at coordinate 11,130 of NZ_CVSI01000073.1, read as the reverse complement.
GTACAAATTCTCTATCAAAGTTAATTTTATGATTATCTAAATCTTCCAAATTATTTAATTTATATTGGCCCTTACCATCGTACCCAAGTGTAGAAGTTTTTAGTATTCCAGGTAATAAATTTTTATTTTTTTTTATATCACTTTCATTAACGATTTTTTCAAAATCTGTAGTTTTAATGTTTTTTTTTATAAGAAAATTTTTTTCTGAGTATCTGTGTTGAACAATTTTGTTAACTTCTGGATTAGGATCTACTTTTTTAACTTTGTTTAATTTTGACAATACATCATAAGGAATATTTTCAAATTCATAAGTTATTTTATCTACCATTGAAGTAAACTTTGTCAAATTTTCCTCATTATCATATTTAGAATAAATAAAATGATCTGCAAAATGTTTGGCTGGCGAGTCTTCATCATCACTAATCACTACTGTATTTATGTTTATATTTTTTCCTGCCGCGCAAAGTAAAGATCCAAGTTGGCCTCCACCAATTATACCTAAAGAAATTTTAGTCATTCTACTTAGGTTTTTTTTTTACTGATTTTGATTGTTTCAATCTAAACTTTAATAATGAATTTTTAACTTTTTTATTTTGAAGTCCAATAATTGATGCAGCATAAAGTCCAGCATTTATTGCACCATCTTTACCGATAGCAACTGTGCCAACTGGGATACCTTTTGGCATCTGTACTATTGATAAAAGACTGTCCATACCTTTTAATTTTTTTGACTCAATTGGAACTCCAATAACTGGAATGCTAGTCAAAGATGCAACCATACCAGGAAGATGTGCGGAACCACCAGCTCCTGCAATTATCACAGAGTAATTATTTCTTTCGGCATTTTTAGCAAATTCAAACATTCTTTTTGGAGTTCTGTGCGCTGAAACTATTTTCACATCACATTTTATGCTAAAGCTCTGAAGAACTTTTTTTGAATACTTCATAGTAGAATAATCAGATTGACTACCCATTATGATTGCTACTTTATTTAATTTTTTACTACTCATTTATCTTTTAATATCAAAAAATTATCTACTAATATATAACTATTGTTATGAATTTCAAAATTGACAATTTACAATACTGCAAATGGGAAAGATCTGTTTTTGAGATTAATAGAGAAGCTAATTTAGATGCAGTACATGTGACAGTTGTTTATCATGAAGATTTTGATGAATTTAAAAAGAGACTTTTAGAGTGGAAAAAAAATTTTGAGGAAAACAAAGATTTAATTTTTTTAGGTAAAAACTTCAAAGATATTGAAAAAGCAAAAAATGAAAATAAAACAGCTATTTTTTTTGGTTTTCAAAACTGTTCACCAATAGAGGATGATATAAATTTAATTGAAAAGATTTATGAGCACGGGTGCAGATTTATGCAGCTCACTTATAACAATCAGTCTTTATTAGCCTCAGGATGTTATGAAAAAAATGATGGAGGTGTTACTAATTTTGGAAGAGAGGCAATAAAAGAAATGAATAGATTAGGAATTGTTGTTGATATGTCTCATTCAGGAGAAAAAAGTACTTACGATGCAATTGACTTAAGCCAAAAACCTATTGCTATTACTCACGCTAATCCATCTTTTTGGCATCAAACTAAAAGAAGTAAGTCAGATGACCTTCTTAAAACATTATCACAAAGTGGGGGTATGCTAGGTTTATCACTTTATCCACACCATTTAAAAGATGGAACAAATTGTTCATTAGATAGTTTTTGCGAAATGGTAGCAAGATTAGTTGATGTCATGGGGATTAAAAATATTGGTATTGGTTCAGATCTTTGCTTAAATCAACCTGATAGTGTTGTCGAGTGGATGAGAAATGGAACATGGACAAAGTCAAAAAATTTAGGAGAGGGGTCAAAAACCAATCAAGGATTTCCTGATCAACCTGAATGGTTTAAAGACGCGAGAGGTTTCAATAATATTGAAAATGGACTTAAAAAAGTTGGTTTTGACAATAATGATATTAGTGCAATACTAGGTAATAATTGGTTTAATTTTTATAAAGAAATATAAAATGCAAATAGAATTAAGAGATCCAAAAAAAATTATGAAACTCTCAAGATTGGGTTCATTTCATCAATCGAAATTATCATTTTTAAGATCTTTTCTAAGAGAATTTAAAGACTGGGATTACAAAAGAGACATGTTTAATTTAGATGAAAATGGACATGGTGTTGCTGTTTATTCATTTAAAAAAAAAACTAGAAATTATTCATTAATTTGTTTTTCAAATAAAATTGGTGATCATGAAAGATCAGACAGAGTTATCGCTACTAAATGGGATGCGAGCTTCACACTCTTTGATGGTGTGCCCACCAAAAAAGATATTGATAGATTAAAAAAAAATGTCCCAAAACAAGAAATTGGTAGAATGACTTATAAAGAATTGACACTTTCAAGAGCCAATAAATCGTTAAGAGCTTTTAATTATGTAGTCGACTGTTTATGTAATGGAAAACAACCAGATAAAAGTATTATAGGCAAAATTGGATATCTTTATAGGACCACAGCAGTATATGGCTCAGGAAAATTTGGTTTAGCAGATAGATTTAGAATTAAAAATAGACCAGAAATAGTTGGTCCTTTTAGACTAGAAATGATGTTAGTTTATTTTGTAAGACAGTTTACGTTTGATCAAGTTAATCATATTGCAAAATCTAAAAACCCTAGATCTGCGGTCGAATTGGATAAAAATATTTGTAGAAGTTTGGGCATAGGTAATTCAACAGGATTAGGTATGGCACCATTTATAATAAATCATCCAACTTTATTAAATAATTGGATAATTGCCAGGGAAGTTGCATTAAAAAAAATTAGAGAATTAAAAATAATTAGTAGTAATGATTACAATTATTTTTTAGATTGTTTAAAAAAGTCTCTCAAGAATATTTTTTCTTGGGAAACAGATAGTGATTATCAAAAAAGAAAGATACAAAATTTAAAAAAAGATTTAGAAAAAGTAACAGATTTCTTAGATACAAATTATTCTGAAAAAAAGGATTATTTTTTTAATGAGTTTTATTTATGGGCTGAGAATAATTTAAGCGAAGAGGGTATTGAATACATAGTTTCAATGTTAATGGAACCTTTTGATAATATAACCGAACCATTGATTTCAACGATGAGCTCAAATGAGGATAAATATTTTAATATACCAACTCATAAAACTATCAGAGATTTAGTAAATATTATAGAAAAATATTATGGAAATTTAATCAAGATCGATTTTAATAAAAATGAAAATAACCAAAATTTTTGGTTTATTTCTCAAAATAAAGAGGAACCAAGGATCGCAAATAGATTTAAAGAACAAGGATCTGAATTAGAGCAACCGCTTGCAATAGCAAGAGATATTAATCAATTATATTTTAGAGCTACGAATTTTAAGCAGAGTTTGCCGGTAAGTAGATTTTTAGTAGATAATAATGATTTAAGACATGTTGTTAGGAGAGCTTTCCTAATTGAAAAATTCCCGTATTCAGAAATACAAGATAATACAATTGGACACAAATTAATCCCGATTGACATGCTAAGACTTAAATTGTCTTTCTTTGGTGCTTGTAAATTTGACCCAAGATCAGACAAGTGGTTAAGGATTTGTATGTTTCAAGGAGCTCCTTTGCCAGAAGAACTTAATAACTTTAAAGATAATTGGATTTATAATTCTTTAAACTAATGAGATCATTAAGCGAAATTGATACATTATCTAAAAGGGCTTCCAAAGGTATAGGTTTTTCATGGGGAGTCTCTGAAGAAATTGGAAAATCTATAAAACTGATGGAGATGTTTGGATTACCAGGGTTAAAGAATCTTAACAACTATTTTAAGGTTATCAAAAAAAATCAGTTTCAGAATATCAGCTTAATAACAGACATAAATATTTCTAACAAAATTCCTTACTGTCCTCTAATAACGGGTATAAATTTTATGGATCAAATCCATACTCTAGAAAAATACAATAAAATAACTTTTAATAATATGGCTTATCCTATTTTACTGATACCATTTATTTCGAGATCGTCAGAAATAATCGGAAAAAGGTTGAGCCTTAAAGTTGAGAATGAAACTTTTTTACTGAATTTTAACCAGTCTATACATTTAAAAAGTAACTTAAGTAATTTAAAAGATAAAGCTGAAGTATTAGAAATAGAATTTTTAAAAAACAAAAATACCTTTGATGAAAAAGATTGGGAAGAGTTATATAAACTATCAGAAGAAACTTTTGTAAAAGAAAATGAAAGTTTAAAAAATACTGCTGCTGGTGCGGGCTTAACGGACAATGACTAAAGAAAATAATAATAATCATATTGATGAATCATTAAACGAATTATGTGAAGAATGTAAAAAAAGTGACGAAAGTGTCATTCACAACTTAATACTTACTGGATTTAAAATTTGTAAATCTTGCAGGGTATCTAAAACAATATTTCCAATTTAAGTCACATTGCTTATCGGCAAAGTTTCCATTCTACTCATAACGAAAGATGCCGATAATATAGCTAAAATTAAAAAGGACAAAAATATAATTCCAAATGACTTAAAATTAGATTTTAGTTGCAATACTTCTCTTGTGCAAATTATAAGAGAAGCAAAAATCCATAATTGTGTAAAAAAAATTATTGGCATCACCATTGTTGGTGTGATAGCAAAAAATCTTAGTAGACCTGGCGCATGAGCAAAACCTACAGCTATTAATATTTTTTTAAATGGAATTTTGCTGTCTTTATCTGGAAAAAGTTTGACTCCAATTACAAATATAAACATAGCCCAAATGAACCATGTTAATATTGAAGTAATTGCTGATAAACCTATGGATGTTTTAAAAAAAGTATTTGCAGCTATAGCACCTGCCACACCGTCAAGGACTATGATTAGTGCTGCAAAATAAATACCAGCTTCATTAAAGCTTTTGCTTTCTCTGTAAAGATTCTTATCGAGTTTTATCGATCTAAATACTATGCTTAAAAATTGTGCAAACATTATTTTTTATTATTTTTTTTTTCAATTAATGAAACTATTAAAGGAAATATTAACAAAATAATAGCAATAATAATACTTGCAATTATTATGACAGTTTTTGTCATTCAAAAATTGATACTTATAACAATCTAATTTGCAACTTCCCTAGTATTTGGATTATAAGACTCTGTAAAAGGAATATCTACAACAACTGCATCAACGGGATTACTTCCTTTTTCACAATATTTTTTAGGTAAGTGAACTTTAAATTTATCACCTACATTTCCTTTAGGAAATCCATTTTTATTAATTGTTCCGTCAAATGGAACATAACCCATTGCAATATTTGTTCCTTTTTCTGGATGATACCAAGGTGATGTAACAAAACCGATAGGGTTTTTTCCATCTTTTGATATTAACCAAAAATCCGGAGCATATTCCTCAATTGGTTTTCCACCTAGTTCCATACCTACTAATTGGAGTTTGTAAGGTTTTTGTCCATTTAATAATTCTTTTTTCATGTTTTCTAGTGCTTCTTTACCAATGTAATCTCCTTTTTTAGCCCATTCACCTTTTCCAGATAATGAAACTTGATAGCCTAGATTACATTGAAATGGATTATGCTCGTTGTCCATATCTTGACCCCAAGATAAAATTCCAGCTTGAATTCTTCTGTGATGCGCAGGAGCGATTACCATTAACTTATGTTTTTTACCTGCTTTTAAAACTGCATTCCACATATCCTCAGCATAAAGTGTTGCGTTTCTTAAATATATTTCATAACCCGCTTCACCAGAAAAACCAGATTGAGAAATTACACAACTTCTTCCACCAACTTTCGCTTCAGCTAATCCATAATAAGGCATATTATCTAAATCAACTTGCTTACCAATTAAGTCGTTCATCAAAGCTTTTGATTTTGGACCTTGAATTTGTACAGGACATGCATCTATTTCATCTATCTCAACATTAAATCTTTTATCTGCGTTTACTCCTTGAAGATACAATCCTATGTCACTGTCTGATAAACTAAACCAAAATTCATCTTTTGAAATTCTTAATAAAATTGGATCATTAAGAACACCACCTTTATAATTACAAAGAATTACATATCTAGCTCTCATTGGAGAAATCTTTGTTGCATCTCTAGTGATCACATAATCTGTAAATCTCTCTGCATCAGGACCTTTTACTCTTATTTGTCTTTCTACTGCTACATTCCACATTGTAACGTGATTTTTGATTGCTTTATATTCAACCATCGCTCCGCCCTTTTCAGGTCTTACGTATCCACGCGGATGATAAATTCTATTATAAACAGTTGCTCTCCAACATCCTGCTTTCATTGATAGATGCCAATATGGAGATTTTCTAACCCTTGTTGACATTAGTAATTCTACTTTTGTTGGTCCACTTTGCCTTAAGTTATATGGAACATGTCTATCTGATTGATCTACTTTTGTTGTGTGAGAAACTTTAGAATAATCAACTTTCTCTATAATTCTGCTTGGTGATAATTTTCCGTTGGACTTTTTTGCTTTTTTTCTTTTTTTAGGCATAGTTATTTTCCTTTAGCCAGTTGTTGGTTTCCTTAAGCCCACCAAACGTATAGATGTGAAAATATTTTGTATGCTCTTTAATTTTATCTACAAGATCATTTGGGTCTTTTGGTTTTAATAAATCAATTGCCCTACTAAAATTAGATTTAATAAAATTTATAGAATTTTTTGCTCCTACAATATTAGCAAACTTAATTAAGCTTGATATTTTCATAGGTCCAGTAATTCCAACATGAACTGGGACAGACTGTTTAGAAATAAAATCAATAATTGGTTCTGACTGCATTAACCATTGAGTTACAATGTAATCAGCATAGGGCTTTTTATCAATCATTGCTTTTTCTAACACTTCGTCGGATATATCAGGACTCCCCTCTGGATGTCCAGCAATTCCTATCTTCAATTTCTCAAAATAACCAGTCTCTAAAAGCTGGAAAGAACTATCAAATTTTCCCATGGGCTCTCTGCCACCACCAATTACAAGAGCTTGCTTTACCCCACCGTCTTTACACATTGTTACATATTCTTTAAGTTGTGCCTCGTTAGCCATAGATCTTGCTGGAAAATGAGGAACTGGATTAAAACCCTTTTTGACTAAGTTGATTGCTTGTTGAGCTGTTTCCTTAAAATCACCACCAGGTAGCATTGTAATGTAAACATCTTTAAGAGCCGGCAAGGTATCCAAGTTAGTTTTTGGTCCAATTTCTATAGAAAAATTCATTCGGCGATCATTATTTATTTTCAATTATCTGTCTATAAAAATATTGGCACTAAATAAGGCTGGCAAATATGGACCTATTTGGATCTATAAATATCTTCTTTTATCTAATATATAAAAATAAAATTAATTATGAAAATTATATTAATAATGGGGCTACCCGGCGCAGGCAAAACAACTCTAGCAGATGAGCTTGCACCAATGTTGAATGCTAAAAGACTAAATGCAGACGAAGTGCGTAAAGCCGCAAACGACTGGGATTTTTCACCGGAGGGAAGAACTAGACAAGCAAAAAGAATGGCCGATTTTGCAACAAAGCTAAAAGAGGAAGGTAATTTTGTAATTGCAGATTTTATTTGTCCCACCCCAAAAGCTAGAGATTTATTTCCAGCAGATTATGTAGTTTGGGTTGATACTATTCAAAAAGGTAGATTTGAAGACACTAACCAAATGTTTATAAAGCCTGAAAAATATGACTTTCATGTAACCTCCCAGGATGCCAAAAATTGGGCACCTAAGATATTTAAAGATTTAAAAAAATAAACTAAAAATACTTATATTATATAATTTAATGAATATTTAATAATGTTGGTCACAAAAAATAAAGTTTTAAGGTTTAATATTGTTTTTATAAAAATTTTATTTTTATTTTTTTGTTATTCCTATGTAAGCGCAGATAGTAATACTATTCAAGATGGCGGAACTGAAACTGATCAACAAAATATTGATGGTGAGGGAGAATTTTTAACTGTAAAAAATAGCTCAACTTTGGCTACAGGTGCAACTACTAAAGCAGCAAATGTAACTGGAGATAGTGTAACAGTTACGGTCGAGTCTGGATCAACTATTAGTGCTAATACCGTAGCTGTTTTTGGAGACACTACATCTGATTTGACAGTGACCAACTCAGGAACAATTACAGCTAGCGGCACAACTGCCATCGATGCAAAAGCTACAACTAATGCAACAATTACAAATAATTCTGGAGGAACAATTTCATCAAATAGAAATACCATTAGAGTTAGCAAAACAGGTGGCACAAATACTACTGGAATGACAATTACTAACTCAGGAACAATTACAGCCACAAATGGCTCTGCTATTTTTGGAACTGCTGCTGGTAATACAGTGACAATTACTAATAAAGTGGGTGGAGAAATTACTAACTCTGATGCTGACAATGCAACTATAAGAGTGGGTGTCAACTCAAGTGTAGCAAATAGTGGAACAATAAAGAATGATGTTGATTACGACTCGATTAAATTATACGGAAACAATTCAACGATTACTTTAAAAGATCAAGGAATTGTAGTTGGTAAAATTGCCCATGGAGCAGGCATAACAGGTAGCACATTAAAAATTAATCATGGAGTTGGTCAAAGTTATTATTATGAAACAGATGGAGATTTTTCACTCGAGGATTTAGATGGAAACCAAATTGTCAACGGATCAGCAAGCTCCGTCGGCCAAGGTGGTAGCGAAATACTTGATGAATTATTAAGCACAAAGTCTTTAGATATTAGACAGTCTCTAACCAAATATAAAAAAGCAGAAAAAGATTTAGATGATAGAAATGGTTGGGGTGAAATTAATTTTTCAACATTTAAAAGAAAACAAAACAATCAAGATCTTACATTAGGTTTCAATCTTACTGGGGTTACACTAAATTTGATAAACCCTTATAAAGGTAAAGATTTTATTCTGTCTTTAGGTAGTGGTAATCAGCAATTTACTAAAGATCACGACATAAAAAGGTACTCTTTACATTCTGGATTATATTTTAAAGATCAAACAATATTAACAAAATTTCTAGATGAAAATTTTATTTTAGCAGGAATTAATATACACGATAGTGAAAGAGAAATTTTGACTAATACAAGATCATCAGGCAAACTTAGTATTGAAGATATTTATGAATCGTATGATCTTATTGCAGGATCTAAGATGAATAACGAGTCTTTGATACCTAATTTTGGAACAACAATTGGTTTATCATATACCCCTAGTCATAGTGAAAGCCATCTATACAGATGGAACGGCAAAGGTGTAGGAAATTTATCTGTTTACGTTGATGATGAATATGAAATGAATTTAGGCAAAGACTATAATCTTAATCTTGGATGGATATTAGATGTAAGAAATACTTTTTTTGGAAAAGACCAAGATTATTCAATTAATGGCACTAAAGCAACTTATTCACAAAAAAATGACCAAATTCGAGAAGTTACTTTAGCTACAAATTTTGGTTTTGAAAAAAATGTATCTAACGATCATTTTCTTAAATTTTCACTAGATAGCAGAATAAGCACTCAAGAACTGATAAGTTTTTCAGGAAATTTAGCCTATAAACTTGCTTTTTAATCTGTAACCAAATTTTGGTATATTTAAAGATGAATTAAATTATAATTTATATAAAAAACCTTAATGTCTTCAATAAAAAAAATCATAATCATACTGTTTTTATCATTTCCGATTTCTAATTCTTTTGCATCAGTGGTAACTCTTGTTGATCGACAGATCTTTGACGATGGTGGACAGGCATTTCAAAATGGAATAGTTTTTAATCCTGACGGAACAAAAATGTTTGTTTCTACTTCAGCCTCAACAGGAAATGCTAACATTGATTTTATTTATGAATATAATCTTTCAACACCTTTTGATATTTCTACAAAAACTTATGCAGGTGATGATGAAAGGTGTGATTTAGATGTTGGATCAGGTCAATATGGTTTAAACCCATCAAATGTCGGTGATATGGCATTTAGTAGTGATGGACTTAAGATCTTCATCTTGAGTAGGGGAACCAATAACAGCAATAATGATCGTTTATACAGATATGACTTAACAATAGCTTATGATGTTTCAACATGTGCATTTGTTAAAGACATTGATCCTGATACTGATGCTCTTGCAGGTACAAGTTTTGGAGGTAGGTCCGATAAAAAAAAATACCATGTTCAGGGTATAGAGATTAATCCAGATGGTACGAAAATATTTTTAGTTTTTAATGATGTCAATGATAACGGTGATGGTGTTAAGGAATATAATCTTTCAACTCCATATGATATTGCAACTATGTCTCTAGTAACAAGTGGTGGTATCCATCTATCTGAGGGTGCGGCTGGATTTAACCCTGACGCAATTTTTATTGGTTTAAGTGGAAAAAGGTTATTTGTAACAGATCATGACAAATATACTGTCACACAGTTCACTCTAAATAATCCATACGATACGTCATCATTCACAAAAGATGGTTCAGTAAGCATACAAAATTTAACTTCTGACAATAACAGACAAACTAGAGCACTTGGATTTAGCAAAAATGGATTTAAAATGTTTGTATCAGATGATGAAGGTGATGATGAAATATTTGAGTTTAGTCTTGCATGTCCTTTTAATATTATTTCTGGAAAATGTACTTCAACTACAGAAAATAAAGATAGAACTGGAATTGCATTAGGTCAAATAGAAATTGCTAAAAGAACTATTGATCATTCAGTAGATACTGCATTAAACCGATTAAAGTGGATAAGAAGAAATAAAGACAAACAAAATTTATCAAACCTAAATATTGATTTTAATTTTACCAATCAAAGATTGGCTTCCTTGACAGAGCTTGTTAAAAAAACTGCAATTAAAAAGAAAACAAATAATGATAAGGACCAGAATGTATTTTATTGGAGCGAGGGAAGTATTTCCTTAGGTAAAATTGGAGATACAAGCATTTCTTCCACAAGAAAAATTGATACTAATGCTATCACATTTGGATCCGATAGATTTACTAAAAATAATGGAATAAAAGGTCTAGCATTTAGATTCGGCAAAAACGATGTGGATGTTGGAAACGCTGGAAGCAATTTAGATACTGATACTTATAATATTAC
>NZ_CVSI01000072.1 GCF_001179985.1 Candidatus Pelagibacter communis | reverse complement strand
AATAGGTTAGACCTATTATAGATATTAAAATTAGTAAATTTAAAATATGTTGACCTGGAAATGTAATAGGAGACCCAGACATTATTCCTCTTAGTTTTAAAAATGCAATTATAGAGCCGGTAAAAGTTATAGCGCCAACTGCTGCACCAATTGACATTTCAATTAAACTTGCGAGCTTAATATTTCCTACATTTCCAAGATTAAAGGCCTCCGGATTTAAAAAAGCTGAAATAGCTACAAAAACTGCAGCTAAACCAACTAAACTATGGAAACCTGCTACCAACTCAGGCATTGCAGTCATAGGTATTTTGAACGCAATAAATGCACCAATACTTCCGCCAACTAAAAGAAAACCGATTACATAAACAAAACTTGAAGAAAAATTACCGATTGATAAAAATGTTACTATAACTGCAATTAACATCCCCAAAATACCGAAAAAGTTTCCTTGTCTAGAAGTTTCAGGTGATGAAAGCCCCCTTAGCGCGAGAATAAACAACACGCCAGAGATAAGGTAAAATAGAGCCTGTAAATTTGTTGATATCATTATTTTTTCTT
>NZ_CVSI01000071.1 GCF_001179985.1 Candidatus Pelagibacter communis | reverse complement strand
ATTGCCAAATCAATTAAATTGTAAGATTAAAGTAACAGATGCATCTTTAAAAGGACAAACTATTTCCTCTTCTTATAAACCCGCAACTCTTGAAAATGGTTTAAATATTCAAGTTCCACCTTTTATTGAGTCAAGTGATGAAATTGTTATAGATACAAGAACTTTAGAATATATAAAAAAAATTTAATATGAATTCTATTTCCCCTAATTTAAATTTGATGATTAAGGCGTCTGAAAAAGCTTCAAAAATTTTAATTAGAGACTTTGGTGAGGTAGAAAAATTGCAAGTTTCTTTAAAGGGGCCTAATAATTTTGTAACAAATGCAGATAGAAAAGTAGAGAAAATAATTATAGAAGAACTTGAAAAATCAAAAAAAAATTTTTCAATTTTAACTGAAGAAACTGGATTTATTAAAAATAAAGATAAAGACAACTTTTGGATAATCGATCCAATTGATGGAACCACTAATTTTTTAAATGGTGTCCCACATTTTTGTATTTCGATTGCTCTTCTATTTGAAAAAGAAATTATTGCTGGTGTCATATATGATCCTATAAAAGATGAAATATTTTATGCCGAAAAAAATGGTGGATCATTTTTAAACAATAAGAGTATTAGAGTTTCAAAAAAAAATAATATTTCAGGTTGCCTTTATGGAGTAAATTTTAGAAAAAATCTTCCCGAAAATTTAATTATTAGAAATACTGGAAGTGCTGCTTTAGATTTAGCATATGTTTCATGTGGGAGATTTGATGGTTGTTTTCAAAAAAATGTAAATCTATGGGATATAGCCGCAGGTACTGTATTGATAAAAGAAGCTGGAGGAATAGTTGATAAATTTGATCTAAAAAAATTTAATAAAATTAGTATTAAAGCTTCAAATGAGAGAATAAGTAGTGATTTAAACAAAAAAATTAGTATCTTTTAATTGTTTTATAATATTCTTTTGCTATAAATTCGCTATGAAAAAAAACATTCACCCTAATTATCACAAAATAAGTGTTGAAATGACAGATGGTACAAAATTTGAGACTAAGTCCACCTGGGGTAACGAGGGTGATGTGCTTAAACTTGAGATTGATCCTAAATCTCATTCTGCGTGGACAGGTGGAAAGCAAAAAATCTTAGATAAAGGTAGAGTGAGTAAATTTAATAAAAAATTTCAAAATTTTAAATCAGAAACCAAGAAATAATTCTTATTATGAATATGACCCCATTAATGCCAATGGCTACAGCAGTATGGCTTGTTGAAAACACAACTTTAACATTCAAACAAATTGCAAATTTTTGTAATTTACATGAAATAGAAGTTCAAGGTATTGCTGATGGAGAGGTAGCAAAAGGAATTAAGCCTTATAATCCTATAACTTCAGGGCAATTAACTAGAGAGGAAATTGATTTATCCAGCAAAGACCAAGATAGACCGCTCAATATTACTAATTATGACATAGATGTAAAAGAAACTGAAAAAAAGTTAAAAAAATATATTCCCTTGTCAAAGAGACAAGATAAGCCAGATTCGGTTTTATGGTTAATAAAAAACCACTCTAAATTAAAAGACTCTCAAATTGCAAAGCTTGTTGGTATTACAAAAAACTCGGTCATTGCGATTAGAAATAAAAGCTATTGGAATTTTAACAGTTTAAATGCTAAAGACCCTGTTGCAATAAATTTATTTACACAAAGAGATTTAACAGAGGCTCTTGAGAAAGCAGAAAGACGTATAAATAGAGAGAAAAAACTCAAAGAAAAAGCCCAAAAACAAAATCTACAGTCTCAATAAAAAAATAATAGACATAATTTTCTTTAGATGATAGTTACTACTTTTTTTTGGAGGACGTTATTAAAATAGATGTAAAAGATAACAATGTGGAGCAGGCTTTGAGGGTTTTAAAAAGAAAACTCCAAAGAGATGGCTTTTTTAAAATCGTAAAGCTAAAATCTAATTATGAAAAGCCATCTGAAAAAAAGAAAAGAATTCTTCAAGAAAATATTAAAAGAGTAAAAAAACTTAACAAGTTAAAGAATAGAATTTAATATCGCGGGGTGGAGCAGTCTGGTAGCTCGTCAGGCTCATAACCTGAAGGTCGGCGGTTCAAATCCGTCCCCCGCAACCAATCCTCAAATTTTAAATTTAGATTTTTTACTATCAATCAAAAATGTTTTAACTGTATCGTTAGTTAACCTTTGAAATGTTTTACCAAATTTTTCAATTTTTGAGATAATACTTGGTGGAACTGTTATTATGTGACATCCAAGTTGTGAGGCATGTATATAGTTATATGGCTCTCTAACGCTAGCCCAAAGTATTTTAACGTTCGGATATTTTTTCGCTCTCAATATACTTTTCTTTATTTCTGGAATTGGATCTTTACCTGCATCACTAGCCCTTCCAGCAAAAATTGATATGATTACATTAGTTTTTTTTTTAATTTTACTTAATATTTTTTCTGTTTGTTTATATGTGTAAACAGCTGTAACATTCATTTTAATATTTTTTTTGCTTAATTCATTGATAACTTTACCCATAAAAATTCCTTTTGAATTTTCTACTGGTATTTTTACATAAATATTTTTGCCCCAAGATCTAATTTTTAATGCTTGTTCTATAATATTTTTGTAGTCATCTGCAAATACCTCAAATGATATAGGTTTTTTCTTGCAAACTTTTAAAATTTCTTTTGAATACAACTCATAGTTTTTGGCTCCAGCTTTTCTCATTAAAGTCGGATTTGTCGTAAATCCTTTTACAATTTTTTTTTTTGAGTAATTTTTGATAGTTTTTATATCTGCAATATCACAATAAATTTGAGTCACTCTTAAAAACTTTTTATAATATCTTCGGTCATTTTTTTTGCATCAGCAAACAACATTAGAGTATTTTCTCTGTAAAAGAGATCATTGTCTACTCCTGCATAACCTGGAGACAAACTTCTTTTTACAAATAATACTGACTTTGCTTTTTCAACATCTAAAATTGGCATCCCATAAATAGGGCTTTGTGGATCGGTTTTTGCAACTGGATTTGTAACATCATTTGCGCCAATTACATAAGCTACATCACAATTTGCAAAATCATTATTAATTTCCTCTAATTCAAAAACTTCGTCATAAGGAACATTTGCCTCTGCTAGTAAAACATTCATGTGCCCTGGCATTCTTCCTGCAACAGGATGTATTGCGTATGAAACTTTAATATCATTTTTCTTTAGCGTATCTACCATTTCTCTTAAAGCATGTTGTGCCTGCGCGACAGCCATTCCGTAACCTGGGACTATAATTACTGACGATGCATTCTTCATTAAAAAAGCAGCGTCATCTGAGTTACCACTTTTAACTGGCTTTTGCTCTTTATTGTCAGATTTAGATATTTGATCTGTACCTCCAAAACCTCCGAGGATTACACTAAAAAAAGATCTATTCATACCTTTGCACATTATATATGATAAAATTGCTCCAGATGAACCTACTAGAGCTCCAGTAATAATTAATGCAGTATTCTCCAGAGTAAAACCTATTCCAGCTGCTGCCCAACCAGAATAAGAGTTCAACATTGAAATTAC
>NZ_CVSI01000070.1 GCF_001179985.1 Candidatus Pelagibacter communis | reverse complement strand
CTAAAAAATTACTATCAATATTGAATAAAGTAATTCTTATTAAGTATCCAATTGATTTAGAGATAAAAAAAGTTTGTACTCCAAAAAAAAATAAGCCAACAAATCCTCTTAAAAGACTAATATATTTTGCTCCTAAATAGCCAGTTGATATTCTTAAAAAAACTGGAAAAGGTATACCATGTTTTTGTGAAGGTACTCCACCAAGGTTTGAAAAAAAACAAACTAACATTGATGCTAATATTGAACCAAGTAAAACTTCATAAAAATTTAAGTTATAAAGCAAATATAAAGAACCTAATAAAGCGAAAGAAATGATGCTTTGTGTTCCAACAGTCCAAAAACAAAATATATCTTTCCAATCCCAATTTTTGTTTGTTGGATTTACTGAAACTATTTCCCAGTTTGTTAATTGAATATTTTCTTTATTAGGACTCACTATTCCATAATAATCATATATAAATTACTGTCCATACAAGACAGATGGCAGCCACAGGACTATTTTAGGAAATATAATAATAATTATAAGACCAATTATTTGTAACACCATAAATTGCATCATTCCTAGATAAATGTCCTTTAAATCCCATTCTGGAACGACTCCTTTTAAAAAATAAGCTGATAATGCTACAGGAGGTGATAGCCAGGCAGTTTGTAAGTTTACAGCAACTAATATTGCAAACCAGGTTAAATTAAAACCTAAAGCTTCAACTAAAGGTAAAATTATCGGTATTATAATCATTACTATTGGCACCCATTCAAGAGGCCAACCTAATAGAAATATCATAACCATTATCATTCCAAGGATTAGATATTTGTTCATTTCTAATCCTAATAAAAATTCTGTTAATAAAGTTGGTGTACCTAATCTTGCAAATACTGCTCCAAAAAAATTTGATGCCGCAACTAAAACCATTATAAGTGCAGTAATTTCTAATGTTTTTACTAATGCCTCTTGTAACTTTGGTAATGTCAATTTTTTATAAGCTAAAGACAATAATAATGCACCCATTGCACCGCATCCTGCAGCTTCAGTTGGAGTGGCAAATCCTAAAAGAATACTTCCAAGTGCTGCAAACACTAAAGCTGCTGGAGGTACTAAACCTAAAAAAAACTCAATCCAAACTTTTTTCATACTTGTAGCCCTCATATCTTCTGGTAATGGTGGCCCAAGCTTTGGGTTCATCATGCATCTAATTGTTGTATAAGCGGCGTACAATGTTGCTAATAAAATTCCAGGAAAAATCGCAGCTGCAAATAAGTCAATAACAGGA
>NZ_CVSI01000069.1 GCF_001179985.1 Candidatus Pelagibacter communis | reverse complement strand
TTTAGAACAAGCAACTAAATCAAATCTTAGCGAAGCAACGACAAAAATTCTTTCAACATTAACTCCAAGGGAGGAAAGAGTTTTAAGAATGAGATTTGGAGTGGGTATGAACACAGATCATACACTAGAGGAAGTTGGTTTACAATTTTCTGTTACCAGGGAAAGAATAAGACAAATAGAGGCTAAAGCTCTAAGAAAATTAAAACACCCAAGTAGATCAAAGCAATTAAAAAGTTTTTTAGAAAGTTAAGTTCGCGTTATTAATAATAAATGGATTTAGTCAGTGTTATAATTCCATATTTTAAAAAAAAAGACACAATACTTAGTTCTATCAACTCTGTTTTAGACCAAACCTATAAAAATTTCGAAATAATTATTGTTTATGATGACGAAAGTGAAAGTGATTGGAATTTTGTAAAAGAGATTAAAAATATGGATCAAAGAATATCTGTAATCCAAAATAAACAAAAAAAAGGGGCCGGAAAATCAAGAAATATTGGAATACAGAATTCAAATGGAAAATTTATTGCT
>NZ_CVSI01000068.1 GCF_001179985.1 Candidatus Pelagibacter communis | reverse complement strand
TCTTTCATCATTAAAATACTTTTGCAAAGCCTTTTTACTTCATTCATATTATGGGAAGCAAGCAAGATTGACATTTTTTTTTCTGATGAAATTTTTTCTATGAAAGTTCTGACAAAATCTCCTGTTTCTGGATCTAATGAAGCTGTTGGCTCATCTAATAATAAAATGTCTGGATCATTAACTACTGCTTTTGCAAGACTGACTCTATTTTTTTGACCTGAAGAAAGTTCACCAGTTTTTTTATTTATAAATTCACTCAACCTTAATGTTTCAGTAAGATAATCAATACGATTATTTATACCATTGACAGAATATAATTTACCATAAACCATTAGATTTTCTTTGACAGTAAGTTTCTTTGGTAACTCAATATAAGGAGAAATAAAATTCATTTTTTTTAGAAGATTTATTCTATTCTTTTCAACATTAAGACCATTTATTATGACCTCACCACTTGTTGGTTTTAATAAGCCTAACATCATACCAATCGTTGTAGTTTTGCCACACCCATTTGGACCTAGTAAACCGAGAATTTCACTTTCATTTATGCTAAAACTAATTTCTTTTAC
>NZ_CVSI01000067.1 GCF_001179985.1 Candidatus Pelagibacter communis | reverse complement strand
AGTGGAGATGTTGTGTCATATCCTTTAGATAAAGATCTAATTTCCGAAGGTTACAATGTCGAGAGATTGATAAATTATACTGTTAAACATAATGAAAATTTAGATTTATCATTTTTGGAGTCTTTAAAGAGAGATATGCCAAATTTGGTATATGTTTATTCTGAAAATAGTGCGAAAAGCTTTTTAAAATTAATCAAAAAATACGAATTAGTTGACTACTGGATGAATACTAACTTAATGTGCATTGGTGAAAAAACATCATCAGTTTTAAATGAGATAAAATGGAAAAAAATATTTTTATTTAACCCTGGTGAGGAGGAATTTTTATTATATAAAATTTAAAATATGGAAGTTTTTATTAATTTGAAAAATTTATTTCTTTCCGTTTGGGATAAAGGAATTCTAGGTATCGATATCGGTCAGATATTAATTGGATTAGGAATTTTTTTAATATTTTTAATTTTTAGAGGGTTAATTAGTAAATTGATTATAAAAAAATTAGAACTTATTTCAAAAAGAACAACCAACAAATTAGACGACACTTTTGTGAAAGCTATGGTAGGACCGGCACGTTTTTTACCTATAGTTTTAGGTTTTTTCTTTGCAAGCTATTATATGACTTTTGCAGAGGACACAAGATCTTTTGTAGATACTATAAACAGAACTTTAATTACTATTTTATTATTTTGGATTATCCACCAAATAATTGAACCTATCTCTTACATTTTAAGTGGATTAGATAGAATACTTACAAGAGAATTAATTGGATGGATAATTAAATCTTTAAAGATTCTCATTTTTATTTTAGGTGCTGCTGCAGTACTAGAATTATGGGGAATAAAAATTGGACCGATTATAGCTGGACTAGGTCTTTTTGGAGTAGCTGTTGCGCTTGGAGCTCAAGATTTATTTAAAAATTTAATTTCAGGGATTTTAGTTCTTGTAGAAAAAAGATTTAAAATGGGTGATTGGATATTAGTCGAAGGCACAATTGAGGGAATTGTTGAAAAAATAGGATTTAGATCAACTACAATAAGAAAATTTGATAAGTCTCTAGCTATAATTCCTAATTTTCAGTTTGCAGAAAATGCTGTTATCAATGTCAGTCAAACGACGAATTGGCTCATAAGTTGGATAATTACTTTGCAATATGACACTACAGTCGATCAATTAAAAATTATAAGAGATCAAATTGAAAAACATATTATGGAAAACGATGACTACGATAAAAAAGTAGGGCTAGCAGTTAGAGTAGATAAATTTTCAGATAGTTCGATAGATATGTATGTAAGATGCTTCACCAAAACTAGTAGTTGGAGTGAATGGCTAAAAGTTAAGGAAAAATTAGCCATTGAAATAAAGCAGATAGTTGAAAAAAATAAAGCTTCTTTTGCATTTCCAAGTCAATCTATCTACGTCGAAAAAAAATGATAGCAATATTTTACTTATCATTACAAATTTTAAAATTATATTCTTATGTTGTTATAGCCAACGTTATAATTAGCTGGCTGGTTGCTTTTAATGTTTTGAATACTACAAATCGATTTGTTTATTTAGTCTTGGATTTTACATATAGACTAACTGAGCCTTTTTTAAGAAAGATTAGAGGTTTTTTACCTAATCTGGGTGCTATTGATATATCCCCAGTAATCCTTCTTTTGTTGATATGGTTTTTAGAAATGTGTATGAAACTTTATATAGCACCATTAATTTTTTAATTTAGAATGACTATAATAGACGGAAAAAAAACTGCTGCAGATTTAAGATCAAATTTAAAAAATGAAGTAGATAATCTAAAAAAAAAATATAATAAAGTTCCAGGCTTAACCGTAATACTTATAGGTGAATATGCACCGAGTAAAATTTATGTACGCAATAAAGAAAAATCAGCTGTAGAAATTGGTCTCAAATCAGAAATTATTGAGTATCCTGATACAATAGATGAAAAAACTGTTTTAGAAAAGATTAGTGAACTTAATAAGGATGAAAATGTTTCTGGTATATTGGTTCAGTTGCCACTTCCAAAACACATTAATAACAAAAAAATTATAGACGCAATCGATCCAAACAAAGATGTAGATGGTTTTCACCCTAACAATGTAGGAAATTTGTCGTCTGGGTATGAAAGCTCTGTGCCTTGTACTCCACTAGGATGTCATTTGTTGATTAAAAAAATAGAGCCAAATTTAAATGGAAAAAAAGCAGTTATTTTAGGTAGATCTAATTTGAATGGAAAACCAATGACTCAACTTTTACTAAAAGAAAATTGCACAGTGACAATTGCTCATTCAAAAACAAAAAATTTAAAAGAGGAATGCTTAAAGGCAGACATTTTAGTAGTTGCAGTTGGAATTCCAAAACTTGTTAAAGGTGATTGGGTTAAGAAAGGATCTATAGTAATCGATGTAGGCATAAATAAAACAGATGAAGGTATAGTTGGTGATGTAGATTTTGATGAGGTTTCAAAAATTGCAAAAGCAATAACCCCAGTTCCAGGCGGAGTTGGACCAATGACTATTGCTTGTTTATTAAAAAATACAATAGAGTGTTTTAAAAGATCATTAGTATAAGCCAAGAAGTATTTGATTAAATTCCTCACCTGCTTTTGTAGTATTAAATAGTTTTTCAATAGCTCTCTTTTGATAATATTTTTTTGTTTCTAATAAATTTTCTTTATTTGCAATGTCGATTGCCAATTCTACATATTCATTTTTATTTTTAACTATCGGAGGATTGCTAATTTC
The DNA here is from genome assembly GCF_001179985.1 of Candidatus Pelagibacter communis. GTDB lineage: Bacteria > Pseudomonadota > Alphaproteobacteria > Pelagibacterales > Pelagibacteraceae > Pelagibacter > Pelagibacter ubique_J. Next base: position 12,135 of record NZ_CVSI01000067.1, on the reverse strand, counting down.
CATCTGCTTATAAGCAGCACTAACGATTCTAGATTTTATAAACTTGGTTGGCATTGTAACTGTTGGTGTTCCATATACCATGGACTCGTGAAATGAGTTGCCTGCGCCAAAATATAATGGATCCAATAATACAGATGATGTTCCTAAGTGATTGATGTAATTGTCTCTACTAAGTGGATCAAGAAAAATAACCCTATCCAGCTCAAAAAACTTAATTTTCTTGAAACGCTCAATTAATTTATTGAAATAAATTTTATTGTTATCTTTAATTAAATACAAAACACCTTTTTTATCTTTTTTTAGTATTTCAGCTAAAATATGATCAAAATCTGGGTGAAATTTAAACATTGTTTGTGGACAGGAGTAAATATTATTTTTAGATAATTCAGTATCATTTATCTTTTGCTTAATTTTTGGTATTTCATAAATCATTGGCAAGTGATCCATCAACAACAGTTTTTCAGAGTAGCTTTTTGAAGTTTCATCAGTAATTAAACTTTTAGAACATAGAAAAAAATCTATACTTTCACTCCCTGTTGTTTCAGGATGACCCCACGACATTATTTGATATTTGGCAAGTCTGATTAGAGACAAATAATACATCTCAACTGACATACCTATATCTGGATAAAATAAAATATTAAATTTTTCCCGTTTAAAAAAATTAATTTTTTCACCCAATTTTTCTGGAAGTCTAATATTTTTTAAAAATCCATTTTTTTCTTTTTCAATAAATTCATTAAAAAGTTTACTGTTCTTTGTTTTTTTAGAATGAAGTATAAAAATATTAAATTTTGATTGATCTAGACTAAAAATAATATTCTTAAATAATTTACCGATTGTATGATTAGTAAAAAATTCTGATATAAAACCTATTTTTATTTTTTCATTTTCTTTTTTTTCAACGACACAATTTTCATTTAATTCACTATAAATTTTTCTTAAAGCCTTTACACTTTTGATATTTAACTCAAGATTATCATGTTGATTATAAGAGGATTCATAGTGAGGAGTTTGAATTATCTGATCATTATCATAATCTAGTTTTTCACTATTCTCTAAAATTTGGTCATAACAGTTGCTTATTTTTACTCTAAATTTGTCAATTTCATCTTTGTCCTTTACTACTACAGGAAACAATAATTCTTTTTGATATTTCCACTTGGGATTCATTAAATTTTTACTTAAACCTTCCTCAATTAGATTAATCATCTCATCGATTTTGTCCTGGTTTTTCAAAATTGATGCGTAAAACTGATAAATAAAAGGTTCTTTTTCATTTAATTTTAAAACTTTTTTAATCGTGTGTTCTGCGTTGTGAAAGTCTCCAGAAAAAGCATAAGCATGCAGTAAATTTTTTAAAACAGACAAATTTTCTGGAAAATGAGTTAAGATCTTATTAAATAATAAAATTGATTTGGAGTAATTTTTATTTTGTAAATGATTATAAGCAATTTTAAATAATTCTTCTGTAGAAATTTTATTCACGACCAAGTTTGTTAATGAACAACATTACACTAATACTAAAAAATTAAAATATATTATGATAATTTAGATCTTCCACCGTCTACACCTATTATCTGACCAGTTATCCACGAACTATCCTCAGATAATAAAAATTGCGCCATTGCCGCTGCATCTTTTCCTTCACCTACTCTCTTCATTGGGTGAGCTTTAGCCACGCCCTCTGCAATTAATTTGTTTTTTAATATTGGGTCAGCTATTTTTGATTTAGTTAAGCTGGGAGCAATACAATTAACTCTAATATTAGGGGCGAATTCAGCTGCTAAAGATACTGTTAGTCCTTCGATAGCACCTTTTACTGATGCAATAATACTATGATTTGTAAATCCTCTTTGAACAGCAACTGTTGAAAACATAACTATAGAGCCTTTATTTTTTTTTAAATTGTCCTGAAAGTTTTTAATAGTTTCAACTATTGGAAAAAAATTTAGATCAAAACATTTAATAAAATCATCTTTTTTAACTGCTCGAACAGGCTTAAGATCAATAGAACCGACACAATATGCTATACCAGCAATTTCCTGTCCTTCAAATTGATTTTTCAAACTTTTAACAGATTGTTCGTCTAACACATCAACAACACTGTATTTACAGCCAAGCTCAGATGATAATGCATTAAGACCATTTTCATCCCGACCTATGAGTTGGACATGTTGATTTTTACCAACCATTAATTTTGCTAAGTTTGAACCGATAGAACCTGTCGCACCAAAAATTAAATATTTTCCTGACATATTGTATAATAATACTTATAAATAAATTATGAAATTATTTATTATACTTGGAAATCAATTATTTCCATTAAAATACCTAAACCGCTTCAAAAAAGACCATCTTTTTTTTATGGCAGAAGATAACGGATTATGCACCTATGAAAGACATCACAAACTTAAAATCCTTTTATTTTTGTCATCGATGAGATCATTTTATGAAAATTTAAAAAAAAATAGCTTTAAAATTACTTATTCTAAAATTGAAGACTCAGCTTTCAAAGATGATTATATTTTAAAAATCAAAAAAATTTTAAAAAAAAATAAAATCAATGAAATCTCATGTTTTGAAATTGAAGATAAACCATTTGAAAAAAAAATTATAGACTTTTCAAAAAAAAACAAAATAAAGCTCAATATAATTACATCTCCAATGTTTCTTAATACTAGAGATGATTTTAAAAAATATTTATCAAAATCAAAAAAACCATTCATGGCAGTTTTTTATAAAGACACTAGAAGAAAAATGAACATCTTAATGAATGGCGATGATCCCGTTGGTGGTAAATGGAGCTTTGATGAAGATAATAGAAAGAAACTGCCTAAAGGAACCAAAGTTCCCTCATTTCCTAAAATTGATCAAACGGTTCACACAAAAAAACTGAAAAATATTATAGAAAAGAAATTTGCAACACACCCTGGTTCAACAGAAAATTTTTGGTTTGCAACTGAATATAAAGAAGTTTTAAAACTACTAGAATTTTTTATAAAAGAAAAATCTAATTTATTTGGTGATTATGAAGATGCTGTTGATCAAAATAATAACATATTGTTTCATAGTGCTCTTAGTCCCTATTTAAATTTAGGTTTGATAACTCCAGAAATAATTTTAGAGAGAATTTTAGATAGCCATAAAAAGAAAAAAATTAAAATAAATTCTTTAGAGGGTTATATAAGGCAAGTAATAGGCTGGCGAGAATTTATGAGAGGAATTTATCAAAATTTTTATAACAAATTAGAAAATGGTAATTTTTTTAAACATAAGCGTAAAATGAAAACTACTTGGTATCAAGGAAATACAGGACTTCCACCTTTGGACTATGCGATAAAAAATGCCAATGATCATGGTTGGTCACATCATATAGAGAGATTAATGATTTTATCAAACATTATGAATCTATGTGAGATTAAACCAATATATGTTTACAAATGGTTTATGGAAATGTTTGTTGACTCATCTGATTGGGTAATGTCTCCAAATGTTTATGGAATGGGATTATTTAGTGATGGAGGAATTTTTGCTACTAAACCTTATATTTGTGGATCAAGTTATTTTCTTAAAATGATGGATTTTAAAAAAGGTGAATGGTGCAATATTATGGATGGTCTTTATTGGAGATTTATAAATAAGAATAGATCTTTTTTTTTAAAAAATCCAAGATTATCAATGATGGTAAGAATATATGATAAAATGAATGCACCAAGAAAAAAACTTATATTATCCGCTGCAGAAAGATTTATAAATCAAAATACTATTTAAAAAAAAATTTTTTAAATGTTAAAAAAAATAAATTTTTTAAAGTTCTTAAAATTTCAATTCTAGGTATCTTTGAGACACCCTTTTTCCTATCATAAAAAGTTATTGGTATCTCCTTTATGCTGATATTATTTCTTTCTAATTCAAATAGTGTTCCCATAAAAAAACTATATCCTTTAGTTCTTACATTATTTAAGTCAAAGCCTTTTAAATTTTTTATGTCGAAACCTCTAAAAGATGTTGTAAACTCATTTGACTTAATCTGTGATAAAATTTGAATTAATTTATTACCAAATTTACTCATCATTAGTCTCGTGCCTTTCATTAAACATTTTCCTCCAGATACATATCTTGATCCTATTACAAAAGGATAATTTTTTAAATTTTTTATAAATTCTGGAAGTTCCTTTGGATGATGAGACAGATCAGCATCCATAGTAATCAAATAATCAAAGTTATACTCAACAGCATATCTAAATGCAATTTTATGTGCAGTGTCTAAGCCTAATTTTTTCTCTCTTTCAATTAAATTAATATTATGATTTTTTTTTTTAAATTCTTTAACAACTTCTGAAGTTTTGTCTGGAGAATTATCATCAATAATTAAAATTGAGCAATGAGGAAGATATTTTATGATGCCATTAATTAGCTCTTTTATATTCTCTATTTCATTGTATGTTGCTGCAAATATTAATATTCTTTTATCATTATTCATTTATTAATTTATTTATATCTATGAGAAATAAAATTTCAATTATAGTAGCTGGATCTGAACAATTTGGTATTTAACTATCTTAATTATTGTTTAAAAAGAAATGATATAGGAAGAAAAATAAAATATACTGTAAGAAAATCGTTATTGCGTTGATAAAATATTATCTAAATGAAACAAAAAATTAAAAATAAATACATTTTAATTTATTTGATAATTTTGTTATTTTTATCTTACTTTTTCTTGTACTTTAAACACCAGGTTGGAAACGACTCAACAATTTCTGAATGGTTAATTAATTATGAGGGTGGGTTTACAAGAAGAGGTTTCACCGGCCAAGGAATGGTACTATTATCAAGATTTTTCGACCTTGAATTAAGGTGGACAATATTTCTGTCCCAGTCCTTTTTTTGCACATTTTATTTCATTTTGTTATGGCATTTGCTAAAAAATTTACAAACTAATAAAATTTTAAACTTATCTATATTTACCCCAATATTTATTCTATATCCTGTGGCTGAAATAGAAGTACTTGCTAGAAAAGAAATTATTGTTTTTACTTTTTTTTTAATTTATTTACTTATCCCCTCAAACCATACACTTAAAAATTATTCTATAATTTTATTCTCTCTTGTTTCAGTTTTAGTTTGGGAACCAATAATATTTTTTTTCCCTCTTATATTTCTATATTTAATAATTGAGAATAGAATTGAAAAAATTAATTTAAATTTTCTTAAACTAATATTATTTATGACTCCAGGAATTTTACTATCAATTTACATGGCAACCAATCCTTTGAATGCAAATGAATGGAAAGTTATGGCATCAGTGTTAAAAAACGAATTTGGTGAGTCATGCTACATGTCCTGTGGATTGTTAAAAACCAAATCAACTATAATTCAACAATTTCAAGGCAATACAGGTAAATATTCGTTTGAAGTAATATTTAGATATTCATTGATAGTTTTAATCGGGTTTTACCCAATATCTCTATTGCTAAAAAATTGTACCACAAAGAGCAAAAAGCTATTTTTTTTTCGAAATTTCAAAAATCTTTTAACACCTTTTTGTATTGCTATTTCTCCAGTAATTTTATTGTTTGCCATGGGTTACGACTGGGGAAGATGGGTAAATATTTCTTATGTAATTTCTGCATTGATAGTATTTAGTTTATTAAAAAATGAAAAAATAAACCTTAACACAGTGTTATTAAAACAAAATTTTTTATATAAAATTAAAGGAAAAATGTTCGTTATTTTATTCATAATTTTTTGTTTTGGCTGGAATCCAAAAACAGTAATGTTAGGTGATGTTGCGTCATTTCCTGGTTACAGAATTCCGGTAAAAGTGATAAATAAAGTGTTTACCGGGGAGTATTAAAAATGAAAATTAAAGTTTTTTTCAACAATTCATGCAACATCTGCAAAATGGAAATTGACCATTATAAAAAAAATTCTGATGAAAATTTAGAATGGGTTGATATTACAAACAATCAACAAGCAGTCGACTTAACATCAAAATCTAAGGAAGAACTTTTAAGAAGATTACATGTGATTGACAATGGACAGGTTATCGGAGGAGCTAAAGCATTTATAATTATCTGGTCAAAAATACCAAAATATAATTTTTTAGCGAAAATTTTGAGTTTTAAACCTTTGTTTATCTTATTTCATTACGCTTATGAATTTATAGCTTATTTTTTATTTTTAAAAAACAAACACCAACTTGATGAAAAAACAAAACCTACCAACTAAGTTTTGCCCAGTTTGTGAAAGGCCCTTTAAATGGAGAAAAAAGTGGAAGCTGAACTGGGAAAAAGTTAAATATTGCTCTAAAAGATGTTCATCAAAAAGGTAAATTATTTATACAAATTTTTAATAATTTTTTTTTCAATCTTACCAATTAATATTTCTCATGCAGAATTTTTTAAAGATATTTCAAATATAATAACGATTAATGAAAACAGGCTTAGTTATGGGGTTTCGATTACGGATATCAATTCAGATGGAAATAATGAGTTTATAGTCACAGGTTTTGGTTATCCAAATTTAGCTTTAAGTTACGTTGACGGAAAATTAAAAAACATAATCAAAGAGGAAATTTTTTTAGATCGAGATAGAAAAACTATTGGTGTTGCAGCCTGTGATTTAGATAAAGATGGTTTTGAGGAAATTTATTTCTTAAATACAGATACCTATAGTGGAACAAAAAAATATTCTGATAGACTAATTGATAAAAACAATAATAATTTTTTTGACTTATTTGAGTTAAAAAAAAATAGAGAAAATCTAAACTTAACAGCAGGTAGATCTGTAGCTTGTGTTGATAGAAAAGGTGACGGCGAATACGGTATTTATGTAGCTAATTATGGCGGACCAACCAGATTTTATGAAATCGAAAATAACAAAATAGTAGATAAAGCAGAAAATTTAAATTTGGATAAAGTCACTGGTGGAAGAGCAGTAGTATCAGGACATATATTGACAGATAGAGCTGATATATTTGCAGCAAATGAAAGAGGTGCCAATTTTCTATTAAAAAATAATGACGGTAAATTTTATGATGTTGCGTTTGAATATAGAGTTGATGATGCAATACAGAATGGAAGGGGAACAGCATTATCAGATATTTACTATAGAGGAAGATTAGATATTTTGAGTGGTAATTGGCTTGGTTATCATAGAGCATATGTTTTAGAAAAAAACGAATTTAAGGATATAGGAAACAAAGCTTTCGATAAACCATCTAGAATAAGAACAATCATCTCTGCTGATTTTGACAATGATGGGTTTGATGAAGTTTTTATGAACAATATCGCAGAACCAAACAAATTATTTAAAATAAATGAAGATGGAAAATTTGAGGAAATAAAATTAAAAACCGCGCTTGAGGCTGAAGGATATGGTACTGGAGCAGCCGTAGCAGATATTGATAATGATGGGATTTTAGAATTATTAGTTTCTCACGGGGAGAGTAAAGCACAACCTTTGACATTGTATAAAGCAAAAGTAGGAAAAAATAGTAAATATTTAAGGATCAAGCCCATCAATAAATTTGGAGCACCTGCTAGGGGAGCAACTGTAACGCTAATGTCTAATCAAAGAAAGCACTCAAAAACAATTGATGCTGGATCTGGTTATTTATGTCAAATGGAACCTGTGGCACATTATGGAATTAGAAAAAATGAAAAAGATTTTAGAGTAGAAATCAAATGGACTGATGGAAAAAAAGTTTTTATAGATAAAATTAAACTTAATCAAACAATTACAATAAAACAAAAATGAAAAATATTTTACTAAAATTTTTTCTAATTTTTGCAGTTTCTTTTCAAGTCGAATTAGTTGCAGAAGAAAAAAATTACCACAAAGAATTAATAACTGACTGGTCTAGGATATTTCCTGACAAAAACAGAAATGCTGCTGGACCTAAATTTTTTAGATACATCATAGATAAAAAAATTACTTATAAAGATTTTATTGAGTTTAATAAATTATACTGTGCTGTTTCAGGTTCATTAATTGATCCAGGGAGTGATTCAGAATTTTTGTTTATAAAAGAAAATAAAACAAACAATAAAATTTGCGGTAATTATTATAGGTGCTGTGTGCCTTGCTCTTGCGATATCATGAAGTATTCAAAGGTTCAAAAAATGAAATATAAATTTGTAGATGGCTCAAGAGAATTCTACGTTATAACAATTAAAAACCCTTGTAATAAAAATGATTTCCCAAATAGAGTAAATAAAGAATATTTTTGTGACGGCAAAAAAATCAATAGCGATCAAGTGTATAATCTAAATAATAGAATAGTTATAGGATTATTACATAATGGAAGAACATGTAAAAATGATGATATTGATTTAGTCAAAAATCATCAAATTACTGGTAGGTACTGTGAATTAAGAAATAATACACCCATAGAGGAACTAGATGCTGGTATGGGTGACATCTTCATAAAACTTGCAAGATAAAAATTAACAAAAATTAAGTAAAGTTTGAAATAATTTTGGGGATATAATTTTTAAAATTAAAAAAACCTTTATTACAATATTGCCAAGAATATTGATCGAGTTTTCTATATAAAAAATTTATTTTTAAATTATTTATATTTAGATAATCTAGGTTTTCTCCAACAGTTGGATATAATCCGATGTTTTTTTCGTCAATTTTTTTAATTTGGCTTATATCAATTATTTCGCAATCAATTGATTGTTCTTTTAATCTTTTTTCTTGATCTTCAAAAAGAAGGTACTTAAATTTTGATACTTTTTCATTGAGTTTGATTAATCTGTTATCATTTTTGTTAGAGACTAAATATATTTTTTTAAATTTAATATCTTTAAAGTCAGTGATTTCGAAAGAAAGATTATTATCAAAAATTAATAAATTAACTGGTTCAATATTTTCAGAATTTTTAAAATCTTGTTTTATTATTGAATAAGTTCTTTCAGAATTTTTTGGAGGAGCATTTTCATTTAATTTAATATTTTTAAATCTATTATTTGTGAATTTTTTAATATTCCATTCACTTGCTAAATAATGCTTTCCTTGTGTTTGAACGCCTGCAACCCATCTCCATCCAAGAGTATTTGATGCAGCATCTCCATCAAATAGGTGTTGCATAAAAAATTCAGCGCCAAGTTGCCAAGGCAAATCAAGTGTAAAAATCCAAATACTGGCAAACCACATTCTAGTGTGATTATGGAGGTAGTTATTATTTTTTAACTCATTTACCCATTCATTAAAACAATCTATATTTGTATCACCTTCCGTTGCGTTTTGATAATTTTTGTCATCTTTATATTTTTCTTTAATATTTCTTAAATCAATTAAATAGTCACTCCAAACATTAGGTCTTAACTCTAACCATCCTTTCCAGTAAGTTCTCCAAAGTACTTCCTGTATAAACTTTTCATTTTTTGAATAAGAAAACTTCTCAAGTGATTTTTTTATAATTTCAATTTCATTAAGAACACCATGTGTAACATAAGGTGATAAACATGAAACATTGTCTCGTTTATCAGGACCAAAATCGAAGTTTCGTAGCTTTGAATAATCAGAAAGATTTTTTTCAACAAAATGATTTAATTTATCTATAGCTTTCGCTCTTGAGGCTTCAAAATTCATGCTTCTTTATTTTAATTTTTTTTTGTGGAAATTAATAAATCTTTCAACATTTGATTTATTAAAAGTTTTATTTTCTTCAAAAGAAACTTTTTTCATTGAATAAGCACCACTAGTAGTCACTCTTGACTGAATTAAAACATTTCCCTTATAAAGTTTTAGCTTAATAATTCCATTTACCTTGTTTCTTTTTAGATCCACAATTTTTTGTAATTTGAATCTTTCTTTTGAAAACCAATAACCATTGTAAATTAACTCTGCATATCTTGGCATTATTGAATCTTTTTTATGCATAGTTTCTTTATCTAGTGTTACAGACTCCATTGCTCTATGAGCAATTAAAAGCAATGTTCCACCAGGCGTTTCATAAACCCCTCTTGATTTAATCCCGATAAATCTATTTTCAACTAGATCAACTCTTCCAACTCCATTTTTTCCACCAAGCTGGTTTAATTTTTCTAATAGTTTTTCTGGAGTTAACTTCTTCCCATTAATAGTAGTTGGATCACCGTTTTTAAATCCAACTGTAACGTAAGTAGGTTTATTAGGTGCTTTTTCAGGCGAGGTTGTTCTTTGAAATATAAATTCAGGAGCTGAATTTTTTGGATTTTCTAAAACTTTGCCTTCAGTTGATGTATGAAATAGGTTGTCATCTACTGAAAAAGGTGGTGCTCCTTTTTTGTCCTTTGGAATTGAAATTTGATGTTCTTTTGCATATTTCATTAAATCAGTTCTTGATTTTAACTTCCAAATTCTCCATGGAGCTATAACTTTTATCTTCGGACCAAAATAATGATATCCTAATTCAAATCTTACTTGATCATTTCCTTTTCCAGTCGCACCATGCGAAACAGCAAACGCTTTGAATTTCTTAGCAACTTGAATTTGATCTTTTGCGATTAGTGGTCTGGCAATAGATGTACCAAGCAAATAAACTCCCTCATAAATCGCATGACCTCTAATCATTGGAAATACGTAATCTTTTACAAAAATATTTTTAAGATTTTTAATTATTATTTTTTTAACACCTAATTTTTTTGCGTTTCTAATAATCTTTTTTTTATTCATTTCCTGGCCAATATCAGCTGTATAAGCAATTACCTCAGCTTTATAGTTTTCTTGTAACCATTTAAGAATAATAGATGTATCTAAACCACCAGAGTAAGCTAAAACTATTTTTTTCATTAGGTTGTTATTTGGTATTCATTAGCTACAATTTTTTTTTGCGCTATTATATGCTTTGGTAAAACCCATTAGAGAGTAGTGATCAATTGTTTGAGAACCAGATTTGTTATAACCTGTGATCATAATTCGTGAACCTTTTTTCATTACACTTATCATTTTTTTTTCAATTTTATTGTTAGTAATCCAAGCAAAATTATCTTTGGATATATCGAACTTAATTTTATTTTTTCCTGATTTCGCTAGTATTGCATTTTGCACATTGTACTCGTACCCTGAAGTAATACTTACTTCGTCAGAAATTTTTTCTGAAGGTCTAAAACTTATAAATAGTCTTGCTTCTCGAACATTATTTTTCGGGGACTGTAAAACCGGCTTAGACTGAGCAAAACATAATTTTGCAGCTTGATCTGTCACAACTATTGTTTCCCAATCCTTAAATTTACCAATTTTTTTTATTTCTTGTGCATTCAATGAAGTAAAACTTAGAATAAGAATTAATAGAAAGATTGTTTTTTTAATTATGGACATGGATTTGGATACAGTTTTTGTACTTCGTTAATTTCATTAATTATCTCATCATTAAGATTTATATTTACACTTTCTATATCAGTTTTCAACTGCTCCATTGTTGTTGCACCGATTATTACACTGGTTATGAACGGCTGAAGTTCGCAGAATTTTAAACTCATTTGTGATAAATCTAAATTGTACTTTTTTGAAATATGAAAGTATTTTTCAATGGCTAATTGACCATTTTCAGTTTTATACCTTGAAAACTTGTCTCCAAACAAGTGCATCCTAGAATTTTTTGGCAATTCTCCATTTCTATATTTCCCAGTTAAATAACCAAACGCAAGAGGTGAATAAGCTAAAAGACCACTTCTTTCTCTTACAGAAATTTCTGCTAATCCTACTTCATAAGATCTATTCAAAAGACTATAAGGATTTTGAACAGACATCATTCGAGGAAGTTTCTTTAACTTTGAAATTTCCAAAAATTTTGACAATCCCCAAGCTGTTTCATTTGAAAGGCCTATATATCTAATTTTACCACTTTTGATTATTTTATCTAAGGCGTTGAGAATATCTTCAAATTTATTCCAGTTATTATCATCTTTATGTTCATAACCTAGTCTTCCAAAAAAATTTGTTTTTCTTTCAGGCCAATGTAATTGATATAAGTCGATATAATCAGTTTTTAATCTTTTAAGACTATTATCAACAGCTTCATTTAAATTTTTTTCGTCATATTGGTTTCCACCACCTCTAATCCAACCTGGTCCAGGACCAGATACTTTAGTTGCAAGTACTATCCTGTTTCTTTTTTATTTTCTAAATTTTTGT
>NZ_CVSI01000066.1 GCF_001179985.1 Candidatus Pelagibacter communis | reverse complement strand
TAGGAGGTCAAGCTGCAGCAGCAGCACACTCATTAGGAACACCTCTTTCAACAATTAAGATAATATCACAAGAATTATTTGAACAATTTAAAAATGATAAGGATGTAAAAAAGGATATCGACCTTCTTGTAAGCCAAGTAGATAGGTGTAATGAGATATTAAAAAGATTAACATTAAATCCAATCGTAGAGGATGAGTTTATTGATAAAGACTTGAGTTTGCACGATTACGTCAAAGAAATAGTTACTTCATTCCAAGAAATTTCCGATAAAAATTTCGATATTGATATCGAACAAAATGCCAACTCATTCAATGTTACAAAATCAATTGAGATTGTGTATGGGATTAGAAACTTTATTGGTAATGCGAATAAATTCGCTAAAAATAACATCTATATAGCAATTAAAAGTGATAGTGAGGTCTCTGAAATAACAATCGAAGATGATGGACCAGGATTTCCAAAAGATGTTCTTAGTAAAATTGGTGAACCCTATATTAAATCAATAAAATCAAAGGACAAAAGTAAGTCTGGCTTAGGCCTAGGAATATTTATTGGCAAAACTCTACTTGAGAAAAATAAAGCTAAATTAATATTTAGAAATTCAGAAACCAGAGGAGGTGCAGAAATTAAAATAGAATGGCAGAATAAAAATTTAGCAAATATTTAATGTAATTTTTTT
>NZ_CVSI01000065.1 GCF_001179985.1 Candidatus Pelagibacter communis | reverse complement strand
AGAAAGCAAGATTACCAATAATACAAAATGGTTAATTATCAACTCTCCTTCTAATCCAACTGGGTCAACTTATTCTGAACAAGAAATAAAAAATTTATCACAAGTTTTAAAAAGAAATCCACATGTAAATATTTTGAGTGACGATATTTATGAGCACATTACTTATGGTGGTTTTAAATTTTTTACTATTGCTCAAATTCCGGAATTGAAAAATAGAGTTGTTACAATGAATGGAGTAAGCAAGTCATACGCAATGACTGGATGGAGGATAGGTTACGCTGCCGGTCCAAAAGAAATTATTAAAGCAATATCGAAAATACAATCACAATCAACTACGAATCCTTCATCAATAAGTCAAGCAGCTGCTGTAGAGGCACTTAATGGTAATCAAGATTTTATATCTATAAGAGCAAAAGCATTTGAAGAAAGAAGAGATTTTGTTGTAAATACACTTAATTCTATTAATGGAATTAAATGTTTAAAACCAGATGGTGCTTTTTATGTCTTCCCAAGCTGCAAAAACTTAATTGGTAAAAAAGATATAAACGGAAAAAAAATTGAAAATGATACTGATTTTGTGCAGTCACTTTTAGAAAACAATGGCGTTGCTGTTGTGCAAGGGTCTGCATTTGGATTGGAAGGTTATTTTAGAATTTCATATGCTACATCTATGGAAAATTTGAAAAAAGCACTTCAAAAAATCTCTGACTTTTGTGAAAGCTTGAAATAAAATTTAAGAAAATTTTAATTTTGGCTTAAGATTTTTTTTGCAGGTATAGTTTTTTTTATCCATGCCTTTGGGATCGTGCCTACACCTTTCAATGCAGAAAAGTAAGCACCGATAAAATTAGATCTAGAACAATTACATCCACCTGCTTTGATTGTTTTTAATATAGCTGATTTATAGTTCTTTGAACTCAAAATTGCATGAATAGAGCTATTAAATGTTCCAGGATAACTGCAGGCCATACCAAATTTCTTAACTATTTTACTATGGGGTTCTTTTTTTAATTTTTTTAGAAGATTAATATCTTCAACAATTTTTTTAAAATGATTATTTTTTCTATAAATTTTGGTAAATTCTCTTATAGGATCTTTTGTACCTTTTAAAGCAAGATCTAATAAATAAAATTTAGCCAAACTGTATTTAATACTTAGTTTAGATATCGTGATTATTGAAATAATTTTTTTTAAAGATTTTAAATTATTAAAATATAAAAAGTAAGGTAGTGTT
>NZ_CVSI01000064.1 GCF_001179985.1 Candidatus Pelagibacter communis | reverse complement strand
AGCCGGTTATTGCAACAAGTGAAGCAGCGATTAAAACAACTTTATTCAAAGATAGATTTATAACAATAAATTTAATAAAGGATGAGCAACTATTTAATGTTAGATATCAAAATAAACCATTCATGATCTGGATCTGGATCTCTACATTAATAATAATTTTTGGGGGTACATTTGCGGTTTTTAGTAAAAAAAAAAATTACTCTTAGTTTTTTAATATTAGTTTTTATTGTTTTTTGCTTTTTAGTTTTTAATAAAGCATTGTTTAAGGATAAAATATATTCTCCAGAATTCAAAGATGGGAAAACAACTTATTTAGTAGACTTTAGTTTACCTGAGTTATATTCGGCTAATGAAATAAAATTAAGTGAAGTTATTGAAAACAAGGATTTTTCCATAATTAACATCTGGGCTTCATGGTGTGTTCCGTGTAGAGAGGAAAATGATCTTCTTAAGAGTTTAAGCAGTCTAAGTTCACTGCAAATTATTGGCATAAATTATAAAGATAGAAAAAAAAATTCTATAAAATTTTTAAATGATTACGGAAACCCATTTAAATATAATTTAGTAGATAAAGATGGAACAGAGTCAATAAACTTAGGTGCTTATGGTGTTCCAGAAACTTTCTTGATTAACAAAAATAGAAAAATTTTAATAAAGATTATAGGACCAATAAATGACAAAGATGTTAAACAGATTAGGGAGATTGTAAATGGTTAAAAAAAAATTTATTGTCTTTTTATTTTTATTTATTAACTTTTTTGGAATATGTTATTCTGAGACAGAACCTTATTCTAAACTTGAAAATGATATTGCAAAAAATTTAAGATGTCTGATTTGTCAAGGTCAGTCTATATACGACTCCAATTCTGAATTTGCATTAAGTATGAGAATCTATATTAAAGATAAAATAGACAGAGGTCACTCAAAAGATCAAATTTACAATATGTTAGTCAAAAAATATGGTCAATGGATTGTTTATGATCCTGGATATTCAAAAAAAACCTTTTTATTGTGGTTTATACCAATATTGTTTTTTTTATTAGGTGGTGCAATAATATACTTAAGAATATATAAGAGTAAAAAAATATGAAAAATTCTTTTAAAATTTTATTGTTAATCTTTTGTACTTTTATAACTTCTGAAAAGTTATACGCTGAAGAAAAAAAAAAAATGGATACTGGTCATAAATATAATATTTATACCGGAATGTTTGATTTCAGTGATAAAGGAAAAAAATCTCAAATTATTGGAATACAACACCTAAATGATAATCTTTTCAGAGATAGCTTAATAGGTAAAATTAAACCTGTTACTGGTTTTATGTTAACTACTGACTCAGCTTCATATCTTTATACAGGAATTCAAGCTGAGTATAATATTGGAAGATTAAATTTAACACCAAGTTTTACACCAGGTTTATATCATGAGGGAGATGGGAAAGACCTCGGTCATTTGGTCGAATTTAAAAGTGAGCTTCAATTATCCTTAGATTTATCACCAAGTACAGAATTTGGTTTTTCATATAATCATATATCTAACGCTAGTTTAGGAGAAAAAAATCCTGGGGCAAATAGTTATATGTTTAATTTCTTTAAAAGCTTTTAAATTATCAGTATGAATTTAAAAGATTGCCACAATTTCAGTGACTTTAGAATTTTAGCCAAAAAAAAATTACCGTCACCGATTTTCCATTACATTGATGGTGCTGCGGATGACGAGATTACTTATAACCGAAATACATCTGCGTTTAATGACGTAGATCTTGTACCCAATGTATTGAGAGGTGTTGAAAACGTAGATTTGTCTACAACAATTTTTGGAAAAAAAATTGATTTACCTTTTTACTGTTCCCCTACTGCTTTACAAAGGTTATTTCATTATGATGGAGAAAGAGCAGTAGGAAAAGCAGCTCAAAAATTTAACACAATGTTTGGCGTTTCAGCTTTAGCTACTGTAAGTGTGGAAGAAATCTCGTCTTTAATTGATACACCAAAAATGTTTCAATTCTATTTTCACAAAGACAGAGGATTAAATGACTCTTGTTTAGAAAGAGCGAAAGCAGCTAAATTTGATGTGATGGCTTTAACTGTTGATACTATAACAGGTGGAAATCGTGAAAGAGATTTAAGAACAGGTTTTACATCACCACCTAAACTTACTTTATCAAGCTTATTTAGTTTTGCTACAAAACCAATGTGGGGGATAAATTATCTAACAAAAGGGAAATTCGAACTACCGCATCTACAAGATTTTGTAAAAGAAGGTACAAGCACCAATTCTTCAATTGGTAATTATTTTTCTACTATGTTGGATCAATCCATGAATTGGAATGATGCTGAGAAGTTATGTTCTAAGTGGGGTGGTCATTTTGCACTTAAAGGAATTATGAGTGTCGAAGATGCAAAGAAAGCTGTTGATATTGGATGCACTGGTATAATGGTTTCTAATCATGGAGGTAGACAACTTGATGGATCAAGGTCACCATTTGATCAACTAGCAGAAATAGTTGATGCAGTAGGAGATAAAATTGATGTTATTTGTGAAGGTGGGTTTCAGAGAGGAACACACATGCTCAAAGCTTTATCTCTAGGTGCGAAGGCTTGCGCTGGAGGAAGATTGTATCTCTATGCTTTAGCTGCGGCGGGACAAGCCGGAGTAGAGAGAGCATTAGGGCAATACAAAGCTGAATTAGAACGAGATATGAAATTAATGGGATGTACTAAGATTAGCGACCTCAATAGAAATAATTTAAGATTTAGATATACTTAAAAAAAATTCTATGAGTCTTAAAGACTGTTATAATTTTGAGGATTTTAGGAAATTAGCAAAAAAAAAATTACCTTCTCCAATTTTCCATTATATTGATGGTGGCTCAGATGATGAAACTACTCTTAAAAGAAATACAGAGGCCTTTAACGATTGTGATCTAATACCAAATGTTTTGGCAAGCGTAGGTAAACCAGACTTATCTACAAATATATTTGGAAGAAAAATTGATATGCCAATTTTCTTATCCCCATGTGCTATGCAAAGATTATATCACCACGATGGTGATAAAGCCTCCGCAAAAGCTGCTAATAAATTTGGAACATTTTATAGCATGTCTACAATGGCAAATAATACAATTGAGGAAATTTCTAACTTATCTAGTGGTCCTAAATTATTTCAGCTTTATGTTCATAAAGATAAATCAATAACAAATGATTTGATTGATCGCTGTAAAAGATCAGGATTTGATGGAATGTGTCTAACTGTAGATACTCTTGTTGCAGGGAACAGAGAAAGAGACCACAGAACAGGTTTTACCACACCACCAAAATTAACTTTAAAAAGCCTTTTGAGTTTTGCCGTGCACCCTACTTGGGTATTTAATTATTTAATTCATGAAAAATTTAAATTAGCAAATGTTGCAACAAAAACTGACAAAGGAACTAATATTGCTAAATCAGTTATAGACTACATTAACGAGCAGTATGATCCAGCTATGAATTGGAAAGATGCAGAGTATTGTGTAAAAAAATGGAATGGTCCTTTTGCTCTAAAAGGAGTTATGTCAGTTGAGGATGCAAAAAGAGCGATTGATATTGGGTGCTCAGCTATAATGATATCTAATCATGGTGGTCGACAACTAGATGGTTCAAGATCACCGTTTGACCAAATTAAAGCGATATCCGATGCTGTTGGTGATAAACTTGAAATTATTTTGGATGGTGGGGTTAGAAGAGGAACTCATGTCTTAAAAGCAATAGCCGCTGGAGCTAAAGCTTGTAGTTTTGGTAAAATGTTTTTGTTCTCTTTAGCCGCAGGTGGTCAGCAAGGAGTTGAGCATTTATTGAAGACAATACATGACGAAATTAATAGAAATATGGTTTTAATGGGTTGCAAAAATTTAAAAGAGTTGAATAGTTCAAAATTAATTTATAGAAATATTGGATAATTATAAAAAATTATGAAACTAGCGAAAAGTTTAGATAGATTAGGAACTGAGACTGCATTCTCAGTTTTAGCGGAAGCGAAAAAATTAGAGGCTTCAGGAAAACCAATGATACATCTTGGATTAGGTCAACCTGATTTTAAAACTCCAAAACATGTAGTTGACGCTGCAAAAAAAGCTCTAGATGATGGCCACCACGGTTATGTTTTATCAAATGGAATTCTAGAATGTAGACAAGCAGTTTCAAGAAAAATTAAAACTCTTTATAATCAAGATGTTGACCCAGAAAGAATTATCATAATGCCAGGTGGTAAACCAACAATGCACTATGCGATCCAATGTTTTGGAGAACCAGGTGTAGAAATAATTCATCCAACACCAGCTTTTCCTATTTATGAGTCTATGATTAACTATACTGGATCTACTCCAGTTCCATATGATCTTACTAAAGATAAAGATCTAAAGTTTAATGCAGAGGAAATATTATCTTTAATAACTGACAAAACAAGATTATTAATTTTGATTAATCCTAATAACCCAACAGGAAGTTTTGTAGAAAAATCTGAAATTGATAAACTTGCTAAAGGTTTAGAGCAACACCCACATGTAACAATTTTAAGTGACGAGATTTATAGTAGACAAATTTTTGATGGCAAAGAGATGCCAACTTTTTTTAATTATCCTAAATTAAGAGAAAGACTCATTGTATTAGAGGGATGGAGTAAAGCTTATTCTATGACTGGATGGAGATTAGGTTGGAGTTTTTGGCCTGAGCATTTAGTTGAACATGTTAATAAATTATTAATAAATAGCGTTTCTTGTGTTAACGCAGCTGCTCAATATGCCGGTATTGCTGCACTAGATGGACCAGACGACTCAATACATGAAATGATGGAAAAATTTACAGCAAGAAGAGACCTTATTCACAAAGGCCTAAATGATTTGCCAGGTGTTGAATGTAGTTTACCTGGTGGTGCATTTTATGCTTTTCCAAAAGTAAAAGAGACTGGAATGAATGGAAGTGAATTTTGTAAAAAAGCTATGCACGAAGCTGGTGTTGCAATCGTACCAGGAACAGCATTTGGTCAAACTTGTCAGGATTATGTGAGATTTAGTTTCGCAGCATCAAGAGATAACATTTCTCAAGCATTGGAAAACATAAAAAAAATGCTTAAATAATTTAAGTATTTTTTTTGTAAGATTTATATAGTATCATTAACATATGAATAGCGAACTTCAGTCCGAATTAAAAAAAATACTAAATTCTAGGTTTTCCGAGTCAGAATCAACAAGATTGAATTATGCAAGAGGAGAAGACACTTATGATCCAATTTTATCTAAGGCTGTAGTATTTCCGGAAACTAATGAAGAAGTTTCTAAGATATTAAAATTATGCAATCAACATAAGATACCTGTTGTTCCGTTTGGAACAGGGACCTCTTTAGAAGGCAATGTTGTCGGGAACGATCAAGGGATTACAATTTCTCTTGAAAAGATGAATAAAGTATTAAGTGTAAACGTAGAGGATTTTGATTGTAAAGTTCAGGCATGTGTAACTAGAGAACAATTAAATGATTATTTAAGAGAAGATGGGGTATTTTTTCCAATCGATCCAGGTGCAAATGCTGCAATTGGTGGAATGGCCTCTACTTCAGCGTCAGGAACAATGGCGGTTAAATATGGAACTATGAAAACTGTTATTACTGGATTAACAGTTGTTTTACCAAATGGAGATATAATAAAAACTGGTAGCAGAACAAAAAAAACTTCAGCTGGATATAATTTAACAAATTTGTTTATTGGTTCTGAAGGCACACTTGGAGTTATAACAGAGATCCAGCTAAGATTGTCACCAATTCCAGAAAGCATTATGAGTGCAGTATGTCATTTTAAAACTTTAGAGGATGCAGTAAAAACTGCGCAGGAGGTAATTCAATATGGTATTCCGATTGCAAGAATTGAAATGCTTAATAAAGATCAAATGGAGATTAGTATAGAATACTCTAAATTAAAAGACGTAGAAGCTACACCGACTTTATTTTTTGAATTCCATGGATCAGAAACTTCGAATAAAGAATCAATAGATATTGTTGAAGAAATATCGAAAAATAATAATGGAAGCTCCTTTAAATGGGCAAAAGATTTGACGGATAGAAATAAGCTATGGAAGGCAAGACATGATGTCTATTATTCTGTCAAGGCGCAAATAAATAATGGCAGAGTGTACTCAACTGATGTTTGCTTACCCATTTCTAAAATAACGGAATGTGTCAACTTTGCAGATGCTGAGGCTAAAAAATTTGGTTTAAGAGCCCCAATGGTTGGTCATCTTGGTGATGGTAATTTCCATGTTTTACTACCCTATGACCCAGAAAAAAAAGAGACCTATCAAAAAATACGAAAATTTAGTGATATTCTTATAGAAAAAACATTAGAACTAGAAGGCACAATTACTGGGGAACATGGAGTTGGGCTTCATAAAAAAGATTACCTTCTTAAAGAACATGGTGATAATTTACCTGTTATGAAATCTATCAAAAGAACCATTGATCCAAACAATATAATGAATCCTGGTAAAATTTTTGACTTAAACTAATAAGTTGAATGAAAAAAATTTTAATTACCAGAAAACTTCTAAGATCAAATGAGGAAAAAGCCTCAAAGTTGTGGGAGGCTAAACTTAATTTAAATGATGAACTTTATTCTCAATCTAAATTAGTGGAATTAAGCCAAGGTTGTGATGGAATATTAACATCGCTAACTGATAAAATGGATGAGGCAACTATCAATAAATTACCAGAGAGTATAAAAATTTTATCAAATTTTGCTGTAGGATTTGGTAATATTGATTTAGTAGCTGCTAAAAAAAGAAATATAGCAGTTACAAACACTCCAGATGTTTTAACAGATGCTACAGCTGAAATAGGAATATTGTTAATTCTAGGAGCTTGTAGAAGAGCAAGTGAAGGTATTCAAGCTGCAAAAGAGTCTAATTGGAAATGGTCAGCAGACTATTTGATTGGCAAACAATTAACTGGCTCAAGGTTAGGAATTTTAGGGATGGGACGTATCGGTCAAAAAATTGCTAAAATAGCAAAGTCGCTTGGTATGATAATACATTATCACAATAGATCTAAATTGAGCTCTGATAAAGAACAAGGAGCTACTTATCATGATAATCTAAAAAGTTTAATGGAAGTTTCAGATGTATTATCTGTATGTTGCCCAGCCTCAAAAGAAACAATTAATCTTATAAATAAAGAAACTTTGGAGTATTTACCAAAGGGTGCAGTAGTAACTAATGTAGCAAGAGGAGATATAGTAGACGATGAAGCTTTACTGGATGCATTAGATAGAAGAAAAGTTTATGCAGCTGGTTTAGATGTTTATAAAAACGAACCCAATTTAAACCCAGGATATCTTAAACATAAAAGTGTTTTCATACTTCCTCATCTTGGAAGTGCCACTAAAGAAACTAGAACAGCCATGGCTAATCTTGCTATCGATAACATTGAGGAATTTTTCAAAACGGGAAGCTGCAAAAATAAAGTAAATTGATAAATTTATACTACCAATAGTTGTAAATAATTAAGTTTAGAACAATTTTAACCTAAGACTCCAAGTTCATTTTGTGCTTTAATAATATCAAGTTAATTAACTAATAGAGGAGAAATAAATGATTAAAGAAAAAAAATCATTGAAGGGAAAAATTCCTTCAAGACGTAAGTTCTTTAAGGCAGCGGCAGCAACTGGTGCAGCAGCAACAGCAGCAGTAGCAATGCCAAACATTGCATTCGGAGCTCCACAAACTCTAAAAATGCAAGCTGCATGGCCAAGTGGTGCTAACATCTTTTTTGAAATGGCAGGAGACTATTGCAAAATGGTTAGCGACATGTCTGGCGGTTCTTTAAAAATCGATCTTCAACCAGTTGGAGCAGTTGTAAAGACTAGTGAGATCGGTCAAGCGGTAAGTTCAGGTGCTGTAGATATGGGACACTGGGTAACTGCTTATTGGTATGGTAAAAATCCAGCAGCATCATTATTTGGTACTGGACCATCATACGGTATGTCATCTCAAGAAGTAATGGGATGGATGGAGTACGGTGGCGGAAGAAAACTGTATGAAGAAACACTTGCAAAAGTTGGTTTCGATTACACAGGTGTATTCCACATGCCTATGCCAGCACAACCTTTTGGTTGGTTTAAAAAGAACGTAACAAAAGTATCTGACGTTAAAGGTATGAAGTACAGAACAGTTGGTCTTGCTACTAACGTTCTTACAGCAATGGGAATGGTCGTAAGACAGTTACCAGGTGGTGAAATCCAACCAGCTATGAAAACTGGTTTGATTGAAGCAGCTGAGTTTAACAACCCAACTTCAGACTCTCAGTTTGGTATGCAAGATGTTTCTAAGCATTATCACTTAGGAAGCTTCCACCAATCTCAAGAGATGTTTGAAATACCAATTAACAATAAAACATTTAATAGTCTGTCACCAGCAAACAAAGCAATATTGAAAAATGCTGCTTACGCTGCAAACACAGATAACTACTTTAAAGCATTAGTTAGATATTCAGCTGATTTATCTAAATTAATGAATCAACATAAAGTAAATGTTTACCAAACTTCAGATGAAATTTTAGCTCAACAGTTAAAAGGTTGGGATAAAGTTATCGGTGATTTCAATAAGAAAGATCCTTTCTTTAAGAAAATCGTCGATTCTCAAAAAGCATACGCTAAGAGAGTAATGAAATACTTGCTGATGAATCAGCCTAATTACAAGTTAGCATATGAAAATGAGTTTGGACCAATTGCTAAAGTAAAAATATAATCAAGATATAATCTTAATTAAGGGGGCCAATGGCCCCCTTTTTTTTGTTTGATTAATAGATAGAATTTAACGTAAAGTGATATTATGAAATCTTTCATAAAATTTGCAGACACACTAAGTGCATCAATGGGTAAAGCCTTTTCATGGTGCATAGTTATACTTATGGGTGGAACTTGCTATGAAGTAATAATGGCTTACGCTTTTAATAGCCCTACACTTTGGAATTTTGACTTTAGTTTACAAATGTATGGTGCAATTTTTATGATGGCAGGTGCTTATTGTTTGTCAACAGAGGCACATGTTAGAGGGGATGTTATTTATAGATTGTTTCCTACAAAAGTTCAGGGCTGGATTGATTTAATTTTATATTTTATTTTTTTCTTTCCTGGAATTTTGGCTCTAGTATTTTATGGATACGAATATGCAGCGTTAGCATGGAAAATTAAAGAAACTAGTTGGAACAGTCCAGCACAAATACAAATTTATATGGCAAAATCTATAATACCACTGTCAGGAATTTTATTAACAATCCAAGGAATTAGTGAAGTTTGTAGAGCGATCATTTGTATTAAAACAGGTCATTGGCCAGAGAGAATGTCAGCAGGTGCTGAAGAAACTGAAAAAATATTAATGAGAACATCTCAGAAAGACGAAAAAGCTGATGTTATTTGAATTAACAAATCCAGAAATTGCAATATTAATGATGAGCTTATTTTTGTTTGCAGTTCTTTTAGGTTTCCCAATTGCATTCACTCTACTAGCTATGGGTGTTGGGTTTGGATATTACGCTTATTTTGATCCAACTAGGATGGATCATCTGCTTGATAATCGGATATTTTCTTTATTAGTCCAAAATACTTACACCATAATGGATAATACAGTTTTAACTGCGGTGCCTTTATTTTTATTTATGGGTTACTTAGTTGAAAGAGCTGGGATAGTAGCAAAATTGTTTTTTGCTATAAGACTTGCTTCCCATAGACTACCAGCCTCAATGGCTGTCGCAGCACTCGTAACATGTGCATTATTTTCTACAGCAACAGGAATAATTGGAGCAGTTGTAACTTTAATGGGCCTTTTAGCTTGGCCAGCAATGATCAGAGCTGGATATGATAAAAAATTTGCATCCGGAGTTATATGTTCAGGAGGATGTTTAGGAATTTTAATACCTCCAAGTATTATGTTAATTGTATATGCAGTAATAGCTCAATTATCTCCACTAAGACTTTTTGCTGCCGCTATATTTCCTGGCTTAATGTTAGCAGGTCTTTATATTTTATATGTAATTATAAGAGCATATTTCAATCCGTCTCTAGCACCTAAGCCTGCAGCTGAGGAAATTCCGCCAAGATCAGTAATTTTAAAAGAGGTTCTAGTTTCTTTTGTTCCATTGTTCTCATTAATAATTTTAGTTTTAGGTACAATTTTAGGTGGACTAGCTACTCCAGCAGAGGCGGCTGCAGTAGGAGCATTTGGAGCTTTGATTTTATCTTTTTTTTATAAGTCATTAAAATGGAAGAATTTTAAAGAATCAGTTTTTCTAACAGCTAAAACCAGCGCAATGATTATGTGGTTATTTGTTGGATCTTGGACATTTGCATCAGTTTTTTCATATTTAGGCGGCCACGAAGTTTTTGAAGAATTTTTTAAATCAATGGATATTCAACCTTGGCAATTTTTAGTTATCACACAAATCATAATATTTTTACTTGGTTGGCCATTAGAGTGGACTGAAATTTTAATTATATTCGTACCAATATTTTTACCGCTAGTAGAATTTTTCGGGGTAAACCCGTATTTTTTTGCAATGTTAATAGCTTTAAATTTACAAACATCTTTTCTAACTCCGCCGATGGCAATGTCAGCTTATTATTTAAAAGGTGTGCAAAGTAAAAATGTTGAACTACTGCAAATTTTTAGAGGTATAATGCCTTTTCTTGGAATAGTAATATTTGCAATGGTTTTAATGTACATGTTTCCTGGTATTGCTTTATGGTTACCAGATGTTTTATTCGCAGAATAAATTTTAATGTCCAATATATTTCAATTAACTGTCTCTGAAATAGCAGAAAAAATAAAAAAATCTGATCTAAACTCTGTTGATTTGTGTAAATCATACATTGAGCAAATAGATAAATTTGAAAAAGATGTAAAAGCTTGGGCCCATTTTGATAAAAAACTTCTTCTAGAAAAGGCAGAAGAGGCAGACAATCATAGAAGATCGGGCAAACCCTTAGGGCCTCTCCACGGAATTCCGGTAGCACTAAAAGATATAATAGGAACATATGATATGCCAACTGAGTGTGGAACTGTTTTAAGAAAAGGAAAAACAGAGTCACAAAATGCAGAGATAGTAGATTTGCTTAAATCATCAGGAGCATTAATCATGGGAAAAACAAATACTTCTGAATTGGCTTATCTTGCTCCACCTAAAACAACAAATCCTCACGATTATTCAAGAACTCCAGGTGGATCATCTAGTGGGTCGGCAGCTGTTATAGCTTCTCATATGGCGCCTTTATCAATTGGTTCTCAAACAGGAGGTTCAGTGATTAGACCAGCGTCTTACTGTGGTGTTGTTGGTTACAAACCGAGTTATGGATTAATTTCACGTAATGGAGTTTTAAGAACTTCGTATAATCTTGACCATATAGGAGTTTTTGGAAGAACAGTAGAGGATGTTGCTTTACTTGCAAAAGTGTTAATCAAAAAAGATTCTTACGATAAAGCGACCATACATTATTCCTCAGAATTTATGTTAGACGAGTGTAAAAAAGGACCTATGTTTGATCCAAAGTTTATTTTTTACAAGACAGATAGTTGGAAGAAAGTTGATAAAAAATCCAGAGAGGCATTTGAATATTTTATAAAATCTTTTAAAAAAAATATTGAAGTATTTGATACTCCTTCATACTTTAAGGATATAGACAAATACCACAGATTAATACATGAAACTGATTTAGCTAATAACTTTCAAGTTTATTACAAAAAATCAAAATCAAAACTTTCAAAGGAAATGCGATCAGCTATTTCAAAGGGTATGAAGCATTCTGCTAAAGAATATTTAGATGCCGTTGACTTTATGGAGAGGAGTTATGAGTCTTATAAAGAGGTATTCGAAGATTATCATGGAGTGTTAAGTCCATGTAGTACTGGTGTAGCTGATAAAGGTTTAAAAAGTACAGGAAGTGCTGATTTTAATAGAGTATGGTCGTATATGCATACACCAGCAATTTCTCTACCTTTACTTCAAGGAGAAAATAATTTACCATTAGGTGTCCAATTAGTTGGTGACAGGCATGACGATAACAGATTTTTAGGTGTAGCTAACTGGCTGGAAAAGGAGAGCAAAAAATTTAATGAATAAAATCACAGTTATTATTGGTCTAAGTTTTGCAATATTTTTTTTAGTTGGACTCGCAACAACACTAACAAGATCTATGATGATTGGTTTTTTGGATGTTTTGCCAGTATATATCTTAATGGGTATAGCGATAGTAATGATGATATACGAATCTTTTTTCGATAAATCATAACACGTTTCGTGATTAAAAAAGAGCTTCTAGCTTATTCTTTATTAGTAATTCAACCAATATTTATGGCAAGCAATCTTGTAGTTGCAAGAGGTGGAGTTGAATACATACCGCCAATATCTCTTGCTTTTTGGCGGTGGTTAACTGTTTTTTTAATTCTTCTAATTTTTAATTACACAATTTTTTCTAAAAAAAAAATTATACTTAAAGAATATAAGAAATTGTTTTTTTTGGGTTTTATGGGATGCGGAGTTTGTGGAGCTTTTCCATTTATTGCAGGTCAAACTACGACAATAATAAATATGGGTATAATTTATACTTCTTCTCCAATTTTTATAATTTTAATAAGCTATTTTTTTTTTAAAGAAAAAATGAATTTACTTAAAACAATAGGACTAATATCATGTTTATTGGGAGTTATAATTATTATTATCAAAGGAGATTATTTAGCATTAATTGAACTAATGTTTACCAAAGGTGATCTCTGGATGTTAGGAGCATCAATTGGTTGGGCTTTATACTCTATTTTTCTATTTTATTGGAAGTCATCGCTTAAAGTATTTGAACGTTTTACACTAATATCTTTATTTGGTGCTTTAAGTTTATTACCTTTTTATCTGACTGAAGAAATTTTTATAAAAAGTACTACGTTTGATACAAACTTTATAATTTGGGTAATATTTGCTGCAGTCTCACCAGGGATAATAGCATTTTCCTTGTATACCTATGCTCAAAAATATTTAGGAGCAACTACAACTGGTTTCACTTTATACCTTTTTACTGTGTATGGTGCTTTTTATGGAATTTTGTTTTTTGGTGAAAATTTAAAAACTTTCCATGTATATGGAACAATATTAGTATTTTTAGGTGTTTATTTAGTAAAATATAAAAAAAAAAATGTATAAGAAAATTTCAATGATAATTTTAAATTCAGCTATAGCTTTAACAGTCATTTATCTAGTGGTTGTAATCGTTATTTTTCTTTCACAGAGAAAATTAATGTATCACCCTAATGAAAATAACTATCTTGAGGAAAATCAATTAAATCATAAAATTGAAAAAGTTTATATAAATTCAGATTTTAAACTTTTAGGCTGGCATCATTTAAAAAATAAAAAATTTAAAACATTGCTCTTTTTTCATGGTAATGCAGGAAATCTTCAAAATAGAATTTATAAATTAAACGATATTTCAAAACTTGATTTAAACTATTTGATTATAGCTTACAGAGGATTTAGTGGTAATAAGGGTGAGCCAAATGAAATCGGTCTTTACAAAGATTCTGAGGCAGCAAAAAAATGGCTAAATAATATTGGTGTATCTGACAAAGACATAATTTTATACGGTGAGTCGTTAGGAACAGCAGTGGCTGTTGATTTAGCATCAAAACATAATTTTGCAGGAATAATTTTAGAGTCGCCTTTTACATCAATGGTTAAATTATCAAAAATATATTATCCATATTTGCCAGTAAAAATACTTTTGAAAGATAAATACGAATCGATAAAAAAAATTGATAAAATAAATTTTCCTAAAATGGTAATGCATGGTGACAAAGATAAAATTGTCCCTTTCAGCATGGGAAAAGAAATGTTCGAAAAGTTTTCTGAACCCAAGTTAAGTTATTTTAGAAAAGATGATGACCATATGATGGAATTTGATGAAGAGTTGTTAGAAAAAATTAAAAATTTTTTAAAAATTATATAGTGATCAATTAAAATTAATGAAATTTTTAGAAAAACTTTCACTATCAAAGATTTGAAGATCATCCTCTTTTTCACCAAACCCTAAAGCGATAATCGGTAACTGAAATTTTTTAGAAACTGCAATTAAAATACCACCTTTTGCTGTACCATCAAGTTTGGTCATAATTAACCCTGTGATTGGTATAATCTTATTGAATTCTTCGACTTGATTTATAGCGTTTTGACCAGATGTAGCGTCTAAGACTAAAATTACATCTTGTGGCGCTTTCTCATCTATTTTTTTTATTACATTTCCAATTTTTTTAAATTCATCCATTAAATTTTTTTTATTTTGCAATCTACCCGCTGTATCTATTAAAGTAATATCTACATTATTTTTCTTTGCAAACTCCATAGCCTTATAGGCAACAGATGCAGGATCACTTCCTGGTTCGGACTTAATTATTTCGCAATTTAATTTTTTTGACCATCTCTCCAGCTGATCAATTGCTGCTGCTCTAAATGTGTCGCAAGCTACAAAAATTACTTCATTATGATTTAATTTATAAAGTTTTGACATTTTTGCAATTGTTGTGGTTTTGCCTACACCATTTACTCCAGAGATAAGAACTGCTTTTCTCTCTTGAGTTTTACTAAAAAAATTTTTGTTTTCTAAAGGTTTCAATAAAGAATTTATATAATTATTTATAATATTTTGAATCTCTTCAAGTTCGTTCTTACTCGGATCAATTTTACGGTTAGAAATTTCCTCTCTAATTTCAGAAGATGCTTTTACCCCAACATCTGATTGGATCAAAAATTCTTCAATTTTTTCTAATTCTTTATCACCAATTTCTTTGTTAATTATGATTTCTTTAATACCTTTAGAAAAATTTGAAGTAGTTTTTTTTAAACCGTCTTTAAATTTTTTAAAAATATTTATCATAGGTTTAAATGAATTTTTTCTATATTAGATACATTTCCTTCCATAAGGATATTTCCATCAACGTCCTTATTTATTTTGATCTTTCCTAATTTAAATTCAATTTCAGTAGGATAAATTGAAACTTTATTTATTTCACCTGCAATTGCTGTAGCACACGCTGCAGTACCACAAGCTTTAGTCAAGCCTGCCCCTCTTTCCCAATGTAAAACCTTAAAATGTTTATCATTAATTTTTTTTGCAAATGTCACGTTTACTTTTTCTGGAAACAAAGAATTACTTTCAATTTTAGGCCCTATGTCTTTTATTTGAATTTTATCTAAATCTTCAGTAAAAAAAATTATATGCGGATTTCCAACATTCACTGCTGTCCCTGAAAGATTAAGATTATCTACTTTAATTTCAACATTCTTTGTATCTACTTCTTTTGCTAAAGGTATTTCATTCCAACTTGTTTTAGGAATTCCAATATTAGTTTGGATATTATTCTCATTTAAGATTTTAGATTTTAGAATACCGCTCTCCGTTTCAAATGTGATTTCACTTTTAGCATTTTCTTTTGACAAAAGGCTTGCTACACATCTCGTACCATTACCACAAGCTGCTGAGTCGGATCCATCAGAATTTTTAAAAATTAAATAAGCATCAACTTTTTCACTTTTTTTAACTAAAATTAGTTGATCGCAACCAATTTTTTTTCTGTCACAAATACTTTTTATTTGAGACTTATTTAATTCAAAGTCACTATCTCTTTGATCGATAATAACAAAGTCATTTCCTAAACCGTCCATTTTATATGCTTTAAAATCCATATATTTATACTTAACTTATTTATTGACTTTTTGAACCTCTATTATAGTTTCTCACCACTTCCGCAAAAAAACAGCATTTTGCGGTGTCTTTGGAAACAAAGAGATCGACACCAGTCAGCGAGGGTTCGCCCACTGGTGCGATGACTGCTGGATTAAAATATGTTTGAAAATTTAACAAATAAATTCGAGGGTATACTCGATAAATTTAAAAAATCACCATCACTTGATGAAGGTCAGGTTGATGATGGTTTAAGATTAATAAGACAAGCTCTATTAGAGGCAGATGTTTCTTTAGACGTCGCAAAAGAATTTATTAATAATGTTAAACCGAAAGTTTTAGGGAAAGAAATTCTAAGATCAACAGCTCCTGGGCAGATGGTTGTAAAAATTGTCTATGACGAGCTTGTAAATTTCTTAGGTGATAAAAATCAAGAAATTAATTTAAAATCTAATCCACCAATTTCAATTATGATGGTAGGACTCCAAGGATCTGGTAAGACAACTAGTACCGCAAAATTATCTAAATTTTTAGAAAAAAATAACAAAAAAAAGATCATGATGGCAAGTTTAGATATCTATCGTCCTGCTGCTCAAGACCAATTAAAAGTTCTTGGTGAGCAAAATAATATTCAAACACTGCCAATAATAGAAGGTCAAACACCCACGGATATTTGCAGAAGAGCCTTAACGGCTGCAAACCTTAATGGCTCAGATGTTATTATTTTTGATACCGCTGGAAGAACACAAATCGATTTACAGATGATGAGTGAAATAAAACAAATAGAGGAAGTCATAAAACCAACTGAAACAATACTGGTCGCTGATTCACTTACTGGTCAAGTAGCTGCTAATGTGGCAAAGGAATTTGGAAATACAGTAAAACTTACAGGAATAATTTTAACACGTGCTGATGGAGATGGAAGAGGTGGTGCAGCACTTAGTATGAAACATGTTGCTAATGTGCCAATCAAATTTTTAGGAATAGGAGAAAAAATCGAAAATCTAGAAATTTTTCACCCTGACAGGATTGCAAATAGAATTTTAGGTATGGGAGATATCGTTTCTCTAGTTGAGAAAGCAGCACAAGACATCGACGAAGAAAAATTAAAAGAAGCTGAAGAAACTTTAAAAAAAGGACAATTTTCACTAGATGATTATTTAACACAATTAAGACAAATGAAAAAAATGGGTGGTATAGAGGGAGTAATGTCTTTTTTACCAGGTGTCTCAAAATTAAAATCACAAATGGATCAAGCAGGAGTTGATGAAAAAATTATAACTCAAAATGAGGCAGTAATATTGTCAATGACAAAACAAGAGAGAGATAATCCTAAAATAATAAATGGATCTAGAAAAAAAAGAATTGCTAATGGCTCTGGTACAGATATTGCCACTATCAATAAATTGTTAAAACAATTTAAAATGATGTCTGACATGATGAAAAAAATGTCAAAAGGAAACACAAAAGGGTTAATGGATAAAGGATTGCCACCAGAACTCTTCAATCAATTAAAATAATAAAGGAGAAAAAATGTTAAAACTTAGATTATCAATGGGCGGTACAAAAAAAAGACCAGTATATAAGATAGTTGTAGCAGACAGCAGATTTCCACGAGATGGAAGATTTATAGAAAAACTAGGATATTTCAATCCACTGTTACCAAAAGATAAAAAAGATAGAGTAGGTCTTGAATCTGAGAGAATTAAATATTGGTTAGGTCAAGGAGCAAAACCAACTACTAGAGTTGCAAGAATTTTAGGGGAGAATAAATTAATTGAAATGCCTGCAGCTGGTAATAATCCCAACAAGGCTATTCCAAAAAAAGATAGAAAAAAACAAGATGCTGGTGCTGAAAAAAAAGAGGATAAAAAAGCTGATGCTCCAAAAGAAGCTCCAAAGGCAGAAGAGAAAAAAGCTGATGCTCCAAAAGAAGCTCCAAAGGCAGAAGAAAATAAAAAATAATGTTTCAAGTAAAAATATTCACTTTATATCCAGACTTTTTTCCAGGAATTCTAAGCAAAGGTATCTATGGAAGAGCAATTGAGAAAAGTTTGTGGAACTTGGATGTAATCAATATTAGAGACTACGCAAAGGATAAGCATAAAACAGTAGATGATACTCCTTACGGAGGTGGTGAAGGAATGGTTTTAAAACCTGATGTAGTTGCAAAAGCTCTAGATCAAAATTTAAAAAAAAATGAAAAAATTATTTACTTAACACCTAAAGGAAAGACTTTTGATCAAATTAAAGCAAAAAAATTTTTGAACGAAAAAAAAATAAATATTCTTTGTGGTCATTTTGAAGGAATTGACCAAAGAGTCATAGAGTCCAGAGGTATTGAAGAGATAAGTATCGGGGACTACATTTTGTCAGGTGGCGAGACAGCTGCATACGTAATTTTGGATAGCATATTAAGACTTGTGCCGGGTGTTCTAGGAAATGAAAATTCTTACAAAGACGAAAGTTTTGAAAATGGTTTATTGGAGTATCCTCAGTATACAAAACCACAAATATGGGAAAAAACACCAGTTCCTGAGGTGCTTTTATCAGGAGATCATAGCAAAATTAAAGACTGGCGTTTATCTCAATCAGAGGCTATAACACGCCACCGAAGACCAGACTTGTGGCAAAAATATAAAAAGAATTAAATTGATAAATATACAAATGAAAAATATTGAACAAATAAATAGAGAGAACGTAAAGAAAATCTCAGCAGAAAAAAAATTACCAGATTTCTTTCCTGGAGATATTATTAAAGTTGGTGTTAGAATTACAGAAGGAAAGAGAGAAAGAATTCAATATTTCGAGGGCGTTTGTATCGCAAAAAAAAATAGAGATATTAACTCTTCATTTA
The DNA here is from genome assembly GCF_001179985.1 of Candidatus Pelagibacter communis. Classification (GTDB taxonomy): domain Bacteria; phylum Pseudomonadota; class Alphaproteobacteria; order Pelagibacterales; family Pelagibacteraceae; genus Pelagibacter; species Pelagibacter ubique_J. The sequence goes on along the minus strand of NZ_CVSI01000064.1, from coordinate 30,163 downwards.
CCGTAAGAAAAATATCCTTTGGCGAAGGAGTTGAAAGAACATTTGCACTCTTTAGTCCAATTGTTGATACTATTAAAGTTATAAGATCTGGAAAAGTAAGAAGAGCTAAGCTATACTACTTAAGAGACAGAAAAGGGAAATCGGCAAAAATTGCTGAAAAAATTAAAAAGAAAATCGGTATTGATATAGAGACAAAACCTGAGGGAGTAACAGAGGAAAATGTTGTTAAACAGACTACAAAAGATGATAAAGTAGAAACTCCTGAGGATGATAAATCTCCATCTTTAAAAAAAGATGAGAGTCTTAAAGAAGACAGCACTAAAAAGGCTAAATAAAATTAAACTTTTTTAAATGTCAAAAACTTTATACGATAAAATCTGGGAAGAACATTTAGTACATCAGCAAGAAGATGGCACATCTTTGTTATTTGTCGATAGACATTTAATACATGAGGTTACTAGTCCCCAAGCTTTTGAAGGTTTAAGAAATTCTAACAGGAAAGTTAGAAATCCCAAATTAACACTTGCAGTTGCAGATCATAATGTTCCAACTACAGATAGATCTAAAGGTATTGCAGATGAGGAGTCTAAAATCCAAGTTGATACACTAGGTAGGAATTGTAAGGAGTTTGGAATTAAACTTTTTGGAATGTCTGACAAAAGACAGGGTATAGTACATATTATTGGGCCAGAGCAAGGATTTACACAGCCTGGGAACATAATTGTTTGTGGAGATAGTCATACAGCAACCCATGGAGCTTTTGGCGCATTAGCTTTTGGAATAGGTACTTCAGAAGTTGAGCATGTGTTGGCAACCCAAACGTTGGTTCAAAAAAAATCAAAAAATTTAAGAATAAGCGTTAATGGTAAATTACCAATCGGAGTAACGTCTAAAGATGTAATTTTACAAATAATAGGAAAAATTGGAACTGCTGGCGGTACAGGTTATGTCATTGAATATGCTGGAGATGTTATCTCATCATTGACAGTGGAAAATAGAATGACAATTTGCAACATGACAATCGAAGGCGGAGCACGAGCAGGATTGATAGCTCCTGACGAAAAGATATTTAGATATTTAAAAGGTAAACCGATGGCACCAAAAAATGAAATCTGGGATAAAGCAGTTGAATATTGGAGTAAACTTAATTCAGATAATAACGCTAATTTTGATAAAGAAGTTACACTTAGAGGAGAAGACATACAGCCGATGGTTACTTGGGGTACATCACCACAAGATGTCATTACTATAGATGGAAAAGTCCCTAATCCTTCTGATGAAAAAGATAATGACAGAAGAAACTCGATTGAAAGATCTTTAAAATATATGGGTCTCAAACCAAATACATTAATTAAAGATATAAAAATTGACAAAGTTTTCATAGGTAGCTGTACAAATGGTAGAATTGAAGATTTAAGAGATGCAGCAAAAATTCTAAAGGATAAGAAAATTGCATCTCATGTAAAAGCCATGGTCGTTCCAGGATCAGGGTTAGTAAAAGAACAAGCTGAACAAGAGGGTTTAGATAAAATATTTTTAAATTCTGGATTTGAATGGAGAGAACCAGGATGTTCCATGTGTTTAGCAATGAATGCTGATAAACTTAAACCAGAGGAAAGATGCGCATCAACATCTAACAGAAATTTTGAGGGTAGACAGGGTAGAGGTGGTAGAACACATTTAGTTAGCCCAGCTATGGCAGCAGCTGCAGCAATTTCTGGAAATTTTGATGATGTAAGAAAGTATAAAAATTAATGAAAAAGTTTAATAAATTAAAAAGCATTCCTGCATACATACCAATAGTTAATATCGATACGGATATGATAATTCCTAAACAATTTTTAAAAACTATTAAAAGGACAGGTTTAGGAAAAAATCTTTTTTTCGAGATGAGGTATGATGATGAAGGTAAAGAAATTTCTGACTTTGTTCTAAATAATGAACCTTACAATCAATCAAAAATATTAATCACTGGTAAAAATTTTGGATGTGGCTCATCGAGAGAACATGCGCCTTGGGCACTTTTAGACTTTGGTATTACTTGTGTAATAAGTTCTAGTTATGCAGATATATTTTACAATAATTGTTTCAAAAATGGCATCTTACCAATAACTGTCAAAGAGGAAGTAATAAAAGAATTATCTGAATACTCTACAAGAAAAGAAGAAATATCGATAAACTTGGAGGACCAGTCTATAAAATTTGGAAATAATGAAATTAAGTTTGAAATTGATGAATTTAAAAAAAAATGCCTTCTAGAAGGTTTAGATGATATCTCTCTTTCGTTAGCCCAGTCTTCAAAGATTTCAGCTTATGAAAGCAAAATAAAGTCATCGAAGCCTTGGATTTTTAATGATTAAAGTAAAAAAAAGAAAAATTTTACTTTTACCTGGGGATGGTATTGGTCCAGAAGTAATCAATGAAGTAAAAAAAATAATTGAATGGTTTAATAAAAATAGATCTCTTGATTTCGAAGTAGATCAAGATTTAGTAGGTGGGGCTGCGTATGATAAATTTAAAACTCCCATTACCGATGAAGTATTTTTTAAAGCCTTAGAATGTGAAGCAGTAATTTTAGGCGCTGTAGGAGGCCCTAAATGGGATAACTTAGATTTTTCTAAAAAACCAGAAAGAGCATTACTAAAATTAAGAAAAGAACTTAAACTTTTTGCAAATTTACGACCTGCTATTTGTTTTAAACAGTTAGTTGAGGCTTCTAGTTTAAAACCCGAAATAGTATCAGGACTTGATATAATGATTGTAAGGGAATTGACTGGAGGAATTTATTTTGGTGAACCAAGAGGTATAAAGCCCATCGATAATGGAGAGAGAAAAGGAATTAATACTCATACATATACATCCAAAGAAATTGAAAGAGTTGCAAGAGTTGCTTTTGAATTAGCCAAAAAAAGAAATAATAAAGTTACTTCTTGTGAGAAATCAAATGTTATGGAAGCTGGTCAACTTTGGAAAGAGGAGGTAACTACTCTTCACAAAAAAGACTATAAAGACGTAAATTTAGAACACATGCTTGCGGATAACTGTGCTATGCAGTTATTAAGAAATCCAAAACAATTCGATGTAATAGTAACTGATAATTTGTTTGGAGATATACTTTCTGATGAAGCAGCAATGCTTACAGGTTCATTAGGATTACTACCTTCAGCCTCACTTGGTGCAAAAGATAAAGATGGAAATTTAAGATCAATGTACGAACCTGTGCATGGTTCTGCTCCAGATATCGCAGGCAAAGGTATTGCTAATCCAATTGCAACAATTTTAAGTTTTTCAATGGCTTTAAAATATTCTCTAAACTTAGATAAAGAGTCCACTGAATTGGACAATGCAGTTCAGAAAGTTTTAGACGATGGATTAAGGACAAAAGACATTATTTCTAAAGGAAAAAAAGAAGTTTCCACCTCTATGATGGGGGATGCGATTATTGCGTGTTTGCAAAAATAATTAAATTATCTTAATTTAAGTATAGTAAAAAAAATGACAACTTATACAGCACCTGTTGAAGATATGATGTTTCTTTTTGAGAAATTAAGAGACAATAAAAATTATAATGACTTAGAAAAGTATAAAGAAGTCAGTCCAGATCTCGTTAAAAACATTTTAGAAGAAGCAGCAAAAATAAATGAAAATTTAATTTTACCACTTGCAAAAGCTGGAGACGATAATCCTGCAGTTCTAGAAAATGGCGTAGTAAGAACACCACCTGGATATAAAGAAGTTTATCAAAAATATATCGAGGATGGATGGACTTCATTATCCTGCGATCCAAAATATGGTGGACAGGGAATGCCTAGAACTGTAAGTGCTTTTTTTGATGAGATGATATCATCTGCTAGTTTGGCGTTTAAGCTTTATAGTGAATTAACTCTTGGTGCTTATAACTGTATTCATCATCACGCTTCAGATGAAATTAAAGATAAATATCTTCCTAAAATGGTTGAGGGTAAATGGAGTGGTACAATGTGTTTAACAGAGCCAGTCTGTGGAACAGATTTAGGTTTATTAAAAACAAAAGCAGTAGAACAACAAGATGGAACTTATAAAATTACAGGTCAAAAAATATTTATTACATCTGGAGACCATGATCTTACTGAAAATATAATCCATTTAGTAATTGCAAGAGCAACAGACTCACCTAAAGGAACTAAAGGAATAAGTTTATTTTTAGTTCCAAAATTTGTTGTAAAAAATGATGGAACAATTGGCGCAAGAAATGGAATTTCAACAGGATCTATAGAAACAAAAATGGGCATCAAAGGTTCAGCAACTTGTGTTTTAAATTTTGATGACGCAACTGGATTTATGATTGGTCCTAAAAATAAAGGATTAAGTCAAATGTTTACTATGATGAACCTAGAGAGAATTGTCGTTGGAATTCAAGGTTTAGGGATTTCAGAAATCGCTTACCAGAATTCATTAAGCTATGCTAAAGAGAGAAAACAAGGTAAAAGCAATAATAACAAATCTCAAAATGGAAATGCAGATTTAATTATTGAACATGCAGATATAAGAAAGTCATTATTAAACATGAAATCAATAATTGAGGGAGAAAGAGCATTATGTTTTTGGTTGTCACAACAAACTGAAGTTAGCTTAAATCATAGTGATCAGAAAATTAAACAAGATGCATCAGATATGGTTTCATTAATGACACCAGTTGTAAAATCTTTATTTTCAGATTTAGGTATGGAAATTACTAGTGATGCAATGCAAATATATGGAGGATATGGGTATACAAAAGATCAAGGTATAGAGCAATTATACAGAGATAATAGAATAACACCTATTTACGAAGGGACCAATTCAGTGCAGGCTGCTGATTTAGTTTTTAGAAAATTATCAAATAAAAATGGAAACATAATTAATAAATTCTTAGATCTTATTAAATCTGAAACTAATTCAAATAACGAAAAAATTAAACCGTTTGTTAAAGAATTTAATAATTATCTAGAAATCCTTAAAAAATTCAGTGAATGGACAATTGATAGATCTGAGACTAACAGAGATGATGTAAGCGCAGCAGCAAATGATTATTTGAAAACACTTGGTTATATTTCTTTGGCCTTTGCTTGGATTAAAACACTTCAAGTAAGTTTTAAAGATTACGAAGAAAATAAGAAATTCTATGATGACAAAATAAATACTGCTAAATTTTATTTTGAAAAAGTATTACCTAGGGCTGAACAACACTATAAATCTGCCATTTCAGGAAGTTCAAACATTATGAATTTTAATTTTAACTGAAATGAGTCATTACGATAATAACTTAGACAAAAATAACGCAAATTTTGTTCCATTAACCCCATTAAGTTTCCTCGAAAGAGCAAAAGATATCTATCCAGATTATGAAGCTTTAATTTATGAAGATAGGTCTTACACCTGGGAACAAATTTATAAGAGATGCATAAAATTTGCGAGTGCACTAGAAAAAATTGGTATTAAGGAGGGGGATACAGTTTCAGTCATGGCTTTTAATACACCTGAAATTTTTGAGGCTCATTATTCTGTACCAATGACTGGAGCAGTTCTAAATACTATAAACACAAGATTAGATGCTAAGACAGTTGCATATATTATTGATCATAGCGAAGCAAAAGTATTAATTGTAGATCGACAACTACATTCAGTTTTAAAAAAAGCATTGGAATTATCCAAAAACAAACCTTTAATAATTGATATTCATGATAAATTTGCTGATCAATCTTTATTAAAAAAAATTGGCGAAAAAGAATATGAAGAATTCCTGAATACTGGTGATGAAACATTCATCTGGAAGAGACCAAAAGATGAATGGCAAGCAATATCTTTAAGTTATACTTCAGGCACGACAGGAAATCCAAAAGGAGTTGTATATCACCATAGAGGTTCTTATTTAATGTCTACAGGAAGTGCAATTGCATGGAACATGCCAAATAGATTAAATTTTTTAACAGTTGTTCCAATGTTTCACTGCAATGGTTGGGGATATCCTTGGACAATCCCGATGCTAAACGGCAGAACAATTTGTTTAAGAGCCATTGATATAAAAAAAATTTTTGAGTTAATTATTAAGCATGAAATCACACATTTTGGTGGAGCACCAATAGTTTTAAATATGATAACTGGTGCATCAGAAAGTGATAGAAAAAAACTTACACATAAAGTTTATGTTCTTACAGCTGGAGCACCACCACCAAGTATTATATTTAAAAAAATGGAAGCACTTGGTTTTGAAGTAATGCATGTTTATGGACTAACAGAAACATACGGACATATTTTACAATGTGCATGGAATGAGAATTGGAATTCTTTTGATGAAGACAAGAAAAATGAGATTAAAGCAAGACAAGGTGTTAGATATCCTAATACAGAGGATGTAATAGTAATGGACCCCGAGTCTATGAAACCTGTTCCTAAAGATGCAAAAACCATTGGTGAGATAATGATTAAAGGTAACGTAGTTATGAAAGGTTACTTTAAAGATAAAGATGCAACAGATAAAGCAATGTCACATGGTTGGTTTCACTCTGGGGATTTGGCTGTAGTTAATCCTGATGGATATATTAAAATTAAAGATAGATCTAAGGATATAATTATTTCAGGAGGAGAAAATATTTCATCTATAGAAATTGAAAATACTTTAGCAAAACATCCATCTGTTTCGATAGCTGCAGTAGTTGCAAAACCGGATGAAAAATGGGGAGAGGTTCCTTGTGCTTTTATTGAGAAAGTGCAAGATAAAGATGTATCAGAAAAAGAATTAATTGATTTTTGTAGAGAGACTTTAGCTGGTTTTAAAATACCAAAAAAAGTAGCATTTTGTGAATTACCAAAAACTTCAACAGGAAAAATTCAAAAATTTGAGCTAAGAAAAAAAGCCAAGGAACTTACTTGATTCTTAAAGTAGATAATAAGCAGGTCTTTGCCTCCGATGCAGGTAAAGATTTTGATAAAAATAAAGAAACAATTTTTTTGCTTCATGGTAGTGGGTTAACACATATTGTTTGGTCTTTAACCGAACAATATTTGTCAAACAAAAATTTTAACATTTTAGCAATTGATTTACCTGGCCATGGAAAATCAGATGGACCATGTCTAACGAGCATAGAAAAAATTGCAGACTGGTTAGAAAACATAAGAAATGAAATAAATGTTGAAAAAATATCAATAATTGGTCATTCGCAAGGGTGCCTTGAGGCGATAGAATATGGTTCAAAATATAAAAATCATATTTCTAAATTAGTATTGTTGGCTGGGTCCTATAAAATGCCAGTCAATCAAGATTTGATTGATTTAGCTGAGTCTGGCGATAAAAAAGCAGTTCATCTGATGATGAAATGGGGTTATGAGGGATCAAAAAAATTTATTGGCGGAAACCCGGTAGAAAAAATTATCAACTCATCAAGAGAAGTTAAGGAAATTTTATCTGTAGATCTTAAAGCTTGTAATAATTATAAAAACGGAAAAGATGCATCGACAAGTATTGAGTGTCCAACAATTCTTATTTTTGGAGCACTTGATAAAATGGTGCCAACTGAAAATGGAAAAAAATTTGCTAATTTAATAAAAAACTCAAAAACTGAGATTTTAAATGATTGTGGACATATGATTATGTTTGAAAAAGCTTTTGAAATGAGGGAAAAGGTAGCAGAATTTTTAAAAAAATGAAAAACTTTTCAATTATAAAATCAAGAAGATTAAGAAGCACACCTTACACTGATAGAATAGAAGCTCATGGGGTGAGTGGTTATACAGTTTACAATCACATGCTACTCCCGGTCTCTTTTAAGTCGGTAGAAGCTGATTATGAGCATCTTAAGAAATTTGTGCAAGTATGGGATGTGGCTGCAGAAAGACAGGTACAAATTACTGGAAAAGACTCTGCAAAATTAGTTCAACTAATGACGTGTAGAGATTTATCAAATTCAAAAGTTGGAAAATGCTATTATGCACCTTTAATTGACGATCAAGGAAATTTAGTTAATGATCCAATTATAAATAAACTTGCAGATGATAAATGGTGGCTTTCAATAGCCGACTCAGATGTAATATTTTTTGCAAAAGGTTTAGCTGCCGGATACAAATTTGAAGTGGAGATTACTGAACCAAACGTAAATATTTTAGCTGTCCAAGGACCTTTGTCTGATAATCTTTTGGCAAAAATATTTGGTGAAGAAATTAGACAATTAAAATTTTTTAATTTTAAGTATTACGAATTCAAAGGAAAAAAATATTTTATTGCTAGATCTGGATGGTCTAAACAAAGCGGTTTTGAAATATATGTTGAAGATGATAAAGCTGGTCAAGACTTATATGACTATTTGTTTGAATATGGTAAAGAATTTAATGTAAAAGCAGGATGTCCAAATTTAATTGAAAGAATAGAATCTGCTTTATTATCTTATGGTAATGATTTTGATAATAGAGACAATCCATTTGAGGCAAATTTTGATAAATTTGTGAATTTAGAATCGAATGTAAATTTCTTGGGCAAAGAAAGATTGAAACAAATTAAGCAAAATGGAATAAAAAGAAAATTAATGGGTGTTAAGATTGATCATAATAAAATTGATATGTACTGTGAAAAAACATTATATGATGATAATAATAATATCGTTGGTCACGTTAGGTCTGCCGCATATTCTCCAACATTTAAAAAAGTGATTGGAATTGCAATGATTAATAAACCCTATTGGGATGCAAAACATCAATTTAAAATTGATATCAATGAGAAAATATTTCTAGGAACAGTTTGCGATTTACCTTTCATTTAGTATAAGTTAATCAACATGAATATAGCGATTGTAGGAGCAACAGGAAATGTTGGAAGAAAAATTATAGAAGTTCTGGAAAGAAAAAACTTTTCAGTGACTAATCTATACCTTCTAGCATCTGCTAAAAGCTCAGGTGTAAAAATTAAATTTAAAGACAGTGAAATTGAAGTAAGCGACCTAGAAAATTTTGATTTCTCAAAAGCTGATATTACATTTTTTTCTGCAGGTGGAAAAATTTCAGAAAAATATGTCTCTGCAGCAGCAAAGCATACTGTAGTTATAGATAATTCAAGCTATTTTAGAATGGATCCAGATGTGCCTTTAATTGTTCCTCAAGTCAATTCTAAAGAAATAAAAAATATGAAAAAAAATATTTTAGCTAATCCAAACTGTTCAACTGCTCAATTGGTAATAGTTTTAAAAAATTTGAATGATAATTTTAAAATAAAAAGATTGGTAATATCAACTTACCAATCCACATCAGGTGCTGGAAAAAAACCTATGGATGAGCTTTTGAATCAAACAAAGAAAGCTCTTGAGTTTAAAGAAATTAAAAGTGAGAATTTTACTAAACAAATAGCATTTAATGCTATACCTCATATAGATAAATTTAGTACAGATGGATATACGAAAGAGGAAATTAAAATGATACAAGAGTCTAATAAAATTTTAGGTTCGAATATAGATATCACAGCAACGTGTGTTAGAATTCCTGTTTTAGTATCTCATGCGGAGTCTGTTAACGTTGAATTTGAGAATGAGGCATCAATTGATAAGGTTATAGAAATTTTAAATCAATCACCTGGTTGTAAAGTAATTGATGATAGGAATGATGGAGGATATATTACCCCGGTAGAAGCTGAAGGAAAAAATGAAACTTTTATTTCAAGAATTAGAAAAGATAATAGTAAAAAAAATGCAATTAACATGTGGATAGTTTCAGACAATTTATTAAGAGGAGCGGCTTTAAATGCAGTGGAAATTGCGGAGGCATACATTAAGAAGTAATTATGAAAGACAACAATCCTATATCTCCACACATACAAGTTTATAACTGGCATATTTCATCACTTGTTTCAATTTCTCACAGAATAACAGGAGTGATAAATTATTTATTATTAATACTTGTTTGTTTTTGGGTGATTAGTTTAATATTTGGCTCAGAAAGTTATCAATACTTTAAAAAATTTTCAGAATCGATGGTGGGTAAGTTTTTTATTATTGGATTTATTTGGTCCTATTTATTTCAGATTTTAAGTGAAATCAGACATTGGTTCTGGGACATGGGTTATGGTTTTGAATTGAGAACTACAAAAATAACAGGTGTCATTGTGATATTAGGCTCTTTTATATTAACAATAGCTTTATACCTTCTAAGTGGAGTTCTAATTTAATGCTTCAAGCTACAAAAAAATGGTTATTCCAAAAAATCAGTTCAGTAATAATGGTTCCTTTTATGATTTGGTTTTTAATGAATATTGTTACAATATTTAATGGAAGTTATGATGAGGTAGTTAATTTCTTTACCTCACAGCCATCTAAAATATTATTTTCAATTTTCATAGTTAGCATGTTTTTTTATTCAGCTCTCAGTATTAGTGAGATTTTTGAGGACTATATAAAGCAGGAAAATGCAAAAAAATACGCAAATTTGGGTGTTTTTTTGTCATCTTTAATTATCCCTCTATTTACAATAATTACTATTATATATTTATAATTATGAAATCTTACAAAATTATTGATCACGAATATGATGTAGTTGTGTTAGGTGCTGGTGGTTCAGGCTTGAGAGCTGCTGTTGGGTTAAGTGAAGCTGGGCTTAAGACAGCTTGTATATCAAAAGTTTTTCCAACTAGAAGCCATACATCTGCTGCCCAAGGTGGAATTTCTGCAGCGTTAGGTAATATGGGTGAAGATGATTGGCGTTGGCATATGTATGATACAGTTAAAGGTGCAGATTGGTTGGGTGATCAGGATTGTATAGAGTACTTGTGTAAAGAAGCTCCTCGAGCAGTTTTGGAATTAGAAAAATATGGTGTTCCTTTTAGCAGAACAGATGATGGCAAAATTTACCAAAGACCTTTTGGTGGAATGACAAAAAACTATGGTAACGAACCAGTACAAAGAACTTGTGCAGCAGCAGATAGAACTGGCCATGCAATTTTACATACATTGTATGGACAAGCTTTGAAACATAATACAGAATTTTTTATTGAGTATTTTGCATTAGATCTTTTAATGAAAAATGGTGAGTGCAAAGGTTTAGTTGCTTGGAATTTAAATGATGGCACAATTCATAGGTTTAGGTCTCACATAACAATTATTGCAACTGGTGGTTATGGAAAAATATATTATTCAGCTACTTCAGCACATACTTGTACTGGTGATGGGAATGCAATGGTATTAAGAGCAGGTTTACCTTTACAAGATATGGAATTTGTTCAATTTCATCCAACAGGTATCTATGGTCATGGCACTTTAATATCTGAGGGTGTAAGAGGTGAAGGCGGATATCTTGTAAACTCTAAAGGTGAAAGATTTATGGAGAGATATGCTCCTAAAGCTAAGGACTTAGCATCAAGAGATGTGGTGAGCAGATCTATTGCAGTTGAAATAAATGAGGGCAGAGGAGTTGGTAAAGATAAAGATCACGTTCACTTACATTTAGATCACCTAGATAAAAATGTTATCGAAGAGAGATTACCAGGCATATCAGAGTCTTCGAAGTTATTCGCTAACGTTGATGTTACTAAAGAACCAATACCAGTAGTACCAACTGTTCATTATAACATGGGGGGTATACCTACAAATTATAAAGCTGAAGTGCTAACACTAAATGGTTCTGAAAAAACAGTTCCGGGATTAATGGCCATTGGTGAGGCTGCATGTGTATCTGTTCATGGAGCAAATAGATTAGGATCTAATTCATTAATTGATTTAGTTGTTTTTGGAAGAGCTGCAGCAAAAAGAGCATCCGAATTAGTAAAACCTGGACAACCACATGAAGATATTCCAGATTCTGAAACTGATAAATGTTTATCAAGATTTGATAAGCTTAGAAATTCTAGCGGTTCAAACAGTACTGCAGATTTAAGATTATCTATGCAAAAAACAATGCAGTCAAAGTGTGCCGTTTTTAGAACAGAAAAAACTTTAAAAGAAGGCATTGAGCAAATAAGAAAACCATTTGAAGGTATGGAAAATTTATCAGTGAAAGATAAATCTTTAATTTTTAATACTGATTTAGTTGAAACCTTAGAGTTTGATAACTTAATACGACAAGCAATAACAACAATGGACTCAGCATATTATAGAAAGGAGAGCAGAGGTGCTCATGCTAGAGAAGATTATCCTAAGAGAGACGATGAAAAATACATGCAACATACTTTATCTTGGTGTGAAGGTAAGAAAACAAAAATAGATTATAGACCAGTTCACAGGTCAACACTAACTAATGATGTGCAGTATTTCCCGCCACAGGAAAGAGTCTACTGATGGTTCAAATAAATTTGCCTAAGAATTCAAAAATCCAAAAGGGCAAATATTTTAAAGACACAACAGGTTCTAAGAATATAAGAAAAGTTAATATTTATAGATGGGATCCCTCAACTGGCGAAAACCCAAGAATTGATACTTACGAAGTGGATATGGATAATTGTCCATCAAAAGTCTTAGATCTACTAAATAAAATAAAAAATGAAATTGATCCTACTATCGCCTATAGAAGATCATGTGCACATGGAGTTTGTGGTTCTTGCGCAATGAATATGGATGGAAAAAATGGTTTAGCTTGCACTAAACCTCATTCAGAGATTAAAGGAGATATTAATATTTATCCTCTCCCTCATTTAAAAGTATTAAAAGATCTCATTGGAGATTTAAGTACACTTTATAAACAATATGAGTCTGTGGAACCTTGGCTAAAAAATTCAAACGATTCTAGCAAAACTGAGAACTTACAATCCAAAGAAGATAGAGCTAAACTTGATGGACTTTATGAATGTATTATGTGCGCATGCTGTTCCACGTCATGTCCTAGTTATTGGTGGAACGGAGATAAATATCTTGGTCCAGCTGTTTTACTTCAAGCCTATAGGTGGATAATAGACTCAAGAGATGAAGATAGAAAAGCAAGATTAAAAAAAGTAGCTGACGAACTAAAACTATATAGGTGCCATACAATCATGAACTGTACAAATGCTTGTCCAAAGGGTCTTAATCCAGCAAAAGCTATAGCATCCATCAAAAAAATGCTTGCAACAAGCTAATTAGTTAATTAAATAATTTTGCCGATGAATTTAATACAACATTACGTAAATGGTAAAATTTTTCCTGGTTCATCCAAAAGAAGCGGAAAAGTTTTTAATCCCGCAACAGGATCACAAGAAAGCGAAGTCTCACTTGGAACAAAAAATGACTTAGACCAAACTGTTGATATAGCATCAAAAGCTTTTGAAACATGGTCACTAAAACCACCAATACAAAGAGCAAGAGTCATGTTTAAATTTAAAGAATTGATAGAAAAAAATTCAGATGAACTAACAAAATTAATCGTTTCTGAACATGGTAAGGTTTACGAGGATGCAAAAGGTTCACTGACAAGAGGTTTAGAGATAGTTGAGTTTGCCTGCGGTATACCTCAAATGTTAAAAGGGGAATTTACAGAAAATGTTGGCACCGAGATTGACAGCTGGTCAATTAGACAGCCACTTGGTGTTTGTGCAGGTATAACCCCATTTAATTTTCCAGCTATGGTACCAATGTGGATGTTTCCGATGGCTATCGCATGTGGAAATACATTTATTTTAAAACCGTCAGAGAAAGATCCTTCATGTTCAATAAAGTTAGCAGAGCTATTTTCAGAAGCTGGTTTACCTGATGGAGTTCTTAATGTTGTCAATGGAGATAAAGAGGTAGTTGATGCAATTTTAACAAATAAAAAAATTCAAGCAGTAAGTTTTGTTGGATCGACTCCAATAGCAAAATATATTTACGAAAATGCTGCAAAAAATGAAAAAAGGGTACAAGCTTTAGGAGGTGCAAAAAATCATTGTGTTGTTATGCCTGACTGTGATTTAGATCAAGCTGTTAACGGATTAATGGGAGCGGCATACGGATCTGCAGGAGAAAGATGCATGGCCCAATCAGTAGCAGTTGCTGTTGGAAAAATTGGTGATGAATTAGTAGGAAAACTATCAAAAAAAGTCGAGGCTTTAAAAGTTGGTCCTGGAATGGATAAAAGTTCAGAGATGGGCCCTTTAGTTACAAAAGAACATCTTGAAAAAGTGAAAGGATATGTAGATTTAGGTGTGAAAGAGGGCGCTAAGTTAGTTGTGGACGGCAGAAATATAAAGTTACAAGGTTATGAAAAAGGATATTTTATAGGCGGATGTTTATTTGATCATGTGAGTAAGGATATGAGAATTTATAAAGAAGAGATTTTCGGTCCAGTGTTATCAGTTGTAAGAGCTAAAGATTTTAACGAGGCAATTAATTTAATTAACGAACATGAATTTGGTAATGGAACAAGTATTTACACTCGTGATGGTGATGTTGGGAGAACTTTTGCAAGCAAAATTAAAGTTGGCATGGTTGGCATAAATATACCTATACCTGTGCCAGTTGCATTCCACAGTTTTGGTGGATGGAAAAGATCACTTTTTGGAGATCAACACATGCATGGACCTGAGGGTGTAAGATTTTATACGAAATTAAAAACAATTACATCTAGGTGGCCTTCAGGAGTTAGATCAAATCCAGAGTTTATAATGCCAACAATGAAATAGAAAAATTCTATGACCAAAATATCTTTAATTGGAGCAGGACAAATAGGAGGAACACTAGCACATTTGATTGGCATAAAAGAGTTAGTAAATGAGTTAGTTTTGTTTGATGTGGCAAGTGGAATTGCTAAAGGCAAAAGTTTAGATATTGCTCAATCTTCATCTGTTGATGGTTTTAATGTAAAATTTTCAGGTACAGACAACTACGAAGATATAAAAAATTCTGATGTAATTATAATTACAGCTGGTGTTCCAAGAAAACCAGGCATGAGCAGAGATGATCTATTAGGGATAAATTTAAAGATAATCAAACAGGTAGCTGAAGGAATAAAAAAAAATTCACCTAATGCATTTGTAATTTGTATAACAAATCCATTAGATGTAATGGTCATGGCTTTACAAAAGTTTTCTGGATTACCAGCTAATAAAGTTGTGGGAATGGCAGGGATATTAGATAGCTCAAGATATAAACTATTTTTATCATTAGAATTAAATGTACCTGTAAAAAATATAGAAGCAATGGTAATGGGTGGTCATGGAGATACTATGGTACCATTACCTAGGTTAACAAAAATATCTGGCAAACCTCTTTTAGATTTAGTCAAAGATGGCAAAATTTCATCTGAAAAACTTGAAAGCATTAACCAAAGAACCAGAGATGGTGGAGCAGAAATAGTTAAGTATTTAGAAAAAGGATCAGCATTTTATGCTCCAGCGGCCTCAGGAGTTCAGATGGCAGAAGCTTATTTGCAAGATAAAAAATTAACTTTACCATGTGCCGTCAAATTAGAAGGTCAATATGGATTTAAAGATGTCTATGCAGGTGTTCCAGTAATAATTGGAAGCAAAGGTGTTGAAAAAATTGTGGAGATTGAATTAAATGATCAAGAAAAAAAAGAATTTATTCACTCAGTAGATTCAGTGAAGAAATTATGGGATGCCGCTACTAAAATAGATCCCGAATTAAAATAATGAATATTCACGAACATCAAGCAAAACAAATCTTAAAAAAATACGGTGTAAGTGTTCCAAAAGGTGATTTTGCCTTCACAGTAAATGAGTTAATTGAAAAAGCGAAAAAGATTAAGACTGAAAAATATGTTTTAAAAGCACAGATACACGCTGGAGGCAGAGGTAAAGCTGGAGGGGTCAAAATATTGAATAATATTGAAGAATTAACTGATGCTGCAAAAGAGATGTTGGGAAAAACTCTTATTACTCACCAGACTGGTCCAAATGGCAAAGAAGTAAAAAGACTTTATATTGAAGAGTCGTCAAAAATTAAGAAAGAATTTTATTTGTCTTGTCTTATCGATAGAGCCACTTCAAAAATTGCATTTATTTCTAGTGATCAAGGAGGAATGGACATTGAAGAGGTAGCTAAAAAGAGTCCTGAAAAAATAATTACGACTAAATTAGATTATCTTGAGGATATTGATGAAGAAAGTTGCAAAAAGATTATCAAAATTTTTAATTTAAAAGACAATGCAACGCAACAAGGAATAAATCTAATTAAATCAATTTATAAAATGTTTATATCTACTGATGCAAACTTAGTTGAAATAAATCCCTTAATATTAACAGAGGATGATAATCTAATTTGTTTAGATGCCAAAATGAATTTTGATGACAATTCAATTTATAGGCAACCAGAGATTCAAAGCCTAAGAGATTTAAATGAGGAAGATCCATCAGAAATTGAGGCAAGTAAACATGATCTAGCCTATATAAAATTAGATGGATCAATTGGCTGTATGGTAAATGGAGCAGGATTAGCAATGGCAACCATGGATATAATTAAATTGTTTGGGCAAGAACCAGCAAATTTTTTAGATGTGGGTGGTGGAGCCTCAAAAGAAAAAGTTTCTGCAGCTTTTAAAATTATACTTTCAGACTCAAATGTTAAGGGAATATTAATAAATATTTTTGGAGGAAT
Organism: Candidatus Pelagibacter communis; assembly: GCF_001179985.1. GTDB lineage: Bacteria > Pseudomonadota > Alphaproteobacteria > Pelagibacterales > Pelagibacteraceae > Pelagibacter > Pelagibacter ubique_J. Next base: position 13,673 of record NZ_CVSI01000064.1, on the reverse strand, counting down.
TATGAGATGTGATATTCTTGCTCAAGGAGTTGTTGAAGCAGCAAAAGAAATTAATATCAATGTACCACTTGTAGTTAGATTAGCTGGAACAAACTATAAAGAAGGTAAACTAATTTTAGATAACTCAGGGTTAAAAATAATTTCTGCATCAGATTTGTCAGATGCGGCTAGCAAAATTGTAAAAGCAATAAAATAATGTCTATTTTAGTAAATAAAGAAACCAAAGTAATTTGCCAGGGATTTACAGGATCCCATGGCACATTTCACTCTGAACAAGCTATTAAGTATGGAACTAATCTTGTAGGTGGCGTAACTCCTAAAAAAGGAGGTCAAGAACATTTGGGTAGACCAGTCTTTAATACTGTTAAAGAAGCTAAAGATAAAACTGGCGCAAATGCTTCAATGATTTATGTCCCAGCAAAATTTGCTGCGGCTGCAATAATTGAAGCATTAGATGCATCTATAGAATTGATTGTTTGTATCACTGAGGGGATACCAATATTAGACATGTTAAAAGTTAAACAAAAATTATCAAAATCTAAATCAAGATTAATTGGTCCTAACTGCCCAGGTATTATTACACCTGATGAATGCAAAATTGGAATAATGCCAGGAAATATTCACAAAAAAGGAACAGTTGGAATAGTCTCAAGATCAGGTACATTAACTTATGAAGCAGTTGCTCAAACTACCGAAAATGGACTTGGTCAATCGACTTGTATAGGTATTGGTGGCGATCCAATTAATGGGACAAATTTTATTGATTGTCTCGATCTTTTTTTAAAAGACGATGATACAAAATCTATACTAATGATTGGGGAAATTGGTGGTTCTGCTGAGGAAGAAGCTGCTGAATTTATAAAAAGTCATTCTATCAAAAAGCCTATGGTTGGATTTATTGCAGGAGTAACAGCACCACCCGGTAGAAGAATGGGACATGCTGGAGCAATAATTTCTGGAGGCAAAGGTAGCGCAAAAGACAAAATAGAAACTATGGAAAAGGCAGGCATTACTATAGCTAATTCTCCTGCTGAGTTGGGCAAAACACTTTTAGATAAATTGTCTCTTTAAATAAAGGAACTTTGTATTATAAATAGTAAATATAAATGAGTTCCTCAAATAACCTAGAAAATAAAAATGCAACTTTTTTAAATAAATCCAACAGCGGATTTATTGAGGAAATGTATGTAAAATTTATAGAGGGAGATCCAAATTTACCCGAAAGTTGGAGAAGCTATTTTGAAAGTCTAAATGAAGATCTAGAAGTCATTTCCAAAGAAATTCAAGGACCGAATTGGAGTCCAAAAAAAATAAAAATTAATAGAAATAATTTAAACTATAAAAAAAATGTCTCTACAGAAAATGTTAATGCAGATAAAAAAGTATCAGATTCTATAAGAGCTATAACGCTAATAAGAGCTTACAGAACAAGAGGTCATTTGATTGCAAATTTAGATCCTTTGGATTTAATGAAAAGAGAATATTTACACGATTTACATCCAAAAGATCATGGTTTTACTGCAGATGATCTTAATAGGAAAATTTTCTTAGATAACTATATGGATATAGGACATGCAACAATTAAAGAAATAACAAATAATTTAAAAAAAATCTATTGCTCAACAATTGGTGCCGAATTTATGCATATTACAGATCCAGCTGAAAAAGTCTGGTTCAGAGAAAGGATGGAAAAAAAAGAAAATCAATTAAATTTTACTAGAAATGGAAAAATAGCAATTATGAATAAAATAATCCAAGCAGAAGGATTTGAAAAATTTTTGGCAAAAAAATATGTTGGAACTAAAAGATTTGGTCTAGATGGCGGCGAGTCTTTAATACCATCTTTAGAACAAATAATTAAACGAGGAGGTCAATTAGGTGCAAAAGAAATTAAAATTGGAATGCCTCATAGAGGAAGATTAAATGTTTTAGCAAATGTTTTACAAAAGTCTTATAAAAGAATTTTTAATGAATTTGCAGGTGAATTTTCATCTACACATGATGACTCTACAGGTGATGTAAAATATCATTTAGGAGCATCTTCAGATAGAGAATTCGATGGAAATTCTGTTCACGTGAGTTTGACTGATAACCCATCACATTTAGAGGCAGTCAATCCCGTAGTCCTCGGTCAAACTAGAGCAAAACAATTTTTTCATAAGGACGAAGAAAGAAAAAAAGTAATACCAGTTCTAATTCATGGAGATGCTGCGTTTGCTGGACAAGGTGTAGTAGCAGAATGTTTTGCTATGTCAGGTCTTAAAGGACATAATACTGGAGGAACCATTCACATAATCGTAAACAACCAAATTGGATTTACAACCAGCCCAAGGTTTGCAAGATCAAGTCCATATCCATCTGATTTAGGAAAAGTTGTTGAGTCACCGATTTTACACTGCAATGGAGACGATCCAGAGTCTGTTGTTCATTGCGCAAAAATCGCAATAGAATTTAGGCAAAAATTTAATAAAGATGTTGTTATAGATATGATTTGTTATAGGCGGTTTGGCCATAATGAAGGAGACGAACCTTCATTCACTCAGCCATTAATGTATAAAAAAATTAGGGCTCACCCAACTACACTAAATATTTATGGTAAAAAACTGGTTGAGGAGGGAACTTTGTCTGAAAGTGAGTTTAATAAAATGAATACAGATTTTAAACAACTTTTGGAAAATCAGTTTAAAACTGCAAAAGATTATAAACCTAAATTAAATTGGTTTGAAGGAACATGGTCAAGATATCAACCAACTAAAGGTAAAGATAAAAAAGGAGTAACGGGAGTAAACAATGACAAAATTAAGAAAATATCAGAAAAAATAAACTCAATACCTTCAAAAATATTTGCTCATAAAACAATCGAAAGAGTTTTTTCTCAAAGAGCAAAAACAGTAGCTGAAGGAAAAAATATTGATTGGTCTACAGCAGAAAGCCTGGCTTTTGGCACTTTGTTAGAAGAAGGTTTTCCAGTAAGGTTAGTCGGACAGGACTCAGGCAGAGGCACATTTAGTCAAAGACATTCAGTAATTAGGAACCAAAATGATAATTCAAGATATATCCCGTTAAATAACATTTCAAATAATCAAAAAAAATATGAAATAGTCGACAGTCTGTTGTCCGAATTGGCAGTTCTAGGTTTTGAGTATGGTTATAGTTTGGTTGAACCAGAAACACTAACTATATGGGAAGCACAATTTGGAGATTTTGCAAATGGAGCACAAGTAGTTATAGATCAATTTATAGCATCAGGAGAGAGAAAGTGGTCAAGGGCCTCAGGACTCGTAATGCTTTTGCCCCATGGATATGAAGGACAAGGACCAGAACATTCATCTGCAAGATTGGAGCGTTTTTTACAATTATGCGCCCAAGAAAATATTCAGGTTATGAATTGTACAACACCCGCTAACTATTTTCACGCTTTAAGAAGACAAATTCACAGGGAATTTAGAAAACCATTAGTTATTATGACACCTAAGTCTTTGCTGAGACATAAATATTGCGTGTCAAATTTAGATGATTTTAATAAATCTAATTCTTTTCATAGAGTATTAGAAGACCATGCTTTAATCAAAAATTCTAAATTTGTAAAAATTAAAAAAGCTAAAAAAGTCAGAAAAGTTATAATTTGCTCAGGTAAAATTTATTTTGATCTACTCGAAGCAAGAGAAAAAAATAAGGTTGACGATGTAATTTTTGTTAGAATTGAAGAATTATATCCATTCCCAGTAAAATCTTTAACTAAAGCCATTAAACCATATGTCTCAAATTCTCAGTTTTTTTGGTGCCAGGAGGAGCCCAAAAATATGGGCGCATGGTCATCTGTAAGAGATTATATTCAATGGACTTTGGATAATTTAGGAGTTAAAAAGAAATTAGATTATATTGGCAGAAAAGCTGCGGCATCGCCTGCTACTGGATATGCTAATAGACATGCTAAACAACAAATAGAAATTTTAGATAAAGTATTTAAATAGATGTCAGAAAAAATAGTTGTTCCTGTCCTTGGAGAGAGCATAACCGAAGCTACAGTTGCAAAATGGCTTAAAAGCAAAGGCGATAACGTTGAAGTAGATGAACCCATTGTTGAGCTAGAAACTGACAAAGTAAATTTAGAAGTGCCCTCACCATCTGGAGGGATCTTAGGAGAAATAAATTTTGAAGCAGGATCTACAGTTGAAGTTGGAGCAACGTTAGGGTCTATCATGGGAGGTCAATCAGCATCTAAAAACGATAAAATTGAAAAAATAAAAGCTACGACCAAACCACCAGAAAATATTAATGACAACATAATTAAATTTGATGAAGAAAGAGACACCAAACTCTTTGACAATAATAACGAAGAAGAAAATTTAAAAATTCAATCTAAACAAGGGACAAATCAAGAACCTGAAGAAGAGGCACTTGTTTTAACTGAAGAAGTAAAAAGTGATGAAAAAGTTAAATCAGGGAAAGAAAAAGTTATGTCACCTGCAGTTAGAAAAATAGTAAAAGAGAATAATATAAATATAGAAGAAATTAAGGGATCAGGTAAAGACGGGATGATTCTTAAAGGAGACTTACTAAGTTTAATGGGTGTTAAACCTGCTCCATCAGAAAGAAAATTAAAATTTGGAGAGGAAGAAAAAATTAAAATGTCTAGGCTAAGAATGACAATTGCAAAAAGATTAAAACAATCCCAAGAAAATGCAGCGATGCTTACTACTTTTAACGAAGTAGATATGACAAATATCATGAACATGCGAAAAGAAAATCAGGATGATTTTCAACAAAAATTTAAAATAAAATTGGGGATCATGTCGTTTTTTGTTAAAGCTTGCGTAGTCGGGCTTAAGTTATATCCAGCAATCAATGCAGAAGTAGAAAGCGAGAACATAATTTACAAAAATTATTACAATATCAGCTTCGCGGTTGGAACAGATAAAGGATTGGTGGTGCCAGTTTTAAAGAATGCAGATGAAATGTCATTTGCAGACATAGAGATGAATATAAAAACTCTATCTGATAAGGCTAGAGATGGAAAAATTACAATTGAAGACCTACAAGGTGGAACATTCACAATTAGTAACGGGGGTGTATATGGTTCTATGTTATCTACTCCAATTTTAAATTTACCACAATCAGGTGTTTTGGGCATGCATAATATTGTTAGTAGACCATATGTAATTGATAATGAAATTAAAATTAGACCAATTATGTATTTAGCATTATCTTATGATCATCGTATAATTGACGGAAAAGAGGCAGTTTCATTTTTAAAAACTGTTAAAGAAAATTTGGAGGAACCAAGAAGATTATTTTTAAATTTATAAAGCTATGTCTGAAAAATTTGATGCAATTATTATAGGCGGTGGCCCAGGTGGATATGTTTGCGCAATAAGACTTGCTCAATTAGGAAAAAAAACCGCATGTGTAGAATATAGGGGCACTTTAGGTGGAACGTGTTTAAATATTGGATGCATCCCCTCAAAAAATTTATTGAACCTTTCTGAAAATTTTCAAAAAGCAAAAAATTTTTCAAAAGTAGGAATCGAGATAAGTGATATTAAATTAAATCTTGATAAAATGATGAAAAATAAAGATAAAGCGGTAACTTTATTAACTAAAGGAGTAGAGTTTTTATTTAAAAAAAATAAGGTTTCTTATTTCAAAGGTTTTGGAAGCTTTGTTTCGGACAAAAAAATAAAAATCAAAAGCTCTGATGGTAAAGAGACTGAAATAGAAGGAGAAAATATAATTATAGCTACAGGCTCAGAGCCCTCTAAAATGCAAAATATTAACTTTGATGAGGAAAGAATTGTATCTTCAACAGGCGCTCTTTCTTTAAAAAAAGTTCCTAAAAAAATGATTGTAATCGGTGGTGGATACATTGGACTAGAAATGGGTTCTGTTTGGTCAAGATTAGGTTCTGATGTTCATGTAATTGAATTTTTAGATCACATTACACCTGGAATGGATAAAGAAATTTCAAATGAATTTATGAAAATTTTAAAAAAACAAAACATAAAATTTCATATGAGTACGAAAGTAGAGAAAATTACAAAAAAAGGAGAAAATGTAGAGATAGAGACTTCAAATATTAAGGGAGAAAAAAACTCTCATGATTGTGATGTTGCTTTAATTTCAATAGGTAGAAAGGCATTCACAGACAAACTAAATTTAGAGAAAATAAAATTAAAAACTGACGAAAAAGGTAGAGTTAAAGTAGATAAAAATTTTAAGACAGACAAAAAAAATATTTTTGCTATAGGCGATGTAATTCAAGGACCGATGTTAGCGCATAAGGCTGAAGAAGAAGGTATTGCAGTGGCAGAAATTATTGCAGGCCAATCTGGACATGTAAATTATGATTTAATTCCTGGAGTTATTTATACTTCTCCAGAAGTAGCAACTATCGGAAAAACAGAGGAACAATTAAAAAAACAAAATATCGGTTATAAAATAGGAAAGTTTCCATTCATGGCAAACTCTAGAGCCAAGGCAATTGATGAGCCCGAAGGTTTTGTAAAAATTTTAGCTGATAACTCAACTGACAAAGTGTTAGGGGTACATATTATAGGTCCCCATGCTGGTGAAATGATTGCAGAAATGGCAGTTGCGATGGAATTTGGTGCAAGTTCTGAGGACATTGCAAGGACTTGTCATGCGCATCCTACATTTTCTGAGGCAATTAAAGAAGCAGCATTATCAGTAGATAAAAGACAGATTCATTCGTAATATATATCTTATATTACAAATGAAGTTTCCAGTTCTTATCCCAAATATATTTGATCATCCATTTACATACACTTCTGACATAAATCTGAAGGTAGGTGACTATGTTGAAGTCCCTTTTGGTAAAAAAAAAGTTAACGGCATTGTCTGGAACGAGTTTGAACAAGATCAATCAAAAAGTTTTAAATTAAAAAAAATATTGAGGAAATTAGATGTTAACCCATTAAAAAAAACAACAATAGACTTCTTAAATTGGTTTTCAAAATATAACATTGTTCCAAAAGGAATGGCTTTGAAACTTCATTTATTAAGCAATCAAGCTATTGAAAATAAAACAAGTGATAATTTCACTGAGTACAACTCAATAATCAAAAAATCTATTTATAAATTAAATGACGAACAACGAAAGTGTTTTAACAATCTATCTAAAAAAAATAATAAATTTTGTGTTAATGTGCTTCAAGGCACAACAGGTTCAGGAAAAACATTAGTTTATTTCAATCTTATTAAAAATAAGATTAAACAAAATAAACAAGCACTTATACTACTACCTGAAATAGGTTTAACAGGAGAATTCGAAAAAAAATTTTTAGATTTTTTTGGTTTTAAACCAGCTATATGGCACTCTAGTGTGACACCAAAAAATAAAAAAATCATATGGAATGGTTTAAGCAATGGAAATATTAAAGCTATAATTGGTGCAAGATCATCCCTTTTTTTGCCTTTCAAAAATTTAGGGATAGTTATTGTTGATGAGGAACACGACCAATCTTTTAAACAAGATGAGGGAGTGGCTTATAATGCAAGAGACATGGCTATATCAAGAGCCTCCTATGAAAACATTCCAGTAAACTTAATTTCTGCCGTTCCTTCAATTGAAACATACAACAACATAACAAAAGGAAAGTATTTCTCTCATCGAATTCTAAAAAGATATAAAAATGCAAGGCTACCTGAATATGAGTTAATTGATTTAACGAAAGAAAAAAGAATGAAAAATAGTTTATTTTCTGAAAAAATTATTGGCAAAGTTAAAAATCATTTAAAACAAAATGACCAAGTATTATTCTTTGTTAATCGAAGAGGATACTCTCCTTTTGTTATTTGTAAAAAATGTTTAAAAAATTTCACTTGTCCGAAGTGTTCTATTAATCTCGTTTATCATAAAAAGATAAACAAGATTTTATGTCACTATTGTGGGTATAAAAAAAACTTAGAAACAATTTGTAAATTTGATAATGAAAAATGTGAATTTATTTATAGTGGTTTGGGGGTTGAAAAAATATTAGAGGAAGTAAAAAAAAATTTTCCTGGAAAAAAAACTGTAATTTTTTCAAGTGATACAATTAATAAAAAAAATTCACAAATTGAAATACAAAGAATTATTGATAATGAAACTAAAATTTTAATAGGAACCCAATTAATATCAAAAGGATTTCATTTCCCAAATTTAAATTGCATAGTAATACTTGATTTAGATTTAGCCTCACGCGGTTTCGACATAAGAAGTGTGGAAAAAACTGTACAACTATATCATCAATTGTCAGGGCGTGCCGGGAGAGAAGGCAAGCCATCAAAAGTATATTTTCAAACAATTAATAAAAAAAATAATGTGATATCTCAAATTATTAATCCAGACCCATATATATTTTTAGAAAATGAACTTGAGTTGAGGAAAAAATTTAAATTACCACCCTTTGAGAGATTTGTTTCAATTATAATAAGTTGTAAAGATGCCTCTATGTCAGAAAAGATTGCATATGACCTTGTTATATCACTTAAAAAAAAAACAGATGGGAATATATTAGGTCCTGTAAATGCACCAATTTATAAAATTAGAGGCAAATATAGAAACAGAATACTTATTAGATCGAGTAAAAATATAAATATTCAAAGACAGATACTAAATACTATTAAAAATTTTAAACTACCGCCTCAAATAAAACTTTCAGTTGATGTTGATCCAATAAACTTCAATTAACACAGAAAAAAAATGTATTTTTTTTAACCTCTAGCTTGATCGTATCTGGGCTATGTGCTAATTAATTCAAAAATTTAACGATCTAATTATATTAACTTGAAAAAAATCACTTAAAATGTCTTTCAACAGTTACTCAAAAGCTTTGTATGAATTATCCATTGAGTCTAATGTTACGGATGAAATCGAACACCAGTCAAAATCTATTTTAAAAGCTTTGGAAACAATAAAAGAATTTAATGCTTTTATCAAAAACCCTCTTTTTAAACAAAATGATCATGTTGAAATGCTAAATGATCTTTCAAAGAAATTTAACTTTAACCCAATACTAAATAAATTCTTAAATTTTTTGGTGAGCAAGCGCAGGCTCTTTTATTTAGATAAAATTTTAAAGGATTTTGTTTCATATTGTTCATTTAAACGAGGTGAAGTGGATGCAAAATTAATATCTGCCAAAGAACTTAAAGATGATGAAGTAGAAATAATCAAAAAAGATCTGTTCGCTAAGTTTGGATCAAAAATTAATTTAGATTATAAAGTAGACAAAGATCTTATTTCAGGATTAATAATTCAAGTTGGAAGTATTATGATTGATAATTCTATGAAAAATAAACTTAAACAAATTAAGTCAAAGATGATTGAGGTATAAATGGATATAAATCCTTCAGAAGTAACAAAAATATTAAAAGAACAAATCAAAAAATTTGGAGACAAGTCTGAGGTTACTGAAATTGGACAAGTTTTATCTGTTGGTGACGGCATAGCAAGAATTTATGGTCTGGATAATGTTCAAGCTGGAGAGATGGTTGAATTCTCTGATGGTTCAAAGGGAATGGCTTTAAACCTTGAAAGTGACAACGTTGGCGTAGTTATTTTTGGTGATGACAGAGCTATTAAAGAAGGAGATACAGTAAAAAGAACTGGATCAATTGTTGATGTTCCAGTCGGCAAACAATTATTAGGAAGAGTAGTTGATGGGTTAGGAAACCCAATAGATGGTAAAGCTAATCTCGAAAAAAATCTAGAAAGAAGAAGAGTGGAAGTAAAAGCACCAGGTATTATACCCAGACAATCGGTAGGTGAACCAATGCAAACTGGTTTAAAATCGATAGATAGTTTAATTCCAATTGGTAGAGGCCAAAGAGAATTAATCATAGGAGATAGACAAACTGGAAAAACTGCAGTCGCAATCGATACAATTATTAATCAAAAAAAAATTAATGAATCAGAAGATGAAAGCAAAAAACTTTATTGTATTTATGTTGCTATAGGCCAAAAAAGATCTACGGTTGCACAAATTGTAAAGACATTAGAGGATGCAGGAGCTATGGATTATACGACTATAGTTTCGGCAACAGCTTCAGATTCTGCTCCTTTACAATTCTTAGCACCTTATACTGGTTGTGCTATGGGAGAATATTTTAGAGATAATGGAATGCATGCACTCATTATTTACGATGACTTATCAAAACAAGCAGTAGCCTACCGTCAGATGTCTCTATTACTTAGAAGACCTCCAGGTAGAGAAGCTTATCCAGGTGATGTCTTTTATTTACACAGCAGACTTCTAGAGAGAGCAGCGAAATTAAGTGACGCCAATGGTGGAGGTTCATTAACAGCATTACCTGTTATAGAGACACAAGCAGGGGATGTTTCTGCATATATTCCAACTAATGTAATTTCTATTACAGATGGGCAAATTTTTTTAGAAACAGAATTGTTTAATCAAGGTATTAGACCAGCGGTTAATGTTGGGTTGTCTGTTTCGCGAGTTGGATCAGCAGCTCAAACTAAAGCGATGAAAAAAGTTGCAGGTTCAATTAAATTAGAGTTGGCTCAATATAGAGAAATGGCAGCATTTGCTCAATTTGGTTCTGATTTAGATGCCTCAACTCAAAAATTATTAAATAGAGGATCAAAATTAACAGAATTATTAAAGCAAAAACAATATTCACCAATGACTGTTGCAGAGCAAGTTTTAACTATATTTGCAGGTGTTAGAGGATACCTTGATGATATAGACTTAAAAAATATCGAAGATTTCGAAAACCAACTTTTGGAAAAATGCAAATCTGAAAAACCTGAGATTATTGAAAGTATTTCCAGCTCTGGAAAGCTTGATGAAGATATAGAAAAAAATTTAGCATCTCTGATAAATGATTTAAAAGAAAAGTTTAAAAATGCCTAGTTTAGATGATTTAAGAAAAAGAATTACAAGTGTTAAATCGACCCAAAAAATTACTAAAGCGATGAAAATGGTTGCGGCTGCTAAACTACGAAAAGCTCAAGAAAACGCTGAAAAAGGCAGACCTTATTCTGAAAAAATGAATAATATTATATTAAATCTTTCAGCTGGTGTCAGTGATACTCAGTCAGCACCAAAATTATTAGTTGGTACAGGAAAAGAGGATGTTCATTTATGTGTCGTTTTAACTTCTGACAGAGGATTATGTGGTGGATTTAACAGCAATATAATAAAAAAAGCAAAAAACTATTTTGAAAAAATTCAAAAAGAGGGAAAATCTCTTAAAATCATAACTGTTGGCTCAAAAGGACATGATCAACTAAAAAGACAGTATGGTAAAAGTATAATTGAAAATATTTCATTTAAAGAGTCAAAAAATATTAATTATTTTGATGCAGCTAAGGTCGGCAATTTAATAATTGAAAAATTTCAAAATGAAGAATTTGACTTTTGTACAATATTTTTCAATAAATTTAAAAATGTTATATCTCAAATACCCCAAGCACAACAAATAATACCTCTTGAAAATGAAAATAAAGATAAAGATGAAAAACTTGAATCTAATTACGAGTTTGAACCTGATGAAGACGAAATTCTAAGTAACTTACTACCTAAAAATATTTCAACTCAAATATTTAAAGCTATGTTGGAAAATTCAGCAAGTGAACAAGGGTCAAGGATGACAGCAATGGACAATGCGACAAGAAACGCTGGAGATTTAGTTGATAAACTAACTATTCAGTATAATAGAAGTCGTCAAGCTGCTATTACAAAGGAATTAATTGAAATAATATCGGGAGCGGAAAGTTTATAATATGAGCAAAAAAGGAATAATTACTCAGGTTATAGGAGCTGTAGTAGACGTAAAATTTGATGGTGCATTACCAGAAATACTTACAGCCTTGCAATGTGATAATGGTGGAAATAAATTAATCTTAGAGGTAGCACAACACTTAGGAGAGTCCAGTGTAAGAACTATTGCGATGGATAGCACAGAAGGACTAAAACGTGGAGATGAAGCTCTAGATACGGGCGCTCCGATCCAAGTTCCTGTAGGCCCTGAAACTCTCGGCAGAATTATCAATGTTATTGGTGAGCCTATTGATGAAAAAGGTGATGTAAAAACTAAAGAGAGTTGGCCAATTCATAGACAAGCTCCAACTTTCAACGATCAATCAACTGAAACAGAAATTTTAGTAACTGGTATAAAAGTCATCGACCTATTAGCCCCTTATGCAAAAGGGGGGAAAATTGGTTTATTTGGAGGAGCTGGTGTTGGAAAAACTGTGATAATAATGGAGTTAATTAATAATATAGCAAAAGCGCATGGAGGCTTTTCAGTTTTTGCTGGCGTTGGTGAAAGAACTAGAGAAGGTAATGATCTTTACCATGAGATGATAGAGTCTGGAGTAATTAAACCAGAGGGGAAAGGTTCAAAGGCTGCTTTGGTTTATGGACAGATGAATGAACCACCAGGTGCAAGAGCGAGGGTAGCTCTTACTGGTTTGACAGTAGCAGAATATTTTAGGGATCAAGAGGGTCAAGATGTATTATTTTTCGTAGATAATATTTTTAGATTTACTCAAGCAGGCTCAGAAGTATCAGCTTTACTTGGTAGAATTCCTTCTGCGGTTGGATACCAACCAACTTTAGCAACGGATATGGGAAATTTACAAGAGAGAATTACAACAACTAATAAAGGCTCGATAACTTCCGTTCAAGCAATTTATGTTCCCGCAGACGATTTAACAGATCCTGCGCCAGCTACATCATTTTCTCACTTAGATGCAACAACCGTATTATCAAGACAAATAGCAGAGCTTGGAATTTACCCAGCAGTAGATCCTTTAGACTCAACATCAAGAATACTTGATCCAAGAATTGTCGGAGAAGAACACTATAGAGTTGCAAGATCTGTTCAAAAAATTTTACAAACATATAAATCTTTACAAGACATAATAGCAATTCTAGGAATGGACGAGCTATCAGAAGAAGATAAATTGACAGTAGCAAGAGCAAGAAAAATTCAAAGATTTTTATCTCAACCGTTTTTCGTAGCGGAAGTCTTTACTGGTTCTCCAGGAAAACTTGTCGATTTAGACTCAACCATCAAAGGATTTGATGCAATTTGTAAAGGTGAATATGATCATTTACCTGAGGCAGCTTTTTATATGGTTGGTACAATCGAAGAGGCGGTTCAAAAAGCTGAAAAAATGGCTAAGGAAGCAGCAGCCTAAATGGACCAATTTAATTTGGAAATCATAAGTCCAGAAAAATCTTTTTTAACAAAAAGTGATACTGAGGAAGTAGTTATCCCGGCTATTGAAGGATATATGGGTATATTAAAAGATCATATTCCTTTAATTTCTTTCTTAAAACCAGGAATTATTGACGTAAGATCTAAAGATGAAACTTTAAATTATTATGTAGATGATGGAATTGTCGAATTTAAAGATAATACTTTGTCGATTCTAACAAGTAATATTTTTGACTTAAAAGAAATGGATAAAAATAAAGTGGATAAAATTGTGAAGGATGCGGAGGAAGGTTTAAAAAAAGAAAATATTAAAGATCATGAACGATATATATTAGATCAGAAAATTGAGGTTTTAAATTCTATAAAGTCTAATTAAAAATAATTTTTTCAACTTCGCTTTTTAAATTTTTGTATACATCAGTTTTAAAGTCAAAACCATTACTTGTTAGAATCGACAAAGTATTATCTTTAAATTCGACAAT
>NZ_CVSI01000063.1 GCF_001179985.1 Candidatus Pelagibacter communis | reverse complement strand
ACACCGGTTCTTTAGCGTTAGGAGGTTCTTTAGGTACTGTGGGCGTTGTTACAAAACATGAAATAGTTTTAGCTATAACAGGTGGTCTATTTGTTTTAGAAGCTGTTTCTGTAATTGTTCAAGTAATTTCTTTTAAGCTAACTGGAAAAAGAATATTCATGATGGCTCCTATACACCATCATTTTGAAAAAAAAGGCTGGCCAGAGTCTACTGTGGTAATAAGATTTTGGATCATTTCTTTAATTTTAGCAATGATTGGACTTGCAACATTAAAATTAAGATAATGTTCTCCAAATTTTTTGTTAAAAAAAAAATACTTATTTATGGCTTAGGACTTTCAGGTAATTCATGTCTAAAATTTCTTAAAAAAAAAAGTTTTGTTAAAATTTTTGATGATGATTATTCATTAAAAAATAAAAAGAATAAAAATTTTTTTTTAAAAAAAAATGATGTTATTAAATCAAAATTCGATTATATTATTTTGAGTCCAGGTATAGATATTAAAAAATGCTATCTCAAAAGATATTTAACAAAAAATTGGAAAAAAATAATTACTGAACTTGATATATTTCAAAAATGTTATCCACATAATAAAAAAATTACTATCACTGGGACTAATGGTAAATCTACCACGTGCCAAATGCTTTACAATATTTTCAGATCACAAAAAATAGATGTCAGATTAGTTGGTAATATTGGAAAACCAC
>NZ_CVSI01000062.1 GCF_001179985.1 Candidatus Pelagibacter communis | reverse complement strand
CTGTTATTAAGATGACCTAAAATTTCTTTATGAACTTTGTTTTTGACAGTCGAACTTTTTCTCTTCATATTTAGCTTTTTGAAGCACAGATTGTTTAGCTTTTGGATACTCTTTTTTTACTCCCTTAATCATTAAACAACCTTGATCTTTTTCTCCAATTTGAACTAATGATACTCCAAGCTTAAGTAAATTTATAGCTGCCTTTTCACTTTTTGGATATTTTTGATAACCTTCTAAATATGCTGACGCAGCATCAGTATACAATTGTCTTATTCTGAAAGTTTCTGCATACCAATATTGAGCACTCCCAGCTAAGTTATGTTCTGGATTATCCATCACGAATTCTCTCAAAGCTCTTTCGGCTGTTGTATAATCACCTTGTTTTAAAAGACTAGTTGCAAAACTATATTGTTCGTTTGGATTTGTTTTTGGCAAAATTTTTTCTTCTGTTACAAAATTTTCCGTAACTACACTGCTCGTTGTTTCAATCGATTGCGTCTTTTGAACTAAATCTTGTGTTTCGGTATCTTTGTAAGTGATTGCACCTAAGTCTTGAGGTTGGGATGTGCCAGGTAAAGCTTTATCAGATTTTGAAGTAACAACGTTATTATTATTGCCAACTTCAAGTTCTTGGAATCTTAGTTGATTATCAGCCTGCACTTTAGATAACCTGCTAGATAGTTTGTCAATTTTAAAATTAATTTCCTCAAACTTATTAGTTAATTGTTGAAACTGTTGTTCGATCTCTGATAACTTTAATAAATGTCTAGTTAGGACATCTTCGTCGTTATTACTTAAAACCGAACTATTACTGTTAATATTTTCTGATGACTGTGAATAAACAGCTTTCTCTAAAGTTTTAACATCTTGTTTTAATTTTTCCAAAATTTCGAGAGTATCCTCCTCAGCACTTAATGGAGAAATTAAGATGCTTAAAGCTATAATGAAATATATAAATGTTTTATTATAAAGTTTGTTAAAAACCATAATCTGATTAATATTTATAATGATGGCAAAAAAAAGACCCTAGTTTTTTTAAAACTAGGATCTAAATTTTTTAATTAATTAGTTTGCTTTTACTGTTACTGATCTTCTATTTTTTGACCA
>NZ_CVSI01000061.1 GCF_001179985.1 Candidatus Pelagibacter communis | reverse complement strand
AAACATCTGTTGGTTTATTAATTTTTCTAAACTTATTATTTAATTTTTTCATTCTCAAATTATTTGTTAAAAATATAGTAAATTCTTTTTTATTTTTTGATGGATTTATTTTAGCATTAAATTTTCTTTGTTTTATTTTGAAGTAATTTTTTAAATTTTTAATTTTTTTTTTCCATTTTGGAAAATCAACAACAACACAAATTTTGATCATTTCTCAGAACTTTGATCAGAATATGCTTTTACTATTTTAGAGACTAATGGGTGTCTCACAACATCTGTGTGATCAAAATCTACTATTGATATTTCATTTAAGTGCCCAAGTATTTCTTTGGATCTTCTTAAGCCAGATAAAGATTTATTAGGCAAATCTATTTGTGATGGATCGCCATTAATAACAATTTTTGAGTTTTCTCCTATTCTAGTTAAAAACATTTTAATTTGAGTATCAGTTGCATTTTGAGCCTCGTCTAAAATAGCAAAAGAATTTTTTAATGTTCTACCTCGCATAAATGCCAAAGGTGCTATTTCTATATCACCAATTTCAATACGTTTTTGGATTTTTTCAAAATCTAAAAGATCATAAAGTGCATCATACAAAGGTCGTAAATATGGATCTACTTTTTCCCTCATGTCCCCAGGCAAAAAACCCAGCCTTTCTCCAGCTTCAACCGCTGGTCTTGACAATATTATTCTCTCTATTTTTTTATCTAAAAGCATTGTTAAAGCAATAGCTACTGCTAAATAAGTTTTTCCAGTTCCAGCAGGTCCAGAGGATATTATAATTTCACTATCTCTTAGAGCTCTTACATATTTTTTTTGTTTTTCAGATCTTGGTATTACTGATTTTTTTGGAGTTTTGATTATATATTCAATTTTATCTGTTTTTTCTTCAATCATAAATTTATTTACTGAGGATAAAATATCTTTTTTTTCAATCGTTCCATTATTTATAAATTGGTCAACCAAAAAAACAATTGCATTTTTTACCATTTCATTCTTTTTTGATGTACTTTTTACCAAAATTGAATTTCCACGAGAATAAATACTTGTATCTGTAATTTTTTCTAATTCTTTAATATTATTGTTAAATTCACCAACGACACCCATCAATATATCATTATTTTTAAATATAATACTTAAGGTATTATTCTCGGAGTAAACAAATTTAATATCATTGACTGCTTTTTTATGAGATAAATTATTCAAACTAAGCCGCTCTAATGTTTTTACTTTCGTCTACTCTTCCAAATAAAGTATTTCGGTTGAATTTTGTTATTTTTACATCAATTACTTTACCAATGTATTTATTTTCACCATCAAAAATGACAGAATTTAAAAAAACATTTCTTCCAAAGTATTTATTTTGGTCTTTTAATTTATTTTCTACTAGAAC
>NZ_CVSI01000060.1 GCF_001179985.1 Candidatus Pelagibacter communis | reverse complement strand
TACTTCAATCTACTTAGCAAACAAAGGTATGAAGATTTCGAATATACCACTAGTTAACGAACAATCAGTTCCAAAATTTTTAAAAGAAAAACCAAATTTAACTTGTGTCGTTGGTTTAACAGCAGAACCAGATAGACTAGCAGACTTAAGGAAAAATAGGATGCAATCTATAAAGGAGAATGAAAATAAAAATTATATTGATTTTGAAAAAATTAAAAGTGAAATAGAAGTATCAAAAAAACTTTTTCAAAAGTATAATTGGCCAACTATAGACGTCACAAGAAAATCAGTTGAGGAAACTGCAGCTTCAATCCTCAAAATTCACGACATATTTAATAATAATGATTAAAATAATATTAGCTTCAAAAAGTGAGGTTAGAAAAAAAATTTTATTGGAGAATGGTATTTCTTGCAATGTTGAACCATCCAAGGTTGACGAAGATGTTATTAAGAACGCCCTTTTAAAAGAGGGCGCAACACCAGAAATAATATCTAAAAATCTTGCAGAATTAAAAGCAAACAAAATAAGCAGCAAAAACCCAGATGTACTAGTTCTAGGCGCAGACAGTGTAATAGATTTAGATGGTGAAATTATCTCAAAACCTAAATCACGAGAAGAGGCTTTTAATATTTTGAAAAAAATGAGTGGCAAAAGTCATTTTTTAATTAGTTCAGTTTGTATTTCTAAAATGGGCAATATGATATGGAATTACACTGATAAGGCAGAATTAGTTATGAAAGATTTTAATGACAGTGATTTAAAAAATTATTTGTCCAAAATATCTGATAAAATTCTTTATGCATACAATGTCTATCAAATAGAGGGTGAAGGAAAAAAATTGTTTAGCAAGATAAAAGGAGACAAAAATACTATAATGGGACTACCAATTGCTAAAATTAAAAGCTATTTACAGGAGCATAAATGAAAAAATTTTTTGTAATTGGTAATCCTATAAGTCACTCTCTTTCTCCCGAGTTACATAATTTTTGGATTAAAAAAAATAAAATTAATGCGGTTTATGATAAAATTAAACTAGAAGAATCAGAATTGAAAGATTTTATCAACAAATTGAGAAATGAGGAGATACATGGCATAAATGTAACGGTTCCTTTTAAAAATAAGGTTATAAAATATTTAGATAAACTTAGCTTAGAGGTTGAAACAACCGGCTCCGTTAATACTATTTATAAAAGTGGAAATGATATAATTGGTCACAATACGGATGTAGCCGGGTTCGAATTAGGTTTAAGACACTCAAAAATTAATGTTTTACATAAATCAATTTTAATTCTGGGAGCGGGTGGGGTTGTTCCTTCAATTATTTATTCTTTATTAAGTATGGGATGTAAAAAAATATTTTTATCAAATAGAACTATTGAGAAGGCTGAAAATATTAAAAAAAAATTTAATGAGATCGAAGTGTTAAAATGGAGAAAAATACCTGATTTCGACATAGTTATAAACGCTACAAGTGTTGGTTTAAAAGGTGATGGTCTAGATTTAGATTTTAATACAAAAAATAAAGTTTTTTACGATGTAATATATAATCCAAAAGAAACCCTATTCTTAAAAAAAGCAAAAGAAAATGGTAACAGAATTGAAAACGGTAAATTAATGTTTGTTTACCAAGCAAATCAATCTTTTTCTATATGGAATAATGTAATACCTAAAATTGACGAAGAAGTTTTAAAGATATTGGAATGATCAAAATTAGTTTAGTAGGAGATATTGGTTCAGGTAAAACACATGTTTCAAAATTATTTAGAGCACCTTGCTTTTCTGCAGATACAGAGGTTAAAAAATTATATAGGAATAATAGACAGTGTTTTAAGAAGTTAAAAACAAAATTTCCTCAATTTATCAAAACTTTTCCAATCAAAAAAAATGAGTTATCAAACATAATTAAAAATAAATTTTCCAATTTAAAAAGTATCGGCTTTATAGTT
Organism: Candidatus Pelagibacter communis; assembly: GCF_001179985.1. Taxonomy (GTDB): domain Bacteria; phylum Pseudomonadota; class Alphaproteobacteria; order Pelagibacterales; family Pelagibacteraceae; genus Pelagibacter; species Pelagibacter ubique_J. Next base: position 24,522 of record NZ_CVSI01000060.1, on the reverse strand, counting down.
CATCCTTTTATCAGAAAAAAACTAAGATTTTTTTTAAAAAAAAATAGAAAAAAAAAAATTGTTGTTTTAGACATACCGTTATATTTAGAAAATAAAATGTATAAAAAAGATGATATTTTAATATTTCTTAAAACTAAAAAAAAAGAAGTTAATTCAAGATTGAAGAAAAGAAAAAACTTTAACCAAAAGCTTATAAATATTCTAAGAAAATCACAGCTTACATTGAAACAAAAAAAAAATAAATCACACTATGTTTTAATGAATAATTATAATAATGCTATTATGAAAAGAAAAGTTAAAATGCTTAAAGCAAAAATATTAAATGATAGAAGTAGTACTTGATACAGAAACAACGGGGCTTTCAGTTGCAAAAGGCCACAGGATTGTCGAAATAGGATGTATTGAATTGAAAAATCAATTACCTACTTCTAAAACTTTTCATTGTTACTTAAATCCTCAGAGAAAAGTTTCGGAAGATGCTTTGAAAGTTCATGGTTATACTGACGAGTTCTTATCCGATAAAAAATTCTTTAAAGATGTTGTTGATGATTTTCTTGGATTTATTGAAAACAAAAAATTAATAATACATAATGCAGAATTTGATATATCCCATCTAAATAATGAACTTAAATTACTTGGTAAAAATTTAATAAAAAAAGAAAATGTTATTGATACTTTAGATTTAGCAAGAGAAAAATATCCGGGGTCTCAAATTAGTCTGGACGCTCTTTGTAGAAGATTTAGAATAGATAATTCAAGAAGAAAGCTCCATACAGCTTTAATTGATTGTGAGCTCTTATCTAAAGTCTATATAAATTTAATTGATCAAAAAGAGCCAAAACTAGATTTTATGACAGAGGAGACAAGAAATTCAGAAAATATCAAAGTCACAGACTATTGCAAAAAAATTATCGAACCAACAGATGATGAGTTAAGAAATCATAAAATTTTTATAAAAAAATCTTTTAAAAAGAGTGTTTAATTTTTCCTACTTTTATATAGTTCATTAAAGTCCACTTTAGTTTCAAATTTTATATTTGGGTATCCAGAATATTTAAGTAGATCTAAAAAAATTTTTTCGATTTTTGGGTAAACCTCTGTTGGAACATCTTTTAAAAATATCGGTTCTAAAATTTCTTTTGTATTTACATCTTCATCAATTTTAACAATTACTGCATATACCATTTCAAAATAACCATGATTATTATTACTATTATTTTCTTTAAATTTTGTCGATATTGAAACTTCTGCCATTTTGTTTTTGAGAGGCCTTGTGTTTATATCAATAAACAATTTATAATTAGAAATATTTTCTTTGGTATATAGATAGCTTTCAATATCTTTTGTTTCAGCAGATATATCTTTAATAAATTCTCCTAATATTCTATATTTTTTTTTTTCCATTAATTATCTTTATCCTCATACTCACCTTCAATTAGATCATCTTTAGCTTTTTCATTTGCACTTTTTTGCTTTGTATATTTTTTACTTAAAAATTTAAAAAATATATTTCTAGTTACCGGAATAATTAGCAAAAAACCAATTATATCTGTAGCAAATCCTGGAATAATTAAAAGTAATGCTGCTAATGTCAAAGCAGCCCCAGACATCATTTCATAGACTGGTATTTGGTTACTATAAAGTTGTGTAATACCAGATTTTAAAGTGCTCAAACCTTGTAATCTTGCAAAATAAACCCCTACAACAGCAGTTAAAAGAATGACAAGAATTGTATTAAAAGCACCTATTTGCCCTCCAATTTGAATAAAAAGGTAAATCTCAACAAGAGGAATAAATAAAATTATTAATAAAAGTGTGTTCATTTGTCATTAATCTAATTTGCTAGTTGAAATTAAGCAATAGAGTAAATATGATAATGACATGAGTTATAGCTTTGAATATATAGATATAATACTACTGGCAATGATTGCTGGTTTCATCTTTTTGAGACTTAGAGGTATTTTAGGTAAAAAGTCTGGTTTTGAGGAAGATATAACCCAGAGCTTCCCACATGAATTTCCTAATGTAAATACAATAAAAAAAACAAACTTTGAAGTTTTTGACGAGAAGGCAAAATCTGAATTTTTGTCAGGGGCTAAAATAGCTTACGAAAATATCATCACTGATTTTTCGAAAGGAAACTTAAAAAATATTAAAAGCCTTCTAGAAAAAAAAGTTTTTAAACAATTTGAAGAGGCTATTTCTGAACGAGAAAAACAGGGTAATATTTCTGAAACAACTTTTATAGGAATTAATTCAGCAGAAATCAAAAAACACGATAGAAATGGCAACTTCCTTGAGGTTACCGTGGACTTCGTTAGTGAAATTATTTCATGTGTCAAAGATAAAGATCTAAAAATTATTTCTGGTGATCCAGAAAAAGTTAAAAAAGTTTATGATACTTGGAAATTTTCAAAAAATGTGAAATCAAATGATCCAAACTGGTCATTGATTGAAACAAACGTTTAATTGAATAAAAAATTATCTAACAAAGATTTAAAAGATTGGAAAAATTTCGTAGAGGGAAATGAGAAGGTTCAGAATAAAGATTATATTATAGATGAAATAAAATATAAACAAGAGGCCACTATAGATCTTCATGGATTTTCTCTAGATCAAGCCAACAGCAAAGTAGAAAAATTTATTGTTGATTGTTTTAACAAAAAAGTACTAAAACTTAATATTATTACTGGGAAAGGATTAAGATCAAAAGTTGATCAAAATCCTTATCAATCAAAAGATTTGGGTATTTTAAAATATTCTGTTCCAGAGTTTATTAAATCAAATACAGAGTTGATGAAAATAATCAAAAAAGTTGATGATAGTACAGATGAAAAAAATTCAGGTTTTTTTTCTGTTTACTTAAAATTATAAAATAAACTTTGATAAATCGTTATCTTTTACTAACTGACCAAGATTTTCTTTAACATATTTAGAGTCTATTACAATGTTTTCTCCTGATCTATCAGTTGCGGTGAAACTAATTTCATCAAGAATTCTTTCAATTATTGTATGAAGTCTTCTTGCGCCTATATTTTCCACTGATGAATTAACTTCAGTCGCAAGATTGGCAATAGTCTCAATACCGTCTTCAGAAAATTCTAGGTCAACATTTTCTGTTTTAAGTAATGCTTTATATTGTTTGATCAAACTATTGTCTGGTTCTTTTAAAATTCTTTTAAAATCATCACTTGTTAAAGCATCTAATTCCACTCTTATTGGTAATCTTCCTTGAAGTTCAGGCAATAAATCTGATGGCTTTGCTAATTGAAATGCTCCAGATGCAATGAATAAGATATGATCTGTTTTAACTGGTCCATATTTTGTGCTAACAGTTGTACCCTCAATTAATGGAAGAAGATCCCTTTGAACACCTTCTCTTGAAACATCGCCACCAACTCTGTCAGTTCTACCTGAAATTTTGTCTATTTCATCTAAAAAAACTATACCGTTGTTTTCAGTAACATTTTTTGCTGATTTTATAATCTTGTCTTGCTCAATTAGTTTGTCTGCTTCTTCATTTAGTAAAATTTCGTGAGACTCTTTGACAGTCATTTTTTTCTTCTTTACCTTGCCCCCCATCGATTTACCTAACATTTCACCAATATTTATCATTCCAATGTTTGCTCCTGGCATACCCGGGATTTCAAAACTTGGCATGTTGTTAGACTGGTTTGTTGCAATTTCAATTTCATTGTCATCCAAATCACCATCTCTTAACCTTTTTCTAAAGCTTTCTCTTGTTGCAACAGATGCTTTATTTCCGACTAAAGCATCTAAAACTCTTTCTTCAGCTAATTTCTGAGCTTTTGCATGAACTTCTTTTCTTTTTTTAACTTTTTCCATTGCAATTGCAATTTCAAGTAAATCTCTGATAATTTGTTCAACGTCTCTTCCAACATAACCAACTTCAGTAAATCTTGTCGCTTCGACTTTTACAAAAGGCGCCTCAGCTAATTTCGATAGTCTTCTGGATATTTCTGTTTTACCAACACCAGTTGGTCCTATCATTAAAATATTTTTAGGAAGCACCTCGTCTCGCATATCTCCTGTTAAAGCTTGTCTTCTCCATCTATTCCTTAATGCAATAGCGACAGCCCTTTTAGCTTTATTTTGACCAACAACATATCTATCCAACTCAGATACAATCTCTCTTGGTGACAATGAGTCAATATGATTTTGTTTTTCCTCAGTTTTCTTCGGGAATGTTTTTACGTTAGATTTTTCCATTAAATTTTTTCGACTCTTATATTGTTATTTGTGAACACACATATGTCAGCTGCAACTTGTATAGCTTTTTTCGCAACTTCTTCAGCTTTTAATTCAGTATCCATTAATACTTTTGCAGCAGCTAATGCGTAATTTCCTCCAGAACCAATTCCAATTACATCTCCTTCAGGCTCTAAAACGTCACCCGTTCCTGAAATAATAAAACTTTTTTCTTTATCACCAATTGCCATAAGCGCTTCTAATCTTCTTAAATATTTATCTGTTCTCCAATCTTTAGCTAACTCAACAGCAGCTCTTGTTAAATTTCCTGCATGTTTTTCCAGTTTAGCCTCTAATCTTTCAAACAAAGTTAATGCATCTGCTGTTGATCCAGCAAATCCAGCGATCACATTTCTTTTCTCAATTTTACGAACTTTATTGGCATTACTTTTGATCACTGTATTTCCCATACTTACTTGACCATCGCTTGCCACAACCACGTCATTATTTTTTCTTACTAATACTATCGTTGTCATTTGAGATAAATGGATATTAATTTTAAATGTTCAAGTGGTAAATTAACTGTTATTGATATCAATAGATAATGCATATATATCTAACTTAATATGAAGCGAAAAGCAGAAATAAGTAGAAAAACTAAGGAAACCAAAATCGATGTAGCTATAAATATCGATGGTAAAGGCAATTTTAAAATAGACACTGGTATTGGTTTTTTAGACCACATGTTAGAACAATTATCAAAACACTCTTCAATTGATTTAAAAGTAAAAGCCAAAGGCGATACACATATTGATCTTCACCACACAACTGAAGATACAGGGATCGCAATTGGTGAATGTTTAAAAAAAGCATCAAAAAAATTTGTAGGTATAAAAAGATATGCTCACGCGATGATCCCGATGGATGAAACTTTAACAAGAGTTGCTTTAGATGTTTCTAATAGACCATATTTAATTTGGAAAGTTGATTTAAAAGTAGAAAAGCTTGGTGAAATGGATACTGAATTATTTAAAGAGTGGTTCCAAGCATTTTCACAAGCAGCAGGTATTACTTTACACGTAGAGAATTTATATGGCGATAATAGTCATCACAAAGTTGAGTCTTGTTTTAAAGGATTAGCAAGATCTTTAAGAAGCGCACTTGAGGTTGATCCAAGAAATAAGAACGTAATACCATCGACTAAAGGTTCTTTATAAGAATTAATGAACGTAACAATTGTTGATTACAAATCAGGGAACATAAGTTCTGTCATAAACTCATTTAAAGAAGTAGCACAAAATAAAGTTAAAATTGAAGTTACTTCTGATCTTAACAAAATTAAATCGAGTGACAAGGTCGTCTTACCAGGCCAAGGTTCATTCAAGAGTTGCATCGATGCTTTAAATAAAATTAATGGCCTTGTTGAAACTTTAAATGTTTTTGCGATAAACAACAAAAAACCTCTACTTGGAATTTGTGTTGGGTTACAAATGTTTGCGGATGTTGGATACGAGGAAACAGAAACAAAAGGATTAGGGTGGATATCTGGAAAAGTTACAAAGATAGATAATCAAAATGGAAAATACAAATTACCTCACATAGGTTGGAATGAAATTAATATTATAAAGGATAGTAAAATTTTAAAGGATATAAAAAATAAATCTCATATGTACTTTGTACATAGTTACGAATTCTTACCCAATAATAAAAATGCTATTTTAGCAACAACTAATTATTCTTCAAACCACGTCTGTGCTATAGAAACAGAAAACATTTTTGGCACTCAATTTCACCCTGAAAAAAGTGATAAAATCGGATTAAAAATAATAGATAATTTTATAAATTTATAAATGAAAATATTTCCAGCTATAGATATTAAAGATAAAAAATGTGTACGCTTAGTTAAGGGTGATTTTGACAATAAAACGGAGTACAAAAATTCTCCTGTATATCAAGCTAAAAGTTACAAAGATCAAGGATTTAAAAATCTACACATTGTTGATTTGGATGGAGCATTAACTGGAGAAACTGTTAACGTTGATATTGTTTATGAAATAGTAAAAAAGTCTAATCTTAAGGTAGAGATAGGTGGAGGCATTAGAAATTTTGAGAGTATAAAAAAATATATTGATGCTGGTGTTGAAAAAGTAATTTTAGGGAGTGCTGCAATTAAAAACAAAGATTTTTTGAAAGATGCGTGTTTGAAATTTCCTGGAAAGATTGCTCTTGGTTTAGATGCAAAGAACGGCAAACTTTCGATGTCTGGATGGAAAGAAAGTTCAAATAAATCTACTTTAGACTTTCTAAAAGAAGTAAATAATTATGGTGTGAGTAGATTAATTTTTACAGATATTGAAAAAGATGGAACTAAAGAGAGCCCAAATTTTGCTGAAACATCAAAAGTTGCAAGCATTTCTAATTGTCCAGTTATAATCTCGGGCGGGGTTTCATCAATTAATGATGTCATAAAAGCAAGGAACATGGAAAATATTGAGGGTATAATAGTGGGTAAAGCTATTTATGATGGCGATATTAAACTGGAAGAGTTAGTTAAAGAAGATGCTTAAAAATCGAATAATTCCTTGTTTAGATGTAAAAAATGGGCGCGTTGTAAAGGGTATTAACTTTGTTGACTTAAAGGATGCAGGCGATCCAGTTGAACAAGCAAAAATTTATAGTGATGGAGGAGCAGATGAAATTTGCTTTTTAGATATTACGGCTTCAAATGAAAATAGAGACACAATTTATGAAGTAGTGGAAAAAACTTCCAAGAAATGCTTTGTTCCTTTGACAGTAGGTGGTGGAGTAAGAAGTATAGAAGATATTAACAAGTTACTTAAATGTGGAGCTGATAAAGTATCAATCAATACAGCAGCTGTTCAAAATTCTAAAGTAGTCATAGATAGTTCAAAAAAATTTGGCTCCCAATGCATTGTTGTTGCAATAGATGCAAAGAAAAATGGAAAAAATTGGGAAATATTTACCCATGGAGGAAGAAACAGCACTGGCATAGACGCAATAGTATATGCAAAAAAAATGGAAGAATTTGGTGCTGGAGAATTATTAGTCACTTCTATGGATAGAGACGGAACCCAAGTTGGTTATGATATTGAATTAATGTCAAAAATATCTTCTAGAGTAAATATACCAGTGATTGCATCCGGAGGGGTTGGTAATCTCGATCATCTAGTTGAAGGTATAAAATTAGGAAAAGCAAGCGCTGTCCTTGCTGCCTCTATATTTCATTACGGAAAACATTCTATAAAAGAGGCAAAGGAATATTTGGATTCAAAAGGAATTCCTGTTAGAATTTAGAATGCTTAATGTGTTGGAAGATCTAATTAGTCTTGCGAGACAAAGAAAAGTAAAACCAATCGATGGCTCATATACAAATAAATTATTAAAAGACAAAAATTTAAGCAAAGAAAAAGTTTTAGAAGAAATTGGAGAGCTAATTCAATCTGTTGAACAAAATAGTAATAAAATTCATGAGGCTGCGGACGTATTTTATCATTTGATCATTTATTTAGAGTCCAATAACATAAAAATTGAGGATATAATGTTGGAGTTAGAAAAAAGAAAAAAGTAAATTAATGGGTAAGATAAAATTAATATTTTTTTTAATCATTGCCTATATTGGGTACAAAGGTTTTGTAGCTTTTAAAAATTTTGAAATTGGCACATCAAATAAAATGGCAGAAATTGAGGAAGTTGCAGGCATAGAAAAGAACAAAGAAGTAGTTGGGCTGCTAATGTACTTAGGAGAGCCTCCAAAATTGATTGAACATTTATACATGGAGAGTGGTTCAAAATGTACTGAGCTCAAAGCAATTGCAGAAGCGAATTCTAATGCGATTTATGAATGCGCAAGATTAAATGCTGTTTTAACTGGAAATAAAATTGTTAAAGTCATTGATAAACTTGAAGTCATCCAATGACATACGACGATAAAAATATATTTGCAAAGATTTTAAGAGGGGAAATACCTTGTAAAAAAATTTATGAAGATGAATACGTCTTATCATTTTATGATATTAATCCTCAAAAGAAAATTCACGCCTTAGTTATACCAAAAGGTAAATTTATTGATTTAGATGATTTTGCTTCCAAGGCTTCCGAAAAAGAAATCTCGGGATTAATCAAAGGTATTAACACGGTTGCAAAAAAATTAAAGATTTCTTCCGATACGGGAAAAGGTTATAGAGCACTTGCAAATATAAATGAAAATGGTGGACAAGAAGTACCTCACCTACATTTTCATCTTTTTGGTGGAGAAAAAGTTGGTAAAATGGTTGAGTGATGATTCCTGTTGAAAGAAATTTTTTAGAATTAAGAGATATAAAAAAACTAAAATTTAATTCATCGAAAGAAAACAAATTTTTGATAAAAAAAATTAAACCTGATTTTCAATTAAACAAATTTTTCTATAAACAAGTTGGAAAAAAACATAGATGGATAGACAGACTTAGTTGGACTGATGAAAAATGGATTAATTTTATTTCAAATAAAAATTTAGAAACCTATGTTATCAGCGAGTCTGACGATTTAATTGGCTTCTTCGAGCTATTGTATAATCCAGACTTAAATGAAACTGAGATTTCATATTTTGGATTGCTGGAGGAATATATTGGAAAGGGAATTGGTGGATATGCCTTAAGTGAAGCAATAAAAAAATCATTTGAAAAAAATATCAAAAGAGTTTGGCTTCATACATGTACACTTGATCATCCTAATGCTTTAAAGAATTATATTGCAAGAGGCATGAGAGTGTTTAGAAAAGAAAATATTAATATATTGGATAGTTAATTAAATTTTTTTAAATCAAAAATGTTTTCATTGATAATTTTATTTACTTCGTTAATTGTAATCTCAGTTGATACAGAATTGTTGTAAATATCTGTAGTTCTCCAACCTTTTATTTGTAATTTTTCTTCATCAAAGAAAATTTTTATATCAATATTTTGATAATTTAGATTAATAAACAAACTACCATATTCACTTTTAACGTTATTTTGTGTTATTTGATAAATCAAGTACTGTTTATCTAAAATTTTATAAAAAGACGTATTTTCCAATTTATAAAAGTTTGGGGTATTTGTGTTTCTGTTTTTAACAATTAGATTTTTACCATCAGAAACAAGAATTTTACCTGAATCATCATATTTGCAATTTATTTTTCTATTAAAAGCTAAAATGCAATAACCTGTCTCTTTATTTTTGTTAATTTGTTGAGCAAATTTAAAACTGTAATTATTGGCTTTTTCTAAATTATCTATTATTTTTTTTGATACATCTGAATAAACTTTGGTTGTTATAAAAAAAAAAACTGAGATATATATAAATAAAAACTTCATTAAAGAACTTCTCGTTTTCCTACATGATTTGCTTTACTGACTATTCCTTTTTCTTCCATCATATCAATTATTCTAGCTGCCCTGTTATAACCAATTTGGAGTTTCCTTTGAAGAAATGATGTTGAGGCTTTTCTTTCTGATTTTACAATTTCTAAAGCAGTTTCATATAAATCATCTATCTGCTCATTGTTTTTATCACTGTCCAAATTATTCTCTTTTTCATCTGATAAATTTAAAATTTCTTCTACATATTCAGGCTCACCTTGAGATCTTAAAAAATTATTAATTTTCTCAATTTCATTTTCAGATACGAACGGAGCGTGGATTCTTGTTATTCTGTTTGCCGAGGACATATATAGCATATCTCCTTTACCCAATAGTTGCTCCGCACCTTGTTCGCCAAGTATAGTTCTACTGTCTATTTTAGAGGAAACTTGAAAAGATACCCTTGTAGGGAAATTTGCTTTTATTGTTCCAGTTATAACATCCACACTAGGTCTCTGTGTTGCCATTATAATGTGTATTCCTGCTGCTCTAGCCATTTGAGATAATTTTTGAATATAATTTTCTATTTCTTTACCAGCTACTAGCATTAAATCTGACATTTCATCAACCACGACAACGATATATGGCATGGGTAATTTATGTTTTGAATTATATCCCCCAATATTTCTTACGCCCACTTTTGTCATTAATTTATATCGATTTTCCATCTCTTTAACTACCCAACCTAAAACAGTAGCAGCCTTTTTTGCCTCGGTGATAACAGGACATAAAAGATGTGGAATTCCTTCATAAGTTGAAAGCTCTAACATTTTTGGATCAATTAATATAAATTTACATAGCTCTGGTTTGTGCCTATATAAAAGTGAGATCAATATAGTGTTTATGCATACAGACTTTCCTGAACCAGTTGTCCCCGCAATCAGCAAGTGAGGCATCGAAGACAAGTCACTTATTATAGGCTGTCCAGATATACTTTTGCCAAGCGCAATCGGTAAAATTATATCTTTATTGCTAAATTTAGAGCTATTTAATATTTCTCTTAGAGATACATTATCCCTTACGAGATTTGGTAATTCAATACCTACTGAACTGGAGCCAGGAATTACAGATATTCTTGCAGACTCCGAGCTTGTATTCCTTGCTATATCGTCAGATAGATTTACAATTTTAGAGACTTTCACCCCAGCAGCTGGCTCAAATTCATTTAAAGTTACGACAGGTCCTGAACTTATTTTCCTAATTTTACCCTCCACTCCAAAATCTAGAAGTATCTTTTCAAGAAATTCTTCATTAATATCATTTCTTAAGGTATTTTTTTTATTTTTTATTGTTGGTTTTTCTAACAAGTTAATATTCGGTAGTTTGTATGATGTTATCTGTTTTCCTGATGTGTCATTTTTTTTTTCAAAAGAAAATTTTTCTTGCGCATCACCAGAAATCATAAATTCATCTTTTACATACTCTTTAGCTTTAATTGGAGAAAAAGTTTTTTTTCTTTTAATAATACTCCCAAGAATCGAAAACCATTCTAATTTAAAATTAATACTTATAATAAATAAAATTACGAATAATATAATAAGAAAATAATATGATACTTCAGTGTTAATATCTGTAATCTTAAAAAATATATTATTATAGAAATAGTTTCCAACAAAACCACCGTTTCCATTAATTACAAGAAAAAAAGCTTCTTTATAAAATTGTGTCAGAAAAATGGTTCCAACTATTGAATAACAAACAATATAAAAAAAACTATTCAAAATTGAAATTAAAGTCTTTTGAAAAATCAATGTTAAAGATAAGAATATTAAAGTTATTGGTAAAAAGTATGCTATCAATCCTATCGACTGTAATAAAAAATCAGAACCAATGCTGCCATAGATGCCTAAAAAATTTTTTATTTCTTGATTTTCAGGATAAATAAAATTTGGATCATTAGGATTATAGCTAATCAATGATAACAATATCAGAAATGCAAAAATTAGGGTTAAAATGCCAATAAATTCAATAAATTTTTTGATGGCAAAATCTTTAATTTTTTCAAAACCATTTTTAATTTGCATAAAAGAATCAAATTTACCACTTTGTATCATTTAATATTTATTGTTAAAATTAAAAAATATTATGACAATTTGTTTAATAGGTAAAAATTTAACTAGTTTAGTATTATCAAAAATTTTTGTTAATAAAGGCATAAATGTAGATCTTTATTACTCAAACAATAAAATTAATAAGATGAAAAGCACACTTTCTAGAACAATCGGATTATCAAATGATAGTGTTAATTTTTTAGAAAGTTACAAAATTTTAAACAAAAAGGATTGTTGGAATATAAAACAAATTAAATTATATAAAGAGAATGAACCTGATAGCTTTCTAAACTTTAAAACTGATAAAAATAGTTTCTCCATTATATCCTATAATGTTTTAAATGAATCATTAGAAACTAAATTAAAAAAAAATAAGCGTATTAAAATTAAAAAGAGAAAATATGAAGGTTTTTACCCAAAGCTGTTAAAAAGAAATTATGAAATCATAATCATTACTGACACAAATAACTTTTTATTTAAAAAATATTTTAGTAAACAATTTAAAAAAAACTACAATAGTACAGCCTATACCACTATTATCAATCATTCTAAAATACAAAACAACATAGCAGAGCAATATTTTACAAGGTTTGGCCCTTTAGCTTTTCTACCAATTTCAAATAATCAAACCTCGGTTGTTTTTTCAATCTTTGATAAAGATTTAATTAAAAATAAATTAAAAATCAAAAATATAATAGAACAATATAACAGACACTATCAGATTAAGAATATTAGTACACTTCAAGAATTCCCGATTAACTTATTCTTATCTCGTAATTATTTTTATAAAAATATTTTATCATTTGGAGATGCTTTACACAAAGTTCATCCTCTAGCTGGACAAGGATTTAATATGACCGTTAGAGATACAAAAATTTTAAGTGACTTAATTGACAAAAATTTAGCACTAGGACTAAACTTAGATACAATATTAGAAAAGTTTGAGATTGAAAGAAAGAATCCAAATTTTATATTTGCAATGGGTATAGACTTTTTACATGAGTTTTTTAAAGCAACAAATAAATACAATTTGAAAAATGTAGATTATTTATTTAAATTTCTTAACAAAAATACGTTCTTTAAAAAAAAAATTGAAAAATTTGCCGATAAGGGCTTTATTTTTTAGCTACTGTAACGTTTTATTATTAAAGTCATCTGAGCTATAAAGTTTTATTATTTGCTCAAGTTTTTGTTTTCTAAACTCTAGATCTTTTGCCTCTAAAAGCATTTGCTTTTCCTCTTTTGAGAAAGGAGAAGCCATAGAAAGTGTATTTATAGTTTGATCCAAGCTTTGTTTTTCTAACTCAGTCCAATTTATCATGTAGCCTTGTTTTTCAAAAATTCTTTTAAGATCATTAAAGATTAGATTTAAATCAGAAAAGCTTATATCTTTTTCATTATTATTTTCATCATTTTCAAATCCATTATAGTTTACTTTAAATTCTCTAAATGGTTTGCCGTTCTCTATTTCCTCAACAATATTAAACCTAGTAATTCCATTTAAAATTATTACGTATCTACCATCATCAGTTTCATTAAAGCTAGATATTTTTCCCAAACAACCAACTTTAAAAAGTTCTGGCTTATTTGGATTTATTATACCTTTCGGTTGTGACATGCCAATCATTCGATGAGTTTTTATGCTTTCATTAATCATTTGAATATACCTTGGTTCAAAAATATTAAGTGGTGCAGAAGTATTTGGAAAAAAAATAAAATTTGATAGGGGAAATACAGGCAATATGTTAGGAAATTTGTTAATTTTAATCATATAATTCAGAAATAACAAATAATGTTGATAAGATCTATGTTCATATTGATGCATTATTATATTAAAAAGGCTGTTTATTATTATAAAAAAATCTTATTTAATGACTAATTTCGATTATAAAAGCCTCTATTCCAGAGGGCTAGATCTCTTTAAAAAAAATCAATTAGATAAATCATTACATTTTCTTATGAGGATAGAAAACAAGGATCTAAATACTTTGAAATTAATGTCTCAAATACATATAAAAAAAAAGGATTTTAGTATTGCAAAAAACATCCTAATAAAAATTTTAAGATTAGACAAAAAAAATTTATATGCCTTAAATAATCTAGGAGATCTTAACAAGATTGAAAGAAATTTTGAAGATGCTGAAAAATATTATCAAAAGTCAATTTCATATGATGGAAATTTAATTTCAAGTTATTTTAATTTAGCGTCACTTTATGAGGACAAAGGTGAACTAGATCTTGCTAAAAAAAATTATCTCAAAGTAATTGAAATTGATGATAAAAATTATGCAGCTTTTTTTAATTTACAAAGACTTCAGGAAAACTTAATAACTGAAGAAATGATTAAAAGAATTGATGATGATTTAAAGACTAATCAAAATTCTAAAAGTAAAATTATAGCTTATGGCCACTTTGTTATTGCAAAGAATTACAGAAAAAAAAATGAAATTAAAAAAGAGATAATAGAATTGTCTAAAGGTCATAAAATTTTTTTTAACTCAGATCCAATTAATAAAGATGCTGTTAACTATTGGTTGGTAACAATTCCAAAAATGGTAGAAAAAAATTTTCTATTTGAAAATAAAGAAAAAAATGAAATTAAATCAAGTAATATTGAGCCAATATTTATATTTGGAATTCCAAGATCAGGTACAACCTTAGTAGAAACAATAATCACTTCTGGTGATGAAAAAATTTATAATGCCGGTGAAAACCTTATTTTACAAAAGGCTTTACAAAAATTGCAATTAAATAAAAAATTACAGGAGAGCGAAAAAACTATAAAAATAGATTTCAATTTTTTAAAAAAAATAATTATGAATAGCTATATTGAAAAATTTTCCGTGCAAACCGAAAAACTTAAGTTCCTTGATAGAACAATGACAAATTTTTACTTTTCTGAAATTTTATTGGAAGTATTCCCAAATGCTAAAATTATTAATTGTAAAAGAGATAATTTTCACAATCTTATTGCCATTTATCAACAATGTTTAAATAATTTGCCATGGTCACATGACATTGAATATATTAAAAAATATATTTCCTTTTATAATTTAAAATTAAAAAATTTAAATAAAAATTATTCTAAAAATATTTTAAATATTGAATTAAAAACATTAACAGAATTTCCTGAAGAAACTTCAAAAAAAATAATGTCTTTTTGTAATTTAAAATGGTCTGATAAAGTTCTTAAATTTTATGAAAGAAAAGACTTAATATGTACTACTGCAAGCAATATACAAATTAGAAAAAAAATTTATAAATACGATCATGCAAAATTTTTACCTTACAAAGAATATTTTGATAATTTTTAAGCAAAAATGTCTATTGCTTAATTCTTTAAAAGCCTTTAACTTCAGTATAATTTAATAAGCGGGCGTAGCTCAGTGGTAGAGCGTCTCGTTGCCAACGAGAAGGTCGTGGGTTCAAGTCCCATTGCCCGCTCCAAAAAATTATTATGGATGATTTATCAAAAAAAAAATGTGTACCTTGTGAAGGAGGTATTCCATCATTCAATTTAGGTGAAATTCATAAATATCTAAAAAAAGTTGATGGATGGGACGTTAAAAAAAATGAAGATGAAAATTTTTATCTTTTAAAAGAATTTAAGTTTGAAAATTTTGCAAGTGCTCAAGATTTTGTTAATAAAGTAGGAACTATTGCTGAATCAGAAGGGCATCACCCAGATATATGGTTTGGCTGGGGATACGCAAAAATTAAAATATTTACTCATGCTATAAATGGTCTAGCTGAAAGTGATTTTATTCTTGCTGCTAAAATTGATAAAATAAATTAATGTCTAAAATGTCTAGTTTTTGAAAAAACTAATACAGTGTTTGTATTGTTTGCAAATTTTATAATTTCCTTATCTCTTATTGATCCGTAGGGTTGAATAATTGCTTTTACACCTGATTGAACTAGTGCTTCAATGCCGTCAACAAAAGGAAAAAAAGCATCTGAGGCAGCAACTAAATTTTCTGTGTTATGATTGAACTTTTTCATTTTATTTACTGCAATTTCACAACTATCTAGTCTGCTAGGTTGTCCTGAACCGATACCTACAGTTGAATTATTATTTGTTAATACAATTGCGTTAGATTTTACAAATCTACAAACATTAAAAGCAAATATAAGGTCTTTAAACAATTTCTTATCGGGTTTCTTTTTTGATACAACTTTAAACATATTTTTATTAAAATTTTGATTATCAGAATTTTGTAAAATAAAGTTATTAGATAGCGTGTTCAAAACTATTTGACTAGATTCGTGTTTTTGATTATTTTTGATAATTCTTAAATTCTTTTTTTTTTTTAGAATTGATAAAGCTTTAGCATCGAAATCATTTGCAACTATAACTTCAAAAAATTTATTGTTTATCTCTTTAGCAGTTTCAGACTTAATTTTATAATTACAAATAATCACTCCACCAAAAGCGCTTATCGGATCACAATCAAAGGCTTGCTTAAAGCTAGAGCATTGATTTTTGTCAATTGATACTCCTGATGGATTAGCATGCTTAATTATAGTTGTACCTACACCTTTTGGTAAACTATTTTTAATATCAAGTCCGAAGTAAATATCGTTATAATTATTGTAACTTAATTGTTTGCCATTTAATTTTTCTAATTCATTAAGATTCCCTCCAGAATAAAATGCTCCTGATTGATGTGGATTTTCTCCATATCTTAATTTGCTTAATAACGTACCATTAAAAGTTATTTTATTTGGATAACTATTATCAATAATTTTATTAAAGTATTTTGAAATATTTGCATCATAATAAGCAGTTTCATTAAAAGCCTCTTGTGATAATTTTTTTCTAAAACTAAGAGATGTTGAACCTTTATAACTATTCATTTCATGCATTAAACTATCTAATTGATAATTAGATGTTATTACAGCTACATCTTTAAAGTTTTTCGCTGCAGATCTCACTAGTGCAGGACCACCAATATCAATGTTTTCAATTATCTTATTTTCATTTTTAGTATTAAGAACAGTTTTTTCAAAAGGATAAAAATTAACAATCACAAGATCTATGTTTTTAAAATCTTGTTCTTTTATTTGTTTTAAATGTTTTCTGTTGTCTCTTTTAAACAGTATTCCAGAATGTATTTTTGGATGAAGAGTTTTTACTCTACCGTCTAAAATTTCCTGAAAACCTGTGAAATCACTTATCTCATAGCATTTAAATTTGTGCTTTTTAATATATTTGTATGTACCTCCAGAACTTAAAATCTCAACTTTAAATTTTCTTAGAGTTGGTAAAATTTTATCTAGTTCAGACTTGTCAGAAACAGATATGAGGGCTCTTGTTATTTTTTTATTCATATTTTTCTAATTTCCCATTTTATTCTTACTTCTTCACTGGTAATTTCTCCATGCACATAAATATTCTTATTTTCAGTATATGAGTCTTTTTTTCCAAAATATAAACCTGTTTCAATGCCAAAATTGTTATGATTACAAGTGAATCTCCATCCAGAATTTTTGAGTTGTAATAAAACAGACTGTTTATCTTGTGTCTTTATTGCATTAGTGCTTGGCAGTAAATGAAACCTTATGTCAAAGCCAACTTTTCGAAAATTTTTTTTGCTAATTATTAAGTCCTCTCCTACGTACATAAATTCTTTTGGAAAAAATTTGATGTTTCTCTGATGTAAAATGCCATATTCTTTTAAATAACCATCATGAGATCCTTGCATCTCCCAAATTTCATCGTCTTGATAAATTTTCTTGTTTGTCACTTTCATAGTATTTTCCAAAGCAAAGTAACCCAATTTATCCTTTTTAAATTTACACGAAGATCTATCATCAATTGAAAGGGTAGAATGTGCAGCCGTTGATTTAGATAAAATATTTAATTTATGATTATAGTTTTGAAAGTATCCACAATTAGTGATTACTTTTTCTTTATCGTGAAAAATCTCAAACGATAAGGCACCAGATTGATAATCAGCAGAATATTTCTTATCTGGTGTCGGTCCAAAATCAACTATAATTTTATCTTTTTTATTTTTAAGAACTGAATAACCTCCAACACTATTAAATTTATTCTTAAATTTATAACCGTGTTCTTTTATATATTTTTTGAATTCGGTAGTATCTAAATTATGGTTGCCATTAAATAAAAAAGTCCCAACGTTCTCCTCAAAATAAAAATTAAAGGATTGGCCGAGATAGAATATAATTTCATTTAAAAACTCTGGTATTTCAGTGCTAGAGTCTTTTAGTAATTCTCTTATGAAAACAAAATATTTTAAGTAAAAAATTACTTGTCTGGGATTTCTAGATTTTGGAAAGCCATCATTATCGAAAATAGTATTAATTATCTTCTTTAATAATTGAAATCCAATGTTTAAGTATTGCATCTGATGTTTAAAACATAACCCACCCATAATGATAGCAGAACATCCAATCATCTTATCATTAACAAATTCTGTATTTTCTATTTCATTAGTTAAATGATTTAATTGTTTTTTTATGATTTTTGTGAAATTTAACTTAAAACTTTCATCACCCTCGTGATAGAAATTATTGCTATTTGCTATCCAAGAAATAACTCTCTTTGAGAGCGTATCTAGTTCCCAGCTTTTAAAACTGTAGTTTTGATTTAAATTTGTCCAATTAGAGATTACGGATCTAGTAATCTTTTTTGAGGATTTTAAATCAATAGTAAATAACCAAAAAAAACTATGCAGTTTTTTTAAATCTTTTTCTGACAAATTTTGATTTTCCCAGATACTTTCTATATTGTAATCCTCAATCCTATTTTTTCGGTCTTTAACTTTTACTATACAATCAAAAATCTTAAGGTGTGGAATATACTCAAAGCCACCATCAAAAACTTTTGAAATTTTAGTATTATAAATACTTGAGTTTAAATAAATCTTTCTAATTTGTTTTGTTATATATAAAAAAGGATTAGTGATAGAATTTTCTTTGTAACCCATGCAATGTCTAAATAGTTTTTAAAAAATTTATGTTTTTCTTTATATCTCCATTATTCTCTTTAAAAATTGTTGTGCCTGAAACTAAAACATTTGCTCCAGCTTCAAGAACTTCTTTAAAATTTGAGAAATTTATTCCACCATCAACTTCAATATCAAATTTAAAACTATTCTTATCTTTTATTTCACTTAATCTTTCAATTTTTTTTAGAACATTTTTTATAAATTTTTGCCCTCCAAATCCTGGAAAAACACTCATTACTAAAACTAAATCAATTTGATCTAGATATTTTTCTATAACTTCAATTTTTGTGTCTGGATTTAGTGATAAACCTACTTTTTTTTTATATTTTTTTATTTCATCAATAGACTCTTGTAGTGAAGAGGTTGCTTCTGGGTGTATTGTGATTATATCTGCTCCACTTTCTGCATAATCTTTTATGTACTTATGTACAGGATTGATCATTAAATGCACATCAAATGGAATATTAGTATATTTCCTCAAAGCTTTTATTACAGGAGGACCTATAGTTAGATTTGGTACAAAGTGACCATCCATAACATCTACATGAATCATATCGGCCCCACTATTCTCTAAATTTTTAATTTCTCGTCCAAGCTGACTAAAATCTGCGGATAAAATTGATGGTGATATTTTTATTTTTTTCATTGATACTTATTTACTAGTATCAATTTTTGTTTTTTTTTTGAATTATTTTTTACCAAATATTTGATAAATTTGAGATGCAATTTCACTTTCCAATGGAAAAGATAGCATACCCATTACTGAATAACCCATTAAGTAAGGCATTAGATAAAATCTGAACATATAGAAAAACCAAGCAACATATAAAGGAACAAGAGGTTTTATAATGAATGATGGGGTTATAAACCTAAACATTGTTATAAAAGGATCCGTCAATTTAACAAACACTTTCATAAAGAAGAAACTAGAGTCTTCTCTTTGAAATATGTTCATTGCAACTCTACCAATTAAAGTCCACATGATCATACCCATCACATAGTCAATTAGGTAAATCATCGGGTGAAAATTTGCGTACATGTCTGTTTGAAAAAAAACTTAAGGGGCGATAAATTCTCGCCCCTTAAAAATTAATTATTTAGTGTTGTCTTCCTAGTATTGCTTTACCACTTGGTACACGAACATCGTCTACCATTTTCTGTGTAGCAGCGTCTGGCGCTTTAGTTGCCAAGCTGACTACGATCATAAGCACTAAGCTTACTACTGATCCAACTATACCAAATGTTAACTGAGTAATATCTAAGAAACCAGGGTAACCACTTCTTACAGCAATTAAGTATGCTGAACCAGCGGCTAATCCTCCTAGCATTCCTGCGACTGCTCCCTGTGCATTTGCTCTCTTCCACCATACTCCTAGTACAAGTGGGAAGAATAATCCTGACATAGCAAAGTCAAAAGCCCAGATAACCGAACCCAAGATACCTTGAATTTCAAGAGCTGCAATTGTTGCACCAGCAAAACCAATTAATACAAGTAATATCCTTGCGATCAACAACCTTTTAGCTGTCTCCGCTTTTGGATTAATCATTTTGTAGTAAATGTCGTGAGATAATGCATTAGATATCGCTAACACTAATCCGTCAGCTGTTGACATGGCAGCAGCCATACCTCCAGCAGCAACTAGACCAGAAATTACATATGGTAATCCTGCTATCTCTGGAGTTGCCAATACAACGGCTTTACCACCCATGAAGAACTCGTTTAACTCGAGCGTTCCATTTCCGTTAAAGTCGCTTACAAACATTAAGTTTGCTTGGTTCCAGTTTTGATACCAGTCAATTGCTTTTACCTCAGAAATTGACTTACCAATGATTCCTGTTGCTAAGTTTGGATCCATTAACGATAGTTTAGATAATGTAGCTAACATTGGAGCTGATGAATAAAGTAGGAATATAAAGAATAATGACCAACCTACTGATCTTCTAGCAGCTTTTACACTTGGAGTAGTAAAATATCTCATCATAACGTGTGGTAATGAAGCTGTTCCAGCCATCATACAAACCGCTAATGAAATAAATTTCCAAGGTGTAGTGTTAACTTCAGCGTGCGCTTTGGTTATCCCTGATAGTCCTTTAGGAACCTGTTTTAGATCTGCTGCTGAGTTTTTAATACTTCCCAAACCAAACTGAGACTCTAACTCCGCAATTCTAGCAACTTCATCTGCTAACATTAAGTGTGGAAATACTCCAGCACCCATTTTGTTACTGATCCAGAATACAGGTATCAAGTAAGCTATAATCAATACAATGTATTGTGCTACTTGCGTCCATGTAACCGCTCTCATTCCACCAAGCATTGAACACATCAATATACTTGCTAATCCTACGTAAACAGCAATGTTAAAAGGAATATCAAGTGCAACTGATGCAATTGTTCCTGTCGCGTTAATCTGCGCCGTCACGTAAGTGAATGATGCAACTGTTAAGACTATTACCGCAGATAGTCTAGCTAAGTTTCCGCCATATCTAGTCCCGATGAAATCCGGAACTGTGTAGCAACCAAATTTTCTTAAATATGGTGCTAGTAGCGAAGCAACTAGTACGTATCCACCCGTCCAACCAACAAGTAGTGCCATATAACCATAACCTTTAAAGTAAATTCCTCCAGCCATCGCAACGAATGAAGCACCAGACATCCAGTCTGCTGCTGTAGCCATACCGTTGAAAACTGTTGGAACTTGTCTTCCAGCTAAGTAATATGCATCAACTTGAATTGTACGAGATAGGTAACCAATTAGTGCATAAATTAAAACTGTAAACGCCACAAAGCAAATACCAATCACTTTTGCAGACATTCCAGCCTGTTCTCCAATCGCCATCAAGATTATGAAAACTATGAAACCACCGGTGTATGTTCCATAAATCTTGGGAAGATTGTCTATAAATTTACCCTTAAACATTAGTCATCCTCTCTTTCAGAAAAGCCGAACTCTTCATCAATCTTTTCTTGTCTTCCCGCAAACCAAAAGATTAGTATTACGAAAATTCCAAGAGAACCCTGACATGTCATATAATATGACAATGGATATCCAAAAGGTCTTATAGATGATGCTTCCATTTCGGCACCGAAGAGGAAGATGCCAATAGAGAAAACGAACCAGATAGCCAGTGTTACAAATAGCAGGCCTCTAGTCTTTTCCCAATGTTGTGCTTGTTTTGACATTTTTTTCCCTCCCTATAGGTTAAAAGACGAAAGATTACTCATTATGAAAAATATTGGAACCCCTAAAATTCTCGTATTTTTTGTTATTTTATAATATATTACAACTTTTAGTATACATATGGTCCTAAAATATAGATTCAATCTCAAAGATATAAAATTAGAGGATTTCAAGATCTATCTTCTAGCAATGTTCAAGGGAATTTTGCCAAAAAAAAAAATTAAAAATTTTTTAGATCTTGAGGAATTTATTCAAAAAAAATCTGCGTGGGTTACCCAAGTAACTTTGTACAATTATTTAAAAACAAGAATGGGAACTAAATACGTTTTACATTTTGACAATGATGTCTTTATTGACTCAATCAATTTAGCAAAATGGAACATCTATATAATTTCTTTACAAGATTTAACTTTTTACACATTCTCTTATATACATAATAATTTTAATCTTAGTGAGTTTGAAAAATCTATAAGAATTTATGAAACTATTATAGATCAAGAAATAAAAAATGGGATGCCAGAAGATATAGCAGCCCACGGAAAAAAACATTTTTTGAAAGATATGAAAAAATTGATTGGAAAAAATATTATAGCTCACTTCCATTTAACCCTAGTGCACTAGCACTTTATAAATGGGCTCCTATAGCAGAGGAATTAAAAACCTTAGACAGAAAAATTGTTTTGAACTCTATGATACTTAAGTGGGATAATATAAAAGATGAATTCGTAAAACTTATAAAGTTTTAAATATTTTTTCTCTCATCAACTAAACTTTGTACAACACTTGGATCTGCTAAGGTTGTTGTGTCACCAAGTTGATCGTGTTCATTGGCAGCTATTTTTCTCAAAATCCTTCTCATAATTTTTCCTGATCTTGTTTTTGGCAATCCTGGAGAAAAGTGAATTAGATCTGGAGTTGCAATAGGTCCTATCTGTTTTCTTACCCATAACTTTAATTCTCTCTCTAGATCTCCATCTGCTTTTTCTCCAACGTTAAGAGTTACATAACAATAAAGTCCGTTTCCTTTTATGTCGTGTGGATAGCCAACTACTGCTGCTTCAGCAACTTTTGGATGTGCAACAAATGCACTTTCAATTTCAGCCGTACCAAGATTATGACCTGAAACTATTATCACATCATCAACTCTTCCAGTTATCCAATAGTATCCATCTTTGTCTCTCCTACATCCATCACCAGTAAAATATTTACCATCAAACTGTGAAAAATATGTTTCAATAAATCTATTGTGATCACCATAAACTGTTCTCATTTGTCCTGGCCAGGATTGAGCGATACACAGTCTTCCTTGTGCCTCTCCTTTTAAAACTTTTCCCTCTTTATCAACTATAACTGGTTTAATACCGTAGAAAGGTTTTGTAGCTGAGCCTGGCTTGAGATCTATTGCGCCAGTTTGAGGACTGATTAAAATACCACCAGTCTCTGTCTGCCACCAAGTATCGACAATTGGGCACCGTGAGTCCCCAATTGTTTTGAAATACCATTCCCACGCTTCAGGATTTATTGGTTCACCAACCGTTCCTAATAATTTAAGAGTCTTTCTAGAAGTTTTTTTAACAGGCTTGTCGCCTTCCCTCATTAAAGCTCTTATCGCGGTAGGAGCTGTATAAAAAATATTAACTTTATATTTATCTATTATTTGCCACCACCTAGAAGAGTCAGGATAAGTTGGTATTCCTTCGAACATAAGAGTAGTTGCACCATTGGCTAAGGGTCCATAAATAATGTAGCTATGGCCAGTCACCCAACCAATATCTGCGGTGCACCAATAAATATCTTTTGGCTTATAATTAAAAATGTATTGATGTGTCATTGATGCGTAAACAAGATATCCACCTGTTGTATGTAGAACTCCCTTTGGTTTACCCGTTGATCCTGAAGTATATAAAATAAAAAGAGGATCTTCAGCATTCATTTCTTCAGGTTCACAATATGAGGGAACATTCTTAGTTATTTCATGATACCAAACATCTCTACCACCATCCCAGCTAACCTCGTTACCAGTTCTTTTAACTACAACACATTTTTTTACGTTAGGACAGCTCATCAACGCCTCATCTGTAATTGACTTTAAGGGTATTGTTTTGCCACCTCTAATTCCCTCATCTGCTGTTACTACATAATCAGACTCACAATCATTTATACGTCCAGCAATACTATCAGGTGAAAAACCGCCAAAAATAATCGAATGGATAGCACCAATTCTCGCACAAGCTAACATAGTATAAGCCAGCTCAGGTATCATTGTTAAATAGATAGTGACCCTATCGCCTTTTTGTACTCCAATTTCTTTTAAACCATTTGCGATCTTACAAACTTCGTTATGCAATTGTTTGTAAGTTATTTTCTTTTGTACTTTTGGATCATCTCCCACCCACATAATTGCAGTTTTATCTTTATTATTCTTTAAATGTCTATCTATACAATTAGCTGAAGCATTGAGCGTGCCGTCGTAAAACCATTTAATTTTTACCTCTGAACTACTATATTTAACATCTTTAATTTTTGTGTAAGGTTTAACCCATGTAATTCTTTTTCCCTCTTTTCTCCAAAATCCATCATTATCCTTCAATGAATGGTTATATTTTTTTTCATAGACATTCTTGCTTACAAGCGCTTTTTTTAACCACTCTGATTTAACTTTATATATTTTTTCAATAGATTTATTATTAACTTTTAATTT
The DNA here is from genome assembly GCF_001179985.1 of Candidatus Pelagibacter communis. Taxonomy (GTDB): domain Bacteria; phylum Pseudomonadota; class Alphaproteobacteria; order Pelagibacterales; family Pelagibacteraceae; genus Pelagibacter; species Pelagibacter ubique_J. The sequence continues at coordinate 9 of NZ_CVSI01000060.1, read as the reverse complement.
TTTTACTTT
>NZ_CVSI01000059.1 GCF_001179985.1 Candidatus Pelagibacter communis | reverse complement strand
AGATCGAGAAAAAAGCATTATAATTGACGCTAACTCAAATGAGAAGAGAATAAAAGAGGAAAAAAAAGATTTAATTGAAATAGATTCAAAATATTATGAAACTGAAAAACAATCTTCGTCAGATTTAAAAGATTTTAAGGGTAAACTAGATACAGAATTAGCCTCAATTAAGGATCTAATTATTTCTAATAAAAATGATGACGCGCTAATTGCTTTAGAAAATTTCAAAAATACAATTGAAGAATACTGTGAAGTATATAGTAAAAATCAAAATATTAGGCATTGGGTTTTTTTTATTCCATATTACATCATTTAATATCCAAAAGCCTAAATTTTGAATGACTGATCCAACCCTAAAAATATTGTGATAACTACCAATTACCCAAATAGCTCCATTTTTTTTTAAAATTCTTTTGCATTCATCAAGCCATGCATATGTAAAGTCATCGTATTTTTTAAAGCTTTCAAACTGATCCCATTTATCATTTACAGCACTCACCTTAGATCTGTCTGGCCTAGTGAGTTGATTTTTTAATTGCAAATTGTAAGGTGGGTCTGCAAAGATTAAATCGAAAGTTTCTTTAGGGATTTTTTTTAGCTCCTTAAGACTGTCCCCATTAATAATTTTATTTTTTAAATTTAATTCTTTCATTTTTAAAAAGATAATTAGACTCTAGGCATGACTCCACGTCAACTCATGATTGAATTATTTTGAATTAATTGTGTCTATTATTATCTTGGACTCAATATATTGTGTATGGGCTTGAAAGTTCTTCTGTGATGCTTTGTGATACCAAATTTTCGTATTGCTTGAATATGAACTTTTGTTCCATATCCACAATTTATATTCCATTGATATTTTGAAAAATTCTTTGATATTTTTTTCATCAAACTGTCCCTTGAGACTTTAGCAACAATTGAGGCAGCTGAGATTTGAGGTATTTTTCGATCACCCTTAATTACATATTTTAGATTATAATTTTTCATTACTGGAATTCTGTTACCATCAACTAACACCAAACGAGGTTTTTTTTTTAATTTTTTTATAGCCCTTTTCATGGCTAACAAAGAGGCATTTAGAATATTTAGTTTCTCTATCTCTTCTTTTGATGCAGAGCCTATCGACCAATACGAGTTTTTTTTTATATATTTATTTAAAACTTCACGCTCTTTTTTTGTTAATTTTTTTGAGTCTTTTAATTTTTTAACATCGCAGTTTTTTTTTAATATAACCGCAGATGCATAAACGGGTCCTATTAAACTGCCTCTACCCACTTCATCTACACCCGCAATATTTTGATTACCTTTAAATATTAATTTTAAGTTCATCAATTTTTTTTCTTATCTCTTTTAAATCTAGCCAAGAATATTTTTTTTGCTCAGCTTGTCGTAGTAAGTATGCCGGAT
>NZ_CVSI01000058.1 GCF_001179985.1 Candidatus Pelagibacter communis | reverse complement strand
AACATAATAAAATTATTATAGTTGATGGAAAAATTGAAAAAATCGATTTTAAGTTTGAAGATAAAGATAAAATTGAAATTTTAGTTGAACAGGGTGAAGAAACTATTAAAGAAAATATTAATTCACTAATTAACCTAAACAACGCTTTTTCCAATAAATTCTGTAAAATTATTATTAAAAAAAATTATAGTTTAAAAAAACCTTTAGCAATTTATCATTCAACAAATAAAAATACACAATCAAAAAATACTAATTCGAGAATTGATTTTAAGTTGGAGGAAAATGCATGTTTAAGACTTATTGACATTTTCAAAGAAAACTCAGAGAAAAATTTTCTTAATATTTATTATAATTTTGAATTAAGCAAATCATCTATATTAAAAAACTATAAAATAGATAAATCAATAAATAATAATGTTAAATATTCTTATAACCACGTTAAGCAAGAGGCTAACAGCATTTCTGAAACTTTTATATTATCTAGTGGTTCAAAATTTTTCAAAAATGAAATTAATTGTGATCTTCTAGGAAAGCATTCTTCAGCTTTTGTAAATGGAATTTTTGATTTAGATGATGAAAATCATCATGAAATAAAATCAAATATTAATCACCTGGTAGAAAATACTAAAAGTTATCAACTAGTAAAAAGTGTATTAGAGAAAAAATCTAAAGCAGTTTATCAGGGAAAAATTTTTGTAAATTCTGAGGCTCAAAAAACAGACGGTTATCAATTAAGTAATGCAATACTTTTAAGTGAGAATTCAGAGTTTAATGCTAAACCTGAATTAGAGATTTATGCTGATGATGTAAAATGTTCTCATGGATCCTCATCAGGAAGTCTAGATGAGAACTCAATATTTTATCTAATGTCTAGAGGATTAAATTATAAGGAAGCAAAAAAACTTCTTATCAATGGTTTTTTACTAGATGTAATTGAAAAAATAACAGATGAAGAGATTAAAAATCTAATTAAGAATTTATTGGGAGTTAAAGAATGAGCTTAAAAGATATTAAAAAAGAATTTCCTATCTTTAGTAATAAAATACAAAATAATGATCTTGTATATTTAGACAGTGCAAATTCCTCACAAAAACCCCAAGTAGTTGTAGACAGAATTTATGATTTCTATACTAAAGAATTCTCAAATGTTGGAAGAAGTATCCATTATCTAGCTGTTGCAGCTACTAATTTGTATGAGAATACAAGAACTTTAGTTCAAAAATATATTAATGCAAAAGATAAAAACGAAATAGTCTTTACTAAAGGTGCGACAGAGGCAATCAATTTAGTTGCTAATACATTTGGTCAAAAATATTTAAAAGAGGGTGATGAAGTTCTTCTTACAGAATTAGAACATCACTCAAACTATGTGCCTTGGCATTACCTTAGAAAATCAAACGGTGTCAAAATTAAATTTGCAGAAATGGATGAAAATGGAGATGTAACTTTAGAAACAATTGAAAAAAATATTACTGATAAGACAAAAATTATAGCTATCACCCACCTTTCAAACGTGACAGGTGCAATATTACCTGTAAAAGAAATTACAAAATTAGCACACTCAAAAAATATTCCAGTGTTAATTGATGGATGTCAAGGAGCACCTCATTTAAAGCTTGATATGCAAGATCTTGATTGTGATTTTTATGCAATCTCATGTCACAAAATGTATGGACCTACAGGATTAGGTATTTTGTATGCGAAAAAAAAATGGTTAGAAGAATTACCTCCGTATCAAGGTGGCGGTGGAATGATAAGAGAAGTCAAAAAAGAAGGAATTACATTTGGGGAATTACCAAATAAATATGAAGCTGGAACTATGGCAACTGCTCAAGTCATTGCATTTGGAGAGTCTATTAAGTTTATAAATAAAATTGGAATTGAAAACATTGAAAAACATGAGAGAGAATTAACTGTTTATGGTGAGGAAGTATTAAGAAAAAATAACTCTGTAAAACTTATTGGAAATCCTAAAGATAAAGGTTCAGTATTATCATTTACTTTAGACGGTGTTCATCCTCATGATATTGCAACTATTCTTGATGAAGATGGTGTTGCAATTAGAGCTGGCCATCATTGTTGTCAGATTTTGCATGAGAAACTAGGTTTGTCAGCAACAGCAAGAGCCTCATTAGGAGTATACAATACTAAAGAAGATTTAGATCAACTTAATGAATCATTAAATAAGTGTAAAAAAATATTTAGCTAACAATGGACTTAAAAGAGCTTTATCAAGAAATAATTTTAGATCACGGAAAAAACCCGAGAAATTTAGGTAAATTTGAAAATTTTAATAAAGATGCTGAGGGTTATAATCCTTTATGCGGGGATAAAGTTCACGTTTATTTAAAATTAAATGAGGATAAAGAAATTGAGGATATATCTTTTGAAGGGCATGGCTGTGCAATTTCAATGGCATCAGCATCAATAATGACTGAATTAATGAAAGATAAAAAAAATCCTGAGGTAAAAGAAATCTTAAATGATTTTTTAGATATGATCAAACAAAGTCCTGAATTAAAATCTCAATTAATCAAAGAAGACGAAAAAACTAAGCTAATGTCACTATCAGGAGTTAAACGATACCCAATGAGAGTAAAGTGTGCTACTATAGCTTGGCATGCTTTAGCTTCGGCTATGAATTATAAAAAAGATGAAAATAATAGTGAGAAATTTATTTAATCATGGAACTTAAAGAAAAAATTATAGGGGAGATCAAAAAAATCTACGATCCTGAAATACCAGTCAATATTTATGATCTTGGTTTAATTTACGATGTGAAAGTGGATGATAAAAATAATGTAGATGTAAAAATGACACTTACTACCCCTAACTGTCCAGTAGCAGAAAGTTTACCGATGGAAGTTGAAAACACAGTTAAAGAAGTTAAAGAAGTAAATAAAGTAAACTTAGAGTTGGTATGGGACCCACCTTGGGATAAATCAATGATTACAGAGGCAGGAAAATTAGAGCTAAATCTATGACACAAGTAATTAAATTAAGCGATAAAGCAGCTGATAGAATAAAAGAAATACTTTCAGAAAATAAAGATTCATTAGGTGTAAGGATTGGCGTAAAGAGTGGTGGTTGTGCAGGAATGTCTTACATCATGGAATATGCTAAAACTCAGCAACCAAATGATGAATTAATAGAAGACAAAGGCGTTAAAGTTTTTATAGACCCAAGTGCAATAATGTATCTTCTTGGAACAGAAATGGACTACAAAGTTGAGGAATTCTCATCTTCATTCGTATTCAATAATCCAAACGAAACTGAACGTTGTGGATGTGGTGAGTCTTTTAAAATATAATCGATTAACAGCTGTAATACATCTCAAATTCAATTGGATGTGGAGTATGTTCAAAATTATGAACTTCTTCCATCTTCAATGAAATGTATGCATCAATCTGGTCGTCTGTGAAAACACCACCTTCAGTTAAGAATTTTCTATCCTTATCTAAACTCTCCATTGCTTCTCTTAAAGAACCACAGACAGTTGGGATTTTACTTACTTCCTCCTCTGATAATGCATAGAGGTCTTTATCAAAAGATTTACCAGGATTAATTTTATTTTTAATTCCATCTAACCCAGCCATTAACATAGCAGCAAAAGTTAAGTAAGGATTTCCTGCTGCATCACCAAATCTGATTTCACATCTTGCAGCTTTTTTACTTAATGTTATTGGTATTCTGCATGAAGCTGATCTATTTCTTGCAGAATACGCTAATAATACTGGTGCTTCAAATCCAGGAATTAATCTCTTATAGCTATTAGTTGTAGCGTTAGAAAAAGCATTAATCGCTTTAGCGTGTTTTAAAATTCCTCCAATATAATTTAAAGCAAGATCCGAAAGTCCAGCATATTTATCTCCTGAAAATAATGCCTTATCACCTTTCCATATAGATTGGTGCACGTGCATCCCAGAACCATTATCACCTTTAACTGGTTTAGGCATAAATGTAGCTGTCTTACCAAATGAGTGAGATACCATGTGAACAGCATACTTATAAAGTTGCAAATTATCTGCTTGATCTACAAGTGTTCCAAAGTACATACCTAATTCGTGTTGGCTTGGTGCTACTTCATGGTGATGTTTTTCAACTTTAATACCCATGTCTTTCATAGCTTTTAAATATTCACTTCTCATATCTTGAGCACTATCAACTGGTGGCACTGGGAAATATCCGCCCTTAATACCAGGTCTGTGACCCATGTTTCCATTGTCATAGTCTTTACCTGTATTGTAAGGACCCTCTGTACTATCTATTTTAAAACCTGTTTCATTCATATCGTTTTTAAACTTAACGTCATCAAACACAAAAAATTCTGCCTCTGGACCAAAAAATGCTTTATCACCTATACCTGATTTTTTAAGATAGGCTTCAGCTTTTTTTGCTGTTCCTCTTGGATCTCTTTCATAAGGATCTTTTTTAATTGCATCTAAAATATCGCAAAAAATATTTAGAGTATTATGAGATGTAAAAGGATCTACAATTGCTCTTGATAAATCTGGTTTCAAAATCATGTCTGACTCGTTAATTGCTTTCCAACCAGCAATTGATGAACCATCAAAAAATATCCCTTCTTCTAACATATCGCCATCTACTACTTTGGCATCCATTGTTACATGTTGAAGTTTTCCTCTAGGATCTGTAAATCTTAGGTCTACGTATTCTATTTCTTTATCTTTAATTGTTTTAAGTACGTTATTTGCGCTCATAATGTTATCTCCAAATTTTCTGGATTAGTATCAAAAATAATTATAACTTAATCCTGATATAAATTAATATCTCCTATGTCATTTAAGCATAGGATTAAACATGAGAAATTACTTTTTTGCAAACAATCAAGGGTTGTAAATGAATTCAATTTTATCTAGTGAGGCAGTTATTAGAGTTCAAAAAGCTCTTAACGAATTCAATGACAATATTAAAATTATTATTTTGGAAAGCACAGCAAGAACAGCAAAAGATGCTGCAAATGCACTTAATTGTGAAATTGGGGCAATAGTTAAAAGTTTACTTTTAAAAGCTGATGATGGATTTATTTTATGTTTGATACCTGGCGATAAGAAATGTTCTTTAAATAAATTAAAAAAAATTATTTCAAAAAAAGATGTTTGTATGGCTGATGCAGATCAAGTCAAAGAAAACACAGGTTTTATTATCGGCGGCGTTTCACCAGTAGGTCATTTAAAAAAAATTGATGTTTTAGTCGATAAAACATTTGATAGATTTAAAGATGTTTTTGCTGCAGCAGGCCATCCAAATAGTATTTTTAAAATAAGTAATTTAGATCTTTTAAAAATTACTAATGGTAAAACTTTAGATATTTCAGAATGAGACAACCTAATTTAATTGACTATTCTTTACTTGTTTTTTTAGCTGTAATTTGGGCTTCAGCTTTTTTTAATATAAAAATTGCAACAGAATCTTTTGGACCAATAACCATTGCTTTTATAAGAGTTTTTTTAGGCTCAATTCCCTTGCTTATTTTATGCAGTGTTAAAAATATTAAAATTGAAGCATTTTCAAAAGATTGGCTTTGGTTTGCATCTATTGGATTTGTAAATCTTGTATTACCATTTTTTTTAATTGCTTATGGAGTTAAGCAAGTTCAAAGTAATTTAGCTGCAATATTAATGTCAACTTCACCTTTAACTTCAACACTATTAGCTCATGTATTTATAAAAAATGAGAAAATAAATCTCTTAAAAATTATTGGTGTTTCCGTTGGTTTTGCAGGTATAGTTTATCTATTTTCTGATGATTTTTTAATTAATGAAAACAACATCTTTTCTGCATTTTGTATATTGATGGGGTCTTTAGGCTACGTTATTGGCGGTATTTTAACTCTAAAAATAAGCAAGAAAAAAAACGAAAATGTTACAGCATCCATTTTAATTTGGGCTACAATAATTTTACTGCCAATATGTTTTATTTTAGAAAAACCCTGGAATTATAATCCATCGGTTAACTCGCTTATTTCAATAATTTACTTAGGTTTAATTACAACAGGATTGGCATGGGTTTTAAGATTTAAAGTATTAAAAGAAAATGGCTTAGTATTTCAGTCTCAAGTAGCTTATTTAATTCCTATTTTTGGAGTTGTTTTGGGATACATTTTTTTAGGAGAAATTATTACAGATAAAGTAATTATAGCGTTAGTTGCAATTATCCTTGGGATATATCTAGTAAAAAAATCTACGAAAAGAATTCCAATTAAAGTTTAATTTTAATTTTGATTCAACTTTAGGTTTTTCTGTGGTTTCACGTGAAATTGATATAACTTGATTAAATGAAAAATAGTTTATCTTTTGCTTTTATCTTTTTATGGTCATCAGCTTTTGTTACAACTAAACCCATAGTTGATAACAGTGATCCATTTTCTGCATTAGCTTTTAGGTTTCTTATAGTGGCCATTGGTTTTTTGGTTTATGCAAAATATAAAAAAATTTCGCTATCATTAGAGAGAAAAGAATTATCCCATTCAATTTTAAGTGGAGTTTTGTTTCACGGAATTTATTTAGGTGGTGTTTTTTACTCAGTCTCTCTCGGTATCCCAACAGGGATAACTGCTCTCATAGTTACAATGCAACCAATACTAACAAACGCATTAGCTGGACCAATTTTAAATGAAAAAGTTGGCTGGAGACAGTGGGTTGGAGTAATACTTGGATTTACTGGGGCTGCAATAGTTCTAGGTTTTGATCTTGGAGAAAGTTTACCCTCTGTAGGTATCATAGCATCATTTATAGCCCTGGCATCTATTACATCTGCAACTTTGTTACAAAAGAAATTTGGAGGAGATGCTCCATTACCAGTAAGCAATATGTATCAAGCTGCGGGAGGATGCATGTTTCATATTTTAATAGTTATTTTTTTTGCCGATGCATTTATTAATTTTAACAAAACTTTTTTAATAGCTATGAGTCATCAAATATTTTTAGTATCCTTTGGTGCTTTTACGATTTTAATGTATTTGATAAAAAATAATTCAGCGAGTAAAACTGTAACAATCTTTTTCCTAATTCCAGCAACAACTGCAATTATTGCTTGGATATTTTTGAATGAACAACTTTCTAATCTAGATATTTTTGGATTTGTGGTCGCATCATTTGGTGTCTATCTAGCTACAAGGAAAAATACCTAAAAACCTAAGAAGAAAAGCATAATAATTCTACAACTTAAAATTGAAAATAAAATTGCTCGTTTACAGAGTGTCCAAAAAGAGTTTTAATTAGAATTATATAAATATGGCTAAGACTAAAAAAGCTATTAAAAGAAGAAGAAAGAAAACAAAAAAGTCGATTAAAAGAAAGAAAAAACTTAAAAGCGGAACGACAAGGAAACTTTCTAAATCATCAAAAAAAGCTAAGTCGAAGTCAAAAAAGCGTAAAACAAATGGAGGAAAAATGAGTGCAGAAATGAAATTGTCTTCTGTTCTAGATACATCTCATTTGAAGGTCAAATTTCCGTTTAAAGCTAAATACGGAAACTACATTAACGGTAAATTTGTAGAGCCTAAATCTGGAAAGTATTTTGACAATACTTCTCCGATTTCAAATGAAAAAATCTGTGCAGTTGCAAGATCAAATGAAAAAGACGTGGATGCAGCATTAGATGCAGCTCACGCAGCTTTTCCGTCTTGGGGTAAAACTTCAATTACGGAAAGATCTAACATGTTACTTAAAGTAGCTGATGCGATTGAGAAAAACTTAAATACATTAGCTGTAGCAGAGTGTTTAGATAATGGTAAGCCAATCAGAGAATGTATGGCTGCAGACTTACCTTTAGTGATTGACCACTGGAGATATTTTGCAGGTGTAATTAGAGCTGAAGAAGGTTCAATTGCTGAAATTAGCAGCGGTGAATATTCTTACCATATACCTGAGCCACTAGGTGTAGTTGGACAAATTATACCTTGGAACTTCCCTTTACTAATGGCAACTTGGAAACTTGCTCCAGCATTAGCAGCTGGTAACTGTGTGGTATTAAAACCTGCAGAGCAAACTCCAGCTTCGATCATGGTATTGATGGAACTTATTGGTGATATATTACCTCCAGGTGTAGTTAACATTGTAAGCGGTTTTGGTTTAGAAGCTGGTAAACCTTTAGCATCTTCTAAAAGAATAAGAAAAGTTGCTTTCACTGGTGAAACAACAACTGGAAGATTGATAATGCAATACGCATCACAAAACTTAATTCCAATTACATTAGAATTAGGTGGTAAATCTCCTAACATTTATTTTGAAGACGTTATGGATAAAGACGATGACTTCTTCGACAAATGTCTAGAAGGTTTTGCGATGTTTACATTAAACCAAGGAGAAGTTTGTACTTGTCCAAGTAGAGCTTTAGTACAAGAGTCTATCTATGACAAGTTCATGGAAAGAGCTGTTGCAAGAACTAAAGCAGTTAAACAAGACAATCCTTTAAAAATGGAAACAATGATTGGTGCGCAAGCTTCATTAGAACAAATGGAAAAAATCAAATCTTATCTAGATTTAGGTAAGAAAGAAGGTGCCAAAGTTCTATGTGGAGGAAATGTTGCTAAAATCAATAGTGGTTTAGAAAAAGGAAACTACATTGAGCCAACTATTTTCGAAGGTAAAAATGACATGAGAATATTCCAAGAAGAAATTTTTGGACCTGTTGTTTCTGTAACTAAATTTAAAGATGAGAAAGAAGCATTAGAAATTGCTAATGACACACTTTATGGTTTAGGTGCAGGAGTATGGACTAGAAATGGTAATCGTGCGTTTAGAATGGGTAGAGAAATCCAAGCTGGTAGAGTTTGGACAAACTGCTATCACGCATATCCAGCTCATGCTGCTTTCGGTGGATACAAACAATCTGGTATCGGAAGAGAAACACATAAAATGATGCTTAACCACTACAGACAAGTAAAGAACTTACACGTGTCTTACAGTGAAAAGAAATTAGGCTTCTTTTAAACAATAATTAATATATAATGGCCCGTGAGGAATCGCGGGCCATATTTTATATGAAAGTAAAAGCAACAGAATCTGCATTAAAACTACTTGAAGATATTAAAGCTCAACATGGCGATGAGCTTTTATTTCATCAATCAGGCGGATGTTGTGATGGAAGCGCTCCAATGTGCTATCCTAGGAAAGAATATTTAGTAGGTAATAGCGATGTTAAACTTGGAGAAATTGGTGGTGTTCCTTTTTATATGAATGATGATCAATATGAGAAATGGAAACATACTGATTTAACTATAGATGCTGTTCAAGGTATTGGTGGAATGTTTTCTTTAGACAATGGAACAGGTCGAAGATTCCTGACAAAATCAGAAATTTGTTTAGTCGTAGACAACGACAAAAAAAATTAATCTAAAATAAATATTTTAGTTGAGCTAATATAAAGCTTGACTTATTACCTTTTTGAAATATGTTATATTATAACATGTTATAATATAACATTTAACAATTAAGGAGTTTATTTATGAAAATCGCGTACGTTTTTAAAAGTAATATGGCAAGTACTTTTCAATTAGGCACCATGATATTACCTCAGCTAGAGGATAATTCTCATTTAGTTAATGTCGTTGGAATGTTTTTTTTCGACGACAATATTATGTGTCTTCAAAAAGGTAATCCAGTGGGAGAGCGTTTAGCAAAGATTGCAAAAGAGAAGAAAATGCTTCTTATGGTTTGTGATCAATGTGCTGTTAGAAGAGAATTAGCAGAAGGTACTTTTGAGCAATGTGGTAGTGGAGAAGTTAAAGCAAAAGGTCTAGTTGATGGTGTTGTTGCTGGATGTTTTCCACAATTATATACAGCTCTTGGTCCAAATCCGCCAGATCAAGTAATCACACTTTAAATAAAAAAACTTTAAACAGGGAAATAAAAAAATGAAAATCTTTTTTAATATAATTTTAGCTTTAATAATTTTTACAACATCTATGAATGCCGAAGAAGGTCATGAAGGTCATGATCATGGAGCTCATGGGGGCGAGGGTTTTTACGGTCACTTAGAATTAAACATTTTTGCAGATAAAATTACCAGCGTATCATCAGACGGTAAATATGAGGAACTTTATTCACATTCACATGCTGAACTAGGATATGGTTTTGGAGAAGGTTGGTCAATAAATTCAAATACAAAGCTTGAAGGAGGACCAGATGGAGATGCGCACGCTCATGGGGGATATGCAACACCAGCAGGTAAAGATCATGGAATTGATGACCATATGCTTGTATTAGAAACACTTCAGCTAAATTATGACAGTGATAACTTTTCAGGTTATATAGGAAAATTTAATCCAATTGTTGGATTTAACTACCATAATTTTCCAGGTATGTATGGTTATCAAGTAATTGAAGCATACCAAATTAAAGAAAAAATTGGTTTTGGTGGTATTTTAAAAAATGATACAGGTTACTATGGTAATCATAAACTAAATTTAAGTACTTTTTTTGCTGACACAGGTCCATTTAGTGACTCTTTATTTTTCGAGAGAGGTCATAACAGCAAAGAGGATAGTGGAGTATCTAATACTGAGGATTTTTCCTCTTATGCAATATCTTATAGTGGTTCAAATTTATCAATGTTCAATAATTTTTTTATGGAAGGACTTTCTTACAGATTTGGTTTTGCTGAGCAAGCAGCAGGTATAAACGATGCAACAGATAACTCAAAATATTCAGCTTCGCTTATGCACAAACAAGATTTATCAAATGATTTAACTAGTAAGTTTATTTTTGAGAGAATGCACATAGATAATAAAGCGGGTGAGGCTGCTCATAACAGAAGTCATACCACAGGAGGTTTTGGTTTATATAATAAGGAATGGAGTTTCGGAACAACATACACATACACCGATAATGATGCCGACGAAGCAGATGAAGGTCATAACGGAAAAGTGTTCCAAGCATCTATAGGATATAATATTGCCCCAGGGATGGAGATAAATTTTGGTTATAAAAGTCAGGATCTTGACGATAAAGAAAATGAACGTCTAGGTATTAATTTTAAACTAAGTCAGGGTTTTTAATCCTCTGTCCGCACAACAGAGGATTAAATAAAAGTTTAGCCTGCAGGTTTATAAACTGAAGCTACTTTTCCTGCCATCTCTGCAGCTGACTTAATGTCAATTGCCTCGCAAATAGTCATGTTGCTTATAGATCCACTAGCTTCTACAGCAAGTTTAATTGCTGCAACATTTGTGAAACTATCAGCCTCTACTGCTGCTACGAAATCAACAGGACCTCTGACAATATCAAATGAGTGAACTTTTCCACCCATTGCTTGTGAAATTGCTTCAACCGCTTTTCCTCTATCTTGTCCCGGATCTTTAACAAATCCTTGAAAAGCTTGTGCTGAGTAATTTCCCATAACGTAAAATTTAGCCATATTCCTCCTTTTTTATAAACATTATAATACGAATACGGAATTCTTTTTCATATGATTTATTTGCACACTAGACACTTTAAAAGGTAATGTTAGATTGCAATATGTACGAAAAATACGGACAATTCACTGATGGTAAATGGCATCAATCATCAAATGGCGAAACGTACGAAGTAATTAATCCAGCGAATGAAGAAGTTTTAGGCCAAGCCTCAAAAGCATCGCCCGAAGATGTAAACAAAGCATTATTGTCTGCTCAAAAAGGATTAGAAGTTTGGAGAAAAACACCACCATGGCAACGTGCTTATATTTTAAGAAGAATTGCTGACAAGATGAGAGAAAAACAAGACATACTTGCTAAATGGATGACACTCGAAGTTGGAAAACCGTTTGCAGAAGCAAAAGGCGAAGTTAACGGTGCTGCAGATATATATGAATGGAATGCAGAAGAGACAAAAAGAATTTATGGTCAAACAGTTGAAAGCAGATTTGAAGATACAAGAGTTCATGTTTATTATCAACCAGTTGGCGTTGTTGCAGCTTTAGTTCCATGGAATTTCCCTTTAGTTCTCTCAGCTAGAAAAATTTCTACAGCGCTTGCAGCAGGTTGTTCAGTAATTGTAAAACCTGATGTAATAACACCAGGTGTTGTAATGGAGCAGGTTGAAATTTGTAGAGAGTGTGGAGTGCCTCCCGGAGTTGTTAATTTATTATCAGGAGACCCACCAAGCATAGCACAACAATTAATCGCTTCAGATATTGTAAAAAAAATATCTATTACAGGTTCATCTAGAGTTGGTAAATTAATTTTAAAACAAGCCGCAGATAAAGTTCAAAGAGTAACTATGGAACTAAGTGGACATTCACCTTTTATAGTTTTTGATGATGCCGATATTAAAAAAGCTGCTGACATGGCAATTGCTGCGAAGTTTAGAAACAATGGGCAAGTTTGTATTTCCCCAAACAGATTTTATATACAAGAAAAGAAAAAAGAAGAATTTATAAATATTTTTGTAGAAAAAACAAAAAAATTAAAAATTGGTGATGGTATGGATCCATCAGTTCAACTTGGTCCTTTAACAACTAAAAAAAGATTGAATGAAATTGAAGATTTAGTTGAAACTACGAAAAAAGAGGGTGCTAAAGTTTTATTAGGTGGCAAAAGACCAAAAGGATTTAATAAAGGATTTTATTACGAGCCAACTATTTTTGACGATGTAAAAGACGATTTTACAATTATGAAGGTAGAACCATTTGGCCCTTTAGTGCCAATGCTATCATTTAAAGAATTTGATGAAGTTATAGAAAGAGCAAACAATCACGAACTTGGATTATCAAGTTATATTTGTACAAATTCAATGGAGAGAGCACACCGTGCATCTGAATTAATGGAGACTGGAACAGTTGCAGTTAATACGCCTTTAGTCGCAATTGCTGAAGCACCATTTGGTGGTATAAAGCAAGCAGGTTATGGAAGAGAAGGTGGGTCAATGGCTATTAAAGATTATTTAAATGTTAAATATACTCACTTAGGAATTAAAGGATAAAAATGAAAACTAAAAAACAAATTAAAAAGGCTGCTAATATATTATTTTCTTGGAGAAATATGATGCCACTTTATTACGGCGTCATATGGATTATCTTGCTATTAATTGTGATTTTCTCACCTTTTTAAAATTAAAAATTATAAATGGCACAATTATTATTAGCTTTTTTTGCAGGCTTCATAAGTTTTTTGTCACCATGTGTTCTACCACTTATTCCAGGTTATATTTCTTATGTCTCAGGAAGTACTTTAAATGAACTATTAGAAAGTAAGCGGGTAAATATTATTCCAACTGTGCTTTTTACTATTGGTTTTTCAATAGTGTTTATTGCTTTTGGAGCAACAAGTACTTTAATTGGTAACTTTGTATTAAACAATTCTTTTGAACTTAGAATTGTTTCAGGTGCAATTATTATTTTGTTCTCCTTACAACTCTTAGGTCTTTTTAATTTTAAATTTTTAAATATAGAAAAAAGATTTCAGACAGAAAGAAGATCAAATAAATTATACCCTGTTTTAGTTGGAATGGCTTTTGGCTTTGGTTGGACACCGTGTATTGGGCCAATTCTTGGATCTATATTGGCCTTAGCGGCATTAGAAAGTACTTTAACTAAAGGAATTTTACTTTTAACAGCCTACTCCCTAGGTTTAGCAATTCCATTTATTTTGTCTGGTATCTTAATTCAAAAGTTCATGTCAGTTTCAAAAAATCTTAAAAACAATATGAACATTATTTCAAAATCTGGAGGAGCTATCCTTTTAATTACAGGAATTCTAATAATTACAAATCAATTACAAGCTGTTGGTTATTATTTATTAGAAGCTTTACCTTTCTTACAAAAGCTTGGTTAAAATAATTTTTTGGTGTAAAATATAGATATGTCGATAGGTTACTTTTTTAATCAGTCAACAAAATTTCTTTGGTACTCTGCGCATTATATAATTTCTTTTAAATATTCTACACCAATAAAAATAGATAAAACTAACCCTCCATCATTTTATGGCAAGATGCCATCAGGAAAACAAATGTTTTTTGAGATGATGAAGTTATTAAATGAGGAAAGAAAATTAATTAATTCAAAATTCTATAAATTACCAAAAACACAACTAAAGGATTTATTAAGTGCAGCAAAAGGAAGTTTTGATTTTTTTCTTGACCTTCCTAAGATAGATAAACGAAGAGCTTCAGGTAAATTTTCTGAAGTAGAAACAAAGAAAAAGGACTTACCTAAATATTATTTAAGAAACTTTCATTATCAAACTGATGGATACTTAAGTGAAAAGTCAGCAAGACTATATGAATTTCAAGTCGAAACACTTTTCACTGGATGTGCAGCAACTATGAGAAGATTTTCCATGATACCACTCATTAACTATTTAAATTCTAATAAAAAAAATATTAAATTATTAGATATTGGAACAGGTACTGGAGAAATTATCGAGAGTTATAAATTAAATTTTAAAAATACTGAAATTACTTGCTCAGACTTATCTGAAGAATACTTAAATGTTGCAAAGCAAAAGCTAAAAAAGTTCAAAGATATCAATTACGTTAATTGCAAAGGGGAAGAATTACCATTTGAGAACGAGTCTTTTGATATTCTTACGTCTACATATATGTTTCATGAAATACCAACTGAAATTAGAAAGCAGGTATTTTCTGAAATCTCAAGAGTATTAAAAAAGGGTGGTATCTTTGTTTTAACAGACTCTTTACAAATTGATGATAATCCTAAATTAAATCCACTATTAGAATTTTTTCCATATTCTACCCATGAACCGTTTTATCCAAAATACATAAGAGAAGATTTAAAAGAAGTAGCTAAAAATTATGGACTTGAAATGTACTATAACAAAAATGCCTATCTAAGTAAGAGCATGGCATTTAGAAAATTATAAATTTATTTCATTACTTCATATAATCCAAGCCAGGCATTCACTTCTTTACTAGCAAGATATTGAGATTTAAAAAACTCTAATTTTTTACATTTATTTGTGTCACACAATTCTTTTAATTTTTTATCAAAACCATATTCTTCATGAATACCTTCATTAATCGTAAAACATATTAAACCTTTATTTTTAGTAATTCTTACAAATTCATCTAAAGCAGGTGGTTTAACATGAGCGTAAGTAAATGTACCAACACACATCACTGCATCAAATTTATTATCTTCATGATTTATTCTTTTATTAAGATCAGCTTTCTCTAATAAATGATAAAGACCATTTGGAACTAAATCTAAAAGATTTTGGGAAAGATCTGCGCCATAAAAGTTTTTAAAACCATATTTTTTTAATTCAACCCCAACCAACCCTGTGCCACAACCAGCATCGTAAATTTTGATTTCTTTATCATTTGCATATTTATTAAAAACCTCTGATGTCTCTTTTGGACCAGTGTAGTTCCAGTCTGACATATCTTTGTCGTACTTATTTTCTTTACCCCAGTCGTCATAAAACTTCATCACATCCTCTGTTTTCTTTAGAGTATGTAATGGAACTTTATTTCCTATATCTTTTTGAGCCATTGGATTAATAATTTAATTAAATAAATTTTCTAAGTAAATGTCTAAGTTTACCTTCTGAGGAGTCATAATCAATATAACAACCTTGTAAAAATCTATTTCCTTCATTTGGATTAAATTCTGTTCTACCGTGTAAGAGCCTATAATTATCCATCATTAATAAATCACCTGGCGTTAATTTAAATTTAATCAAAAACTTATCTGAGTTGTAAATTTCTGATATTTTATTTCTTGCTTGGTAGTATAAATCTAGTCTTTCTTTTTCTAAAGCAGGCACGAAATCTAATCTTGTACTAAATCTTACTTGTTTAATTTTGCTATCTTCGTCTAATTCAATAAGTTGGCCTACATTTTCTAATACAACATCTTTATCAACAAATCTAAATTTTACCTTTACCTCTGTAAGAATTTTAAAAAAATCAGAATGATTTTTCTTTAAACTTTCTGCAACTGAAAACCCATCTACTAAAGTTGAATATCCTTCACTTACTTCATTTTCAATACAATGTAATAATTGAATGTTAGGTATAGGTTTTCTATATGGGTTATCTGTGTGAGGTGATAAAGGTAAAGGTGTATATGCTAAGTCGTTTGGATTAGGTTTTGACTTTACGTTAAAATATTCTCCAAAATTAGTCCTTCTAATACTTCCTATTGAATTTGCAAATTTAACAATGAAGTTATCTTTTGTTGGAACGTTAGAAATTACTACAAAACCATTTTTGTAAAATGATTTTAAAAGTTCTAACATCTCATCACTTTCAAAAAAATTATCTTTAAATCTAAAATTTTTTATATCTTTAAGGTTAGAGTCCCATAAAACTGGTTTTATTAGATCTTTTAAAAAAGTGTCTGAATTAAACTCTTTTTCTATTTTATCAATTTCAATCTTTGACTTTACGCCATCGCTAAATTCAATATCCAAAAGTTTATCTATAATATTTACTTTATTAATTTTGATATCTTTTAAAAACGATGGATCAAAAAGACGTTGCTCGGTATTTTTATCTAAGTGTTCTTTCTCACTTACTCTTTCCCTAAGCCAAATAGGGTGTAACTCCCATTTATTTGAACCTTCAAAAACAAATACTTTGTTATTTTGTTCTAATTCAATTTTCATATCAATATTCCTAGATATCTCAAAAAATTTACTTTTATCAAGTAAAATTAAATAGTAATAAGCTCATCTATAAGAGCAAAAATAAATGAAAAACAAAGATATTTATAATTTTCTAATTTCTTTAGCTAGAGATTTAAACAAATTTTATAAGTTAAAATTAAACAAAAAATTTAAAGCTATGAACAAAGGTAGCGATTCTAATTATGACCCGGTTACTATTGCAGATAAAAAATTTGAAAAATTTATTAGAACTAAAATAAGTAAAAGATTTCCTCAACACTCGATTATTGGCGAAGAATTTGGATTAAAAAATAAAAAAAGCGATTATTCTTGGGTCATAGATCCAATTGATGGAACTAGATCATTTGTAATTGGATATCCATCATGGAGTAATTTAATTGCATTTTGTTATAAGAATAAACCAATTATGGGATTAGCAAATTTTCCAATCTTAAATAAATTTTATATTAACCAGGATAGTAAAAAAGCCTTCCTTTTTAATGGGAAGAAAAAAATAAAATTAAGATCTTCAAATTGTAAAAAATTTAAACATGCAAAAATATCTGGAGATTTCCACGGCCAGTACAGTTTAGATAAACTTAAAAAAGTTAAAAAATTATTACCACGAATGCAATTTCCTTGTATGGATGCATTAAGTTACTCACATTTTTGTGAAGGTAAAATTGATACAGTATTTCAAAGTGGAAATAAAATTTGGGATATTTATCCTTTAATACCCATCATAAAAGCTTCAGGTGGAACTGTAACTAATTGGGAAAATAAAGAAAATTTTAAAAGCGGAAATGTTTTAATATCTTCGAGTAAGCTAATTCACAAACAAATGCTTAAGATGTTAAAACCACTCAATTAATTATTTTTAATAAAATCTTTTATATAATCTCTTAACTTAATTTTACCAAAGTGTTTATAAACTCTATTAGAAAGATTCATATTAGTAAGAGCAGATGCATATCTTTCCCCAGCTCTTCTTGGTAAGTATTTGATTTTTCTTTTAAACATTTTTGCAACTTTGATGATTGAAAAACTTTCTCTGTGAGAAATACTATAGTGTCTACAAAGATTTTTCTTCCAAGCCATATAACAAATCTTAACCGTATCATTTATATGAGTGAATCTTCTTGATTGAGTTCCAGGTCTTACAACAGGAAGTGGCCTTTTTCTCTTGTAAAAATCTTCAAATATTCCAATAACGGTTGCCATATTTCCTTTACCAATTTGATTAGGCCCATAAACATTGTAAAAATAAATTATTTCATATTTAAAATTAAACCATTTTTTCATATTTTCTAAGATTTCTAAATTTTTGGCTTTTGTAAAAGCATAAGGTGATAAATCTTTATCTTTACCTTTGTTTCCAAGAGATGCAGATGTAGCACTATAAATTAATTTAATTTTATTTTTTAAACAAAAGTTTATTACAGCATTAGTACCTATAGAGTTTGACTCTATACATTTATCCATCTGTAAAAAACTTTGATAAATCCTAGAAAATTCTCCAAAATGAAAAATAGTGCGAATTTTTTTTGGATTTATAACTGTGCTGATATTTTTTGTATGTGCTTTTATATATCTTACTCTTGGGCTTCTAATATGATTTCTCTTTGAGCTTGAGCTATAATTATCAATTGAAATTATATTCAATTTTGTTTTTTCTAAAAAATATTTAATAAGATTTGTTCCAACAAATCCTGCACCACCGGTGACTACTATCTTTTTAGCGCTCATCCAACAGTTATCTATTAATTTAAATATTTATTTATGTAAATAACTAAATTAGAATAACAATTAAATAGGAGGAATATGGAAATTTTTAAACCAATTAACGAAAAAAAAGCCAAAGGCAAAGTCAAAAATATTTTTAGTGAAATAAAAAAAACAAGAAAAATATCAAAAATACCAAATTTTTGGAGGTCGATTGCACATAATCCTGCATTGCTTGAAAGAACTTGGAATAGTCTTAAAGCAGTTATGAAAGATGGAGCTTTAGATAGTGTTACTAAAGAGTTAATTTATGTTGCTGTTTCAATTACTAATAGCTGTGGATATTGTACAAGATCACATACATTTGCTGCTAAAAAGAAAGGTGCAACAGATCAAATGATAAAAGAAATGATCGATGTTGTTGGTATAGCTAATCAAAATAATAAATTGGTTGAAGCTTATCAAGTAGAAGTAGATAAAATTTATAAATAATATGAGCAATTTAATTGGATATGTATATTTACTTTTAGCAGTTGTTCTTGGAATAACTTCTAACGGATTTCTTAAAACCACAAATGGATTTACTAACATTGGTCCGACAATTATGTGCATGGTTACTATACTTCTTTGTATATTTTTTCTGGCAAAAGCAATGATGATAATACCTGTTGGATTTACTTATGCGACTTATGGAGGTTTAACAATCACAGCGGTGACTATTTTTGGAATACTTAAGTATAATCAAATTCCAAATATCTATGGAATTATTGGTATAACTTTAATTATCATAGGTGTAGTACTTGTAAATTTCTTAGGAAAAACTTCTTAAAAATTAACTAGGACAATTCTGTACATTTTAAAACGTTGAAAATTTGAAAAAATTAATTAATTTAAAGTTATGAACGTTTGTTACGCAACATTATTAGGAATTGCTTTTTTAGCAACTATTGTATTTATATTTAGAAAACCATCAAAAAAAGAGTTAGAAAAATTCCAAAGTAAAGACCAAGATAAAATTAATTGGTCTAAAATGGGTTTTTAATTTTTTCAATTAAAGTATAATTAATTTATGTGTGGCAGGTATGTAATTACCAAACCAGTTGAAAAAACTGTTAAAATTGTAAAATCATCGACAACAGTTAAAGATGATGAAAACTTTAATGCACACCCAAGTCAAGCATTACCAATTATAAAATCATATTCAAATGGTAAGACTTTAGAGTTAGTGAAGTGGGGGATAGTACCATCGTGGGCAAAACAAAAAGATTTTAGACCTTTAATAAATGCAAGAATAGAAACAATTGATGAAAAAGTTTCTTTTAAAAAACTTATAAAAACAACAAGATGTGTTGCTGTAATGGATGGATTTTACGAGTGGAAACGATCTAAGGAAAGCAAAACTCCATTTTATTTTACAAGAGAAGATAAAAAACCTTTATACGTGGCTGGAATTTTTGAAAATAATGAATTTTGTTTAATTACTGAAGAGGCTAGTCAAAACGTTATGGATATACATCATAGACAGCCAGTTATTTTAAATAATAATGAAATAAATAATTATTTAGATCTTAAAAAGGATGGCAAAAAATACTTGAGCCAGATTAAAAAAATCCCTTTAAATTTTTATGAGATATCTAAAGAAGTTAATAAACCTACAAACAATTATCCATCATTGATTAGTAAGTTAAATTAATAATGGATTTAACTAAGTATAAAAACAAAAGTAGAATTTTATTAATTAAATCCCCAAATTATAAATTAAAAGATTACTTAAATATTAAGCATGTTTATCAAAAGCATATAAAAAAATTTCACAAAAGACATATTAAGTTAATTACAAAAATAGATAAAAAAGGTTTTAAAATAAATTTTATTGATTTTGATGGCAAAACAAAAAAAGTTTTGAATAAAGTTAATACCAATACTTTATTTAAATATATTGATACTCTAAAAATTAGTAAGACTATAAAACCAATAAATTTATCTCTATTTTCAGATTATAATCCTAAAACTACGACCCATGGATTAGGTTTTAAAAATAAGGAAAAAGCTTTGTATACCGTCGATACAATTAAAAACAGACCTATCAAATATCAAGTTAATGTAATTGCAACTATGCTAGGACGAGCAAAAAAACACCCCCATAAAACAAAAGAAATGAATGGTGCAATAAAAGTTTTTAGTAAATGGATGTCTAATTATAAAGAAAGTTCTAAGAAGTAATTTTATCTACAAATTTTTTAACAACTGGGGCAAGACTTAACACAGTAATAATTGCAATAGGTAAGCTTACAGACCAAGCTTTCAAAAATCGTTTTACATATAGTTCGTCTAGCCCAGTGTTAATATAAGTAATTAATAAAGTCATGATAAGACTTGTAAAAAATCCCACAATCAATGTAAAAAGTAATTGAGAGTATTTTTTTGAGATCACTACACACCTTTAATTATAATTAAATTACCTTCAGAATTTTTTTGGCGTAATTCTTTAACCGGCTTGTATAAATCTGAGTTATACCACTCTAATGCTTTTTCGTAAGTGGGAAATTCAATAATTACATTTCTAGTATAATCCCATTTACCTTCCATAGATGTATATTCACCAGCTCTTACAACATACTTGCCACCGAATTGTTTTATAGTTTCAGGAACTTGCTCTGCATAAACTTTAAAACCCTCTTTATTAGTCATATTAATCTGAGCTACTACATAACCAGCCATTTTAAATCCTTTGTTCCTTAGTTTCTGAAGTCCATGATGTTTCCACACTCTTCTGGATCAGTGGTAAACATGCTGTTCATATCACCAAGTTGTTCTATGATTGCATCTTTACTTTCAGCTTCCCATCTACAGAAAACTTTCATAGAGTCACCTGCACCTACCATAGTAACCAAGCATCTTGCTTTTGCACCTGTCACACCTTTTTTTAAATCTTCATGTGGAGTTGAAGTAACAAAATCCATGAATTTTTTCTTCATCTCTTCAGATTTAAATATGTGTGTTGCTAAATAGTTTTTCATAATCATCCTTTCATTTGTTTAATTATATTTAATATAATTAATCAAGGTAAAGGTTTTATTACAAATGAGGAATGCGTTTTTTAGATCCAACTAGGAACAGGAAGACCTTTTTCTTGTAAAAACTTTTTATTAAACAGCTTTGAGTTGTATTTATCAGATCGATCACAAAGTATTGTGACAATAGTTTTACCTGGTCCCAATTTTTTACCTAACTTAATAGCTCCTGTAACATTTATTGCACAACTAGTTCCTAAACTTAATCCTTCATTTTGAATTAAGTCAAACAGAACTGGTAGCGCTTCTTTATCAGTTACTTTAAAAGCACCATCAATTTTAGCTTTTGCAAAATTAGCAGTTACTCTACTTGATCCTATTCCTTCTGTAATAGAGCTTCCTGAAGATTTTAATTCACCATTTTCAATATGATCAAAAAGAGAAGAGCCGTCAGGATCAGCTAAAAATATTTTTATGTCTTTATTTTTTTCTTTTAGAAAACTACTTACTCCACCAATAGTTCCTCCAGTTCCAGATGAACAAACAAATCCATCAACTTTTCCATCTGTTTGCATCCAGATCTCTGGACCAGTTGTTTCATAATGACCTTTTGAATTTGCAGTATTATCAAATTGGTTAGCCCAAACTACTCCATGGTTATTAGAACTCTTTAAATCATTTGCTAATTTTGCTGCTACTTTTACAAAATTACCATCATCTTTGTAAGGTTTAGGTGGTACCAACCTTAAGTCAGCACCCATATTTCTTAGCATATCTTTTTTCTCTTGAGTTTGATCTTCATTCATAACAATGATTGTTTTATACCCAATAGAATTTCCGATTAAGCATAAACCAATTCCTGTATTGCCAGCAGTTCCTTCAACTATCGTTCCGCCTTTTGATATTAGTTTTTTTTCCTCAGCATCTTTAATTAAAGCTAGTGCTGCTCTATCTTTAACTGAGCCACCAGGATTTAAGTATTCTGCTTTGCCATAAATATTACATCCAGTTATCTCAGATGCAGCTCTCAGTTTTACAAGAGGAGTATTTCCAATACCTTCTATAAAATTATTTTGAGGTTTATTCATTTAATTTTTGTCACTATCTTGAGTAATTCCATATGGTTTAAAGTTTTCATCTTGTGTAGAAACTTCACCAACATTTTTAGCTGGTATACCAACCATTACAGAGTTTTCATCAACATCTTTTGTAACAACAGCATTTGCACCAATTTTTGCATTTTTTCCAACTACAACTGGTCCTAATATCTGAGCACCCGATCCTACAACAACATTATCCATTAATGTTGGATGTCGTTTTGTATTTCTTTGATCATCTGAATTAATACTTGGAGATATTCCTCCAAGGGTGACCATATGATAAATAGTTACATTATCACCAATTTCAGAAGTCTCACCTATAACAACTCCCATACCGTGATCTATAAATAAATTTTTTCCTATCTTTGCATTAGGATGAATTTCTATTCCTGTTAAAAATCTTGAAAACTGAGAAATTATTCTTGCAACTAAATTAAATTTTGCAATTGCAAAAAAATTTGCAATTCGATGAAAGAAAACAGCTTTTGCTCCAGGATAAGTTAATATTACACTTAACTTTGATTTAGCAGCTGGATCTCTTTTAATTATAGAATCTAAAAATTCATTCATGTTGTTTATAGTTTTTTATGCTTTAACTTGATTTAAAGTTAAACCCTTTAGATTAGCTGGAACAGCTACATCCATCATTTTAGGGTTTGCAAGTTTAAGGTTATTCATTATTTCTACGTATTGGTCAACAGAATTAACTTGTAACCTTGGATTATTTTTTCTTTCTGATCCAATTGTAGAATGTTTTTTACCATTATAGTCATGCGCAGGAAATACCATAGTATTTTCTGGTAATTTTAATAATTTATTAAATATAGAGTCGTACTGTTGTCTAGCATTACCGTTTTGAAAATCAGTTCTTCCAGTTCCGTTTATTAAAAGAGTGTCACCTGTAAAAACCCTGTCGTTCATTAAATAACTGTAAGAGCAATCTGTATGTCCGGGTGTGTACATTACTTTTAAATTAATATTATCAATTTTTACGTTTTCATCCTCTTTAACTCTTAAATCAACAACCTCAGACTTTGAATTCTCCCCCATAATTTTTGTGCAACTTGTTCTTTCACTTAATTCGTTTAAACCAGTTATGTGATCCGCATGAATATGTGTATCTATAACTTTTACTAATTTTAATTCTAAATTATTTAAAAAATTTATGTATTGATCTGTGTGTTCTAAAACTGGATCTATGATTAAAGCTTCTCTACCTTTGCCGCTTGATAATATGTACGTATAGGTTGAAGATTTAGTATCAAATAATTGCTCAAATATCATATTAATGATCACTTTATAAAAAATTGCATAGCAAATCAATCTTGCATATAATTTGTTTATAAAAAGGAGAGTATAATGACTTTAAAAATAAATAGCTTAGCACCTGACTTTAAGGCTAAAACAACTATTGGTGATATATCATTTCACGAGTGGTTAGGAGATAGTTGGGGTGTTTTATTTTCGCATCCAAAAGATTTTACTCCAGTTTGTACAACTGAACTTGGATCTTTAGCTAGAATGAAACCTGAGTTTGATAAAAGGAATGTCAAAGTTATTGGCTTGAGTGTAGACCCAGTTGCAGATCACGTTAAATGGCTGGACGACATTAAAGATGTAACAGGAATGAAACCTGATTATCCAATAATTGCGGATGAGGATCTAAAAATTGCAAAACTTTATAATATGTTAGAGGGTGATGCAGGAACTACTTCAATGGGTAGAACTGCAGTTGATAACCAAACAGTTAGAACAGTTTTTATTATTAGACCAGATAAAAGAATTGGTTTGTTCTTAACTTATCCAATGGCAACTGGAAGAAACTTTATGGAATTATTGAGATCAATAGACTCAATGCAATTAACCGCAAAACATAAAGTTGCAACACCAGCGGATTGGAAAAAAGGTGAAGAAGTTATCATTGTTCCAGCAGTCAAAGATGATGAAGCTAAGAAATTGTTTCCTGATGGTTGGAATGCAGTTAAACCTTATTTAAGAAAAGTACCAGATCCATCGAAGTAGGTTGGACAATAAGATTTTAATCGAACAATCTCAGCATTGGGAAAAAAGTTTCTCAAGTAAGCCTGAGATGTTTGGTTCTGAACCAAGTCACTCTGCAAAAATAGCTCTAGAAAAATTTAAAAAAAATAACGTAAAACACATCATTGAACTTGGTGCAGGACTAGGACGTGATACAATTTTTTTTGCTAAAAATTCTATTAAAGTAACCGCTTTAGATTACAGCCCAACCGCAGTTGAAATAATTAAAAATAAGTCAAATAGTTTAGGTTTAGGTGATTTGATTGAAGTTCAAACACATGACTTAAGACAAAAATTAAATTTTACAGATAATAGTTTTGATGGTTGTTACTCACATATGCTTTATTGTATGGCTTTTACAAACTTTGAATTAGAAAATTTGAATAACGAAGTCTGTAGAGTTTTAAATAAAGATTCATTAAATATTTATACAGTTAGAAATCATTCAGATGCAGATTATAAAAAAGGTACACATCGAGGTGAAGATTTATATGAAATGAATGGATATATTGTTCATTATTTTTCAGATGAAAAAATTAAAAAACTGTTAAAAGGATTTAAAAATTTAAGTATCGATCATTTTGATGAAGGAAGTTTTCCTAGAAAATTATCATTAGTTATTAATCAAAAAATTTAATATGGAATACTTATTAATTGGTTTTTTTACTGGTCTAAGTTTGATTTTAGCACTTGGAGCGCAAAATGTATTTGTTATAGAACAGGGTCTAAAGAGACAATATACTTTTTTAGTATGCTTAATTTGCTCAATTTCAGATTATCTTTTAATTTTTTTAGGTATTATTTTATTTGAATACTTTCAAAGTTACTTTAACCAAACAATTGAACTTATATTAAATATTCTATTATTATTATTTTTATTACATTTTATTTATTCTAAAATAAAATTAAGTTTTTCAAATGTTGATTTTTCAACAAATAAAACTGACGAAACTTTTAAAAGTATTTTATTAAAGACCTTAGGCTTTACTTATTTAAATCCACATGTTTATTCAGATACAGTCTTTTTTTTAGGAAATTTCTCTAAAAATTTTGCTTTAGTTAATAAAATATATTTTGGATTAGGTGCTACGATATCTTCTTTTTTATTTTTTTTTACTATTGGTTATTTAGCAAATTTTTTATCTAAATATTTAAATAATAAAAGAACTTGGTTTTACATAAACATTTTAGTTATTCTTTTCATGACAGTTTTGTCTTTATATGTTTTAAATACTATTCTTAATTTCTATTGATATAGAACACTTTTAAACGTCAATTTAGACCCATTGGTTTTTAAAAAAAAATAACTAAATAAGAAGTATGAATAATTTAGAAAAACATTATGAGCCAAACAACTTTAGCGATAAAGTTGCTTTGGGCTTTACTAAGTTTTTAAGATTTCTAGCTGATACTTTTTTTAAGAAAAGATACGGCCATAGAGCCGTTGTATTAGAAACAGTTGCTGCAGTACCTGGAATGGTAGCTGGAATGCTAATTCACTTAAAATCATTAAGAAAAATGGAAGATGATAAAGGGTGGATTAAAATTCTTTTAGATGAAGCAGAAAATGAAAGAATGCATTTAATGACTTTTATTCATGTTGCAAAACCAACATGGTTAGAAAGAGTTATTATTTTGATGGCTCAATTTATTTTTATTGTTACATACGCTATCATTTATTTAGTATCTCAAAGAACCGCTCATAGAATTGTTGGTTATTTTGAAGAAGAAGCTGTAAGAAGTTACACAGAATATTTACACGAATTAGAGACTGGCAAAATAAAAGATGAGCCAGCTCCAGAAGTTGCAATAAATTATTGGAACCTACCTTTGCATGCTACTCTAAAAGATG
Source organism: Candidatus Pelagibacter communis (assembly GCF_001179985.1). Taxonomy (GTDB): domain Bacteria; phylum Pseudomonadota; class Alphaproteobacteria; order Pelagibacterales; family Pelagibacteraceae; genus Pelagibacter; species Pelagibacter ubique_J. Next base: position 335,995 of record NZ_CVSI01000058.1, on the reverse strand, counting down.
TAGTTAGAGTAATTCGTGATGATGAAGCAGGACACCGTGATGTAAACCATAGTTTTGCAAATATCATTAACGAAAAAAAATACCCAAAAAAAGAAGAAAATATTAGCTCTAAAGATTTAAGTAGAGAATAAATTCAATTTTTATATATTCATTTTTAAATTATCAATTTATGATGAGTAGATTAATTAAAATTTTTTATATAATTTTAATCTTTATAAGCTCATTTCATTTTAAAGCTATAGCGGAACCAACCTTTGTGCAAAGCAAATCAATCGACACAGCCACTTATTATGGACTTACATTTAATAATGATGGAACAAAAATGTATACTTTAAGAAGTGGAGGAACAACGGATGCAGTTATCGAACATACATTAACTACCGCATATGACATTTCAACGGCAACCGTAAATAATACTAAAGTAGTACATGTAAGTGGAGGTGGTGACTCTCATATACCAACACAAGTAGTGTTCAATAACGATGGAACAAAAATGTTTATTGTTAACCATTTTGGTAGGAGGACAGTAGATTACTGGTCACTAACTACTGCATTTGATGTTTCAACTGCTTCATTTGATGGTGGATTTGATATCAGGGCTAGAGAAAAAAGAGCAAATTCAATTGCATTTAATAATGATGGTACCAGAATGTTTATTGCTGGTGTAGGAGATACTACACAGGTGCGTATTCATGAATATTCACTAGCTACACCATTTGATCTTAGCTCAGGAGTTACTCATCTTAATATTGAAGACCTAAGTTCTTTTCACAATCACATAGATGGAGTTACTTTTAATTACGATGGTACTAAAATGTATACCATTAATGGTGCAGAAGATTTGATGTCTCAGTTTAAATTAACTACACCTTATGATGTTTCTACTTTATCACTTGAAGGTACCTATAATGTAAGTTCTCTTACTAATAATGCAAGAGAAGTTGTGTTTAGTAATGATGGAAGTAAAATGTTTATCCTTGATGATCTCGATAATAAAATTCATGAATTCAACCTAAGTTGTAATTGGAGCATAATCGATGGTGCTTGTGATGATCCAGCAGATGATAAAGAAATTTCAAGCTCAATAGAGTCTCAAACAGAAACAGCTAAACAAATTGCTATTCAGGCAAGTACACCAGTTCTTAACCGAATGTATTGGTTAAGAAGACACAGAACGAGTGACCAATTAAGTAATCAAAATATTAATTTTAATTTTCCAAACAAAACCATTGCATCTTTAGCAAAAGTTTTTCCAATAGCTGAAAAAACTAATAATACTCTAAATAAATTATCAGATAACTGGTCATTTTGGAGTGAAGGTAGTGTGAGCTTTGGAAGGACTGGAGACACATCTTCTTCAGCATCAAAAGATATAAATAGCAATGGGATAACTATTGGAATGGACAAAAAAATTAGTGAAAATAAATTATATGGCTACGCCCTTAGGTTTGGCAATGATGAAGTTGATATAGGATCATCTGGGACTTCTTTAGATACAGAATCTTTTAGTTTATCACTTTATGGAACTTTTCCGCATGATGAAGAAAGATTTACAGAAAGTATTATTGGAATAAGTACTTTAAAAACTGATCATGTAAGAGTAGGTGGGGGAAATAGAAGAACTGGTGAGAGAGATGGAGCGCAAGTTTTTGGATCAATTAATTATGTTACTAAATATAAAAAAAATAATTTTGTTATAGATCCTAATATTAGAATTGATTTGAGTTATACAGAATTATCAAAATATCGGGAAAAAGGAGTTGCTGCACTAGTATACAATAAACAAACTGTTGAAACTGGCATGGTATCCACAGGGTTTACAATAAGTGATATTTTAGATTTTGATACTTTTACTTTTAAATCTTATGGCGGCTTAGAACTTGGTTTAGATTTTAGCCCATCATCAGATGCTACATATCGTTATCTCTCTGAAACTACAGAATATACAAAAGCAATTGATCAAGATTCTAAAAATTTAAGAGCGAATATTGGATTTGATTTAATAAATGAAAATGGTTTATCAATTATGACTATTTATGAAAGAAATCAGAGTGATAATTCTCACAGTGATACTTTATATTTTGGTTTAGGCTATGTGCCATCAGATGACATTGAATATGCAATGAACTTAGATAATAATAAAGCTTATTTAAGCTACAATAGAAATTTAAAAGGTTTTGATATCAGGGTGAATTCAAATTATGATTTAATGAGTTCAATTCCTGATTATGGTGCAACTATTGAGCTTGTTAGTACCTTTTAAAATTATTCGTTAGAATATCCGTATTTACGTAATCTTACATCACCAGTTCTTGCATGAGCTTCCATGCCTTCGTATCTTGAAATTCTAGCAGCTGCAGAACCAACTTCTTTTGTAGACTCCTTTGTCATTCTTTGAAAACTTAATGTTTTTATAAATTTACCAACAAACAATCCTCCAGTATATTTACCAGCACCTTTAGTTGGTAATATATGATTGGTACCAGAACATTTATCACCATAAGCAACAGTTGTTTCTTCCCCGATAAATAACGAACCGTAGTTTTTTAATCTCTTATGAAACCATTCAAGATTTTTAGTTTGTATCTCTAAATGTTCAGGTGCATAGTCATCACTCACTTTTACCATTTCTTCATCCGTATCACATAAAATAACTTCACCGTAATCTCTCCAAGCAGCCTCTGCACTTAACCTTGGAACTTCTGGAAGTTTCTCTATTAATTCTGGAACTCGTTTCATAACTTCATCTGCAAGTTTTTGGCTTGTGGTATATAACCAACATGGAGAATTATATCCGTGTTCAGCTTGACCAACTAAATCAACGGCTACAATCTCTGGATCTGCAGTTTCATCTGCAATAATTCCAATTTCTGTTGGACCAGCAAATAAATCAATTCCAACTTTTCCAAATAAAATTCTTTTAGCTTCAGCAACAAATTGATTTCCAGGACCAACTAAAATATCAGCTGGGGCATTTCCAAACATTCCATATGTCATTGCAGCGATAGCCGGAACTCCACCAAGATTTAAAATTACATCAGCGCCACATAAATTTGCTGTATAAATTATAGAAGGGTGGGCACCAATTCCTTCTTTAGGGGGACTACAAGCAATAATATTTTTAACACCAGCAACTTTTGCAGTTGTAACACTCATTACTGCAGATGCTATGTGAGCATATCTTCCACCTGGGATATAACAACCCGCAGTATTAACAGGTACTAACTTTTGACCAGCGTATAATCCATTTGATAATTCAACTTCAAAATCTTTTCCATAGTTTGCAAGTTGAGCTTCTGCAAATTTACGAACTCTATCGTATGAAAATTTAATATCGTTTTTAGTTTTTTGATCTAAATTTTTATTTATTTCCTCTATTTTTTCTTTTGAAACAATTATTTCTCCATCATATTTATCAAATTTTTTAGTTAATTCTTTACAACCTTCTTCTTTTGATTTTTCCAATTCTTTTAAAAGATTTTGAACTATATCTTTTGTTTTAGTGTCATCTGTTGATGCAGTTTTAGATGCTTTTTTTAAATATTTAATTGTCATTTTTACAAATTTATATTGTTTTATTAATCTAATGCAACAACTGCAGCAGCAATAGAAGCTAATCTGGCTGTCGCTTCATCCGATCTACTTGTAATAACCACTGGTACTTTTCCTCCAATTACAACACCGGCTGCACAAGCTCCCATAAAATAAATCATCATTTTTACTAAAGCATTTCCACTTTCAACACTAGGAACTAAAAGAACATCAGCATCCCCTGCAACTACATTTTTAATACCTTTAATTTCAGCAGATTTTTTTGAAATACAGTTATCAAAAGCTAAAGGACCAAATACATCTGCATCTAAACCTTCTTTTTTTGAAAGTTCGGTAATTTCTTTTGCCTCCATTGAACTTTGAATACTATCTAAAACTTCTTCCGTTGCTGATAAAACAGCAATCTTAGGTCTATTTTTTCCAATTCTTTTTGAAAAATCTATAACGTTTTTTAATATATGCATTTTTGTTTTTACATTCGGTAAAACATTTAAAGCACCATCAGTGATTATTAATGGCTTATCATCTTTTTCTAAAGTCATGTGCCAAACATGACTTAATCTAGTTTTGCCAAGAAGTTTATATTCTCTTTTTAAAACTTCTTTCATCAATATATCTGTATGAATATGACCCTTTACTATAATCTTTACTTTGCCCTGCATTGCAAGTTTAGCAGCAACTGCTGCTGTATTATTTTCTACTGGCTCATGAATTACTTCATAACCAGAAATATCAAATTGAATTTCATTAGCGCATTTTTGAATTTGATCTTTATCGCCAATAAATATTGGTTTAATTAAATCTTCTTTAACAGCATCCATTACAGATTGCATAGGAAGAGGTTTTCCAGCATTAACAATTGCAGCTGTTGCACCTTTCTTCTTTAAAGATGCATCTAGTAAATTATTTGGACAAATTATTTGTTTATTAGATAGCATTTAGTTTTTTTAAATCTTCCATAATACTTTTTGGTATTGGAATATTCTTTTTCATATTTTTTTTATATCTTTTTTTTGTGCCTTCACCAGGAAAATTTATTTCTTTAACTCCTTTGATTTTTGGTAATTTCTTTATAATTCTTATGTTCTCTTTAATTCTTTTAATATAATTGCTTCCAATAAAAATATTTGGTTTTACAGCCATAAATAAATGTCCAACATTTTGTGGTCCTTTAAAATCATCAAATGGATCTCTTACTTTACCCCCATGATTTGCACCAGTCATTACACCACTTAATATATCTACCATCCAAGCTAAACCCGAACCTCTAAATCCTGCGATAGGTAACTGTACACCTTTAAGAGCTTTAATTGGATCTGTAGTTGGCTTTCCATTTTTATCTAAAGCTACACCTAAAGGAATTTTATGACCTAAATTAGCCGCTACCCTTATTTTACCTCTATTAATCATTGATACTGATGTGTCTAAAATAAACGGAACCTTTCCACCTGAAGGTGTTCCAAAACAAATTGGATTTGTTCCAAATAAAGTTTTCTTTGATCCGTAAGGTGCAATAGCTGGCGGTGCATTTGTAAAACACCACACCATTAAATTTTTTTTAACAGCTTGTTCGACAAAATAGCTAGATAAACCGTAGTGACCAGAATTTTTTACACCAACCATTCCAATTCCGGTTTTTTTTGTATTTTTTATTAATGATTTAATAGCGATATCAGCTGCAACAAATCCAATGGAGTTATTAGCATCTACATATGAAATCGAACTAGATATTTTTTTTATTTTAATTTTTGGTTTTGGATTAATAACTTTTCTATCAATCCTATCACAATACATCTTAAGTCTTGATAACCCATGAGAATGTGCACCAACCAATTCTGCATTGATTAAAGCTTTAGCACTAATCATGGCATGCGTTGAACTTAAACCTCTATCCCTTAGTACTTTAATAATTATGTTTGTTAATTTTTTTGCATTAGCCATAAAGCATCCTGACTTAAAAAAAAGATCTTACCACTAACTGGATGGACTTGTATGTCTCTAATTCTTCCGATTTCTCTTTTAAATATGACTTCTTCTTTAACATTTTCTAAGTTGGAAAAATCAAGTTTTCTAAGTGACATGTCTTTTAGAGATGTAATTAAAGCATGACCATTCCACTCTTTAAATTCTTCACCTTTATAAATTGTTATTGCACTTGTTGCAATTGAAGGCACCCAATATTTAATAGCTTTTGTATAGCCAGGTAACCACTTTGGTCCAATTTTAGTTCCGCTGTAATTTGTTCCACCCCAACCAAGAACTTTCCAACCATAGTTTTCTCCTTTTTTAATTTCACCAAACCAATCTCCACCTCTTGCTCCATGGTTACTTGCATAAATTTTTTGATCGAAAGGGTTTAATGTTAAACCTTGTGGGTTTCTAACACCTATTTGAAAAATTTCAGGTAGCCAATCTTTTTTATCAATAAACTTTGGATTATCTTTTGGAATACTTCCATCAATATTAATTCTAATTATACTTCCAGGATGTTTTGTTGGATCTTGAGCTATCATTCCTTCACCTCTTTCACCAACTGATGCAAAAAGATAATTGTCTTTAATAGCTAATCTTGACCCAAAGTGATATCCAGAATTTATTGGTGGAGTTGCAACAAAAATATTTTTAAAATCTATTTGATCTTTATTAAATTTCCCTCGTGCAACTGAGGTTGTTGTTTTTGATTTTCCATGATCTTCAGAATAACTTACCCAAACTACCCCGTCTTTATATAAGACATCTAACAAACCACCTTGACCATCTTCTAACACTTTTAAGTTATGTTTAACCTCGGTGATAGAACCAGTTTCGATATTAATTAATTTTAAATTACCAGATACTTCAGTTAAAAGTATTTCATTATTAGATACAAATGTGGATCCCCAAGGACTTCTAAAATCAGCAATCTTTTTAAAATTTAATTCTGCTGCTTCAGATGAAACTGAAAATAAAAATATGATTAATGTAACTTTTTTCCACATTGTTTAATTTATATTTATTAAAACTTACCTTTAATCCAATCTTTGTATTTTTTTGCAGCTTGTTTTGGTTCTAGCAATATACCATTTTCCACTGGACCAATACAAAACTCACTCTCATAAGTATAATTATATTCTGTTAAATTATGTTTAAAATAGGTAGAACCTTTTAAATTTGCTGTGCTCGCTTGTTCGATGTAATTATTTAAATTTATCTCAAATTTATCTACTGACTTAGATGAATTTACATTTTTTACAAATTTTGATCTTAACACATCAGATATTGTAAAATTTCCTGTTCCTACTTTAAAAGCTTTCTCATTATCGTATCCGGCAGATGTATGAACAGTCAATTTCTTTTTATTTGTATCAATTTTTATAAACATAAAAAATTTTCCACCTGTAACTTCAGAATATTTGTTAGCTCCTGTGTCTTCTAATATATTATTTACGCACTTGTAATAGTATTTATCGGCTTTGGATTCAGTAAAAATTAAAATACAAAAAATAAAAAAAAATATAAATTTTTTCAGTTTTTATCCCTTTCCTCTCCACGGTATTGTTTTATCTATTATCTTTCTCAATGTAACATCGAATAATAGTCCCAGCATACCCATAATAAATATGGTTATCCAAATAACTTCATATTGAAAATATTTTTTTGCAACATTTTCTACAAATCCAATACCTGTAGTTCCTGCTAAAAACTCTGCTGCAACCAATGTTCCCCAACACATTCCAACAGCAACTCTAATTCCTGTTAAAATTTCAGGTAAAGAGTTTGGAAATATTACATATCTTAATATTTGTTTTTTTGATGCTCCAAGGGAGTGAGCAGCATGAATTTTTGATAATTGAGTTCCAGATGCACCAGCTCTTGCAGAAATAATCATAATAGATAATGAAACCATAAATAATAAAAATACTTTTCCAGTATTATCTATTCCAAGGACTGAGATAATTAGTGGAGCCCAAGCTAAAGGTGGTACAGGTCTATAAAGCTCAATTAATGGATCAAAGAAACCTTTAGCAAAACGATTTAATCCCATAAATAAACCTAAAGGGACACCAATTAAAATTCCAAAGACTAAACCTAAAAATACTCTTAAAAAAGAATCCCAGATATGTCCATAAGGCACTGGAATTTTGAATAATTTGAAATCACCTGTAACAACTTTTAAAACTTTTCCCTTAAAGTTTTGTTTAACAACACCATCAGATGAATGAACTGGGTATTCTCCTGGTAAAATATCTGCAATCCAGTCAGGTAAAATAAATCCAACTATCTTACTAACATCCATCATATCAATCCAAAGTAATGGAATATTTTTGTAACCAACGCTTGGTTTTGACATTAAGATAAACTTATTTAACGTATCAGATGGTTTTGGTAACCATCTACCAGATCCTTGCTCAGAACAACTGGTTCCACTAGAAACAATTGTTCCAGCAGGGAATAAAAATATATCAACAAATCTTAAACCACCTTGTTCTGATTTTTGAAGATTATCAAACTCAACAATTGCATTTTGCATTTCATTAAGAGCGCTTGGTGGATAAATACTTGCAAATTCTATTCTTCTTGCAATTTTAACAATATCTTTTGCATAGTTAGATGCTATTTCTTCTGCATCACTTAAATCTTTTCGATATGCTTTTATATCTTCTTTAAGTTGTTTAATTGAATTTTTAAATTGTGGATTATGATTTCTTAATTTAAAAAATTTATCATTAATAGTTGTAAGCTCTTCTGCAGCAGCTTGGAATTTCAAACCTCTATCAGTTGCAGCAATTAAAGGAACTTCTATAGTATTTTCTATTGATCCAGTTCCTGCTTGTACCTTTATAATTCCCCAATCACCTTGTTCAGAAACTGCAATTTGTCTTGCACTTTTTTCATCAGGTGTTTCAAATGGATAATCTTTCTTTTTAAAGTTTGAACTTAAAAGTCTTAACTCATCAGTCATTTCTTTAATTTTTATTTTAGTATCCATCTCCATTAAATTTTCATTTGTAAGTAATGGAATTAACTGAGATGTTTTATTTACAAAACCAACTAATATAGTTTTTTGCTGTGAGTTTAATTGTTGTGAACCTTGTATTTCGTTACTTATTTTACTTAAATTTTTATTTTCAATTTTTATAATAGAGGTACTTTTGAATTCTCTTTCCTCAATTGGAAATTGATATTTTAGCCCAAGTAAAGACTCATTAACTTTAGCAACCTGACATAATTCATTTGCAGATTTTGGATAAAATCCTTTAGCGATATCCCACGAATAATAAAGCCAGACAAGTAATATTGCACTACTTCCAACAATAATCCAGTGAGTACCACCTTTAGCTCTTTCAGGATTACCAAAAACAGCATCAACTTTTTCTGTTTTAATTAATCTTCTTCCGTAAAGAATACATCCAACAATGGATACAAGAATTAAAATAGTTATGGATTGGGTTAACATTTAATTATCTTTCCCCATTATTTCTTCTTCCATATTCCAAATCATAGATAGAATTTCTTCTCTTTTAGATGAGAACTCTTTATTTTTTTTAATTTCTCTTAAATCATCTTTTAATCCCATTTCTGCAAATGGAAGTTTATACTCTTTATGTATTCGACCTGGCCTTGGTGCCATGACATATAATCTTTCACCAAGTAACAAAGCTTCTTCAACTGAGTGGGTAATCAGTATGATTGTCTTTCCAGTTTCTTTCCAAATTTTTAAAACTAATGACTGCATTTTTTCCCTCGTTAATGCATCTAGTGCACCTAAAGGTTCATCCATTAAAATTAAATCTGGATCATTAATTAAACATCTTGCAAGAGCAACTCTTTGCTGCATACCACCAGATAATTGATAAGTAGGTGTGTTGCCAAATCCTTTTAGACCAACTATTTCTAACCACTCATTAACTTTTTTTTGCGTTTCCTCTGGATCTTTCTTTTTCATTCTAAGACCAAAGTTTACATTTTCAGAAACTGTCAACCATTCAAACAGAGCGCCTTGTTGGAAAACCATTCCTCTATCAACTCCAGGTCCGTTAATTTCATTATTACCTAATGTAATTGTTCCAGAAGTTGGTCTAATAAAACCAGCTGCAATATTTAGTAAAGTTGTTTTTCCACATCCCGAAGGACCTAATACAGTTAAAAGCTCACCTTTTTTGATAGTAAAATTTAAATCTTTTAATGCATGAACAGTCTCTCCCTTAGGAGATTTAAAAATCATGTTTAAATTCTGTGAAACTAAATCACTCATAAGATGACTTTATATTAAAATTCTAATAAAAAAAATAGGCACCAATTAGAAAATTGGCGCCTATTTAATTTTAATAAACCTTTAGATTATAAAGGTAAGAAACTAGTGTCTACGTTTCCTCTTGGTGTTCCCATTCCTTTTAAGAATGCATCAAGATTTCCTTTAGTCATAGACTGTTTAGTCTCTTCAGGTGTTAAAAATTTGAAACCACTTAAAGTTTCTTTCATATCAGCAACTTTCATTTCTGAAGCTTTTGACATAGCGTTCATGTCGCTTTTACCATTTCTATATCTTTCATTAGCTTCGTGAGTTACTTCAATAAAAGTTCTTAGCATACCTGGGTTTTCCTTCATAAACTTTGTAGTTACTGAAGTAATATCTATTCCAAGAATACCAGCATCTCTTGCTTCTTGAACTGTAAGTAATCTAGTACCAACTGCAGTTGCAGCTTTGATTGAATTACCACCAAATAAACATGCCATTACAACATCACCGCTTACTAAAGCAGCAGCTCCTTCTTCAGGATCCATTTGAATGATATCCATTTTTTTTCTGTCAGCTCCAACAACTTTCATACTTTCATCAAAAAACGTATTCAGCCATTGTTCCTAGTGGTACAGCAACCTTTTTACCTTCAAGTTCTGTAGCATTAGCTTTTGTAATACCAGAGGCATTTGAAGTTACGCAAGTTGTTCCGCCCATTCCATATTCCATAGCTATATCAACAAGCTTAATTGGCGCTTTTGATTTAACTGCGTTAATGAAAGGTACTAAACCTTGTGAATAAGAAATATCAATATCTCCAGCTAACATTGCATCAGTCATTGCTCCACCGTTTGTGAAGTTTGTCCACTTAACTGGTACACCTAATGCTTTTGCAAAGTTTTTTTTCATCATGTCCTCTAAATTCGGACTTGGCCATTCTAAGAAGTAAGCAACTCTAACTTCTTTTGCAGCTGAATTAGCAACTGAAATAGTAAGGTTAAGAGCTAAAATAGTTCCAAGAATAAAACTTAATATTTTTTTCATTTATTCCTCTCCTTATTTAAATTTATAAAGAGCATTAAAGTTGAAAAAGAGACCAAAGTAAACGATCTTATTGTATGGTTTGGGGCGACACAATTATCTATTCAATTTCAAGTTGTATCAAACTATTATAATTTTATAGTTAAATTAAATGATTTAGTCTAAAGATTAGAAATATATAAAAATGAGTCAAAAACCATCAATACCAAATTCTTTAAATGAACATTGGATGCCATTTACATCCAATAAAGATTTTAAAGAAAGACCAAGATTAATTACAGAAGCAAAAGGTGTTTATTTAAAAAATCACGAGGGTAATACGCAAATTGATGCAAGTTCTGGTCTTTTTTGTAATCCATTAGGTCATGGTAGAATGGAAATTATTGATGCAATTACAAATCAATTAAAAACTTTAGATTATGCTCAACCGTTCCAACAAGGTTTTGGCGGATCATTTGAATTAGCAACTAGAATTTCAAAACATACACCAGGAAATTTAAATAGAATTTTTTATACAATATGTGGATCAACTGCTGTTGAAACAGCAATTAAAATTAGTATCGCTTATCATAAAGCAAGAGGAGAAGGACAAAGATTTAGATTTGTTGGAAGAGAAAGAGCTTACCACGGTATGAATATTGGTGCCACTTCAGTAGGAGGAATGATTAATAACGTAAAAGCATATGCAAGTGTGTTGATGCCAGGAGTTGTTCACATGAGACATACACATTTAGACGAACATAAATTTATATCTGGTCAACCTGAAACGGGTGCAGAAATTGCAAATGATCTTGAGAGAATTTGTACAAACTTTGGAGCTGAAAATATTGCAGCTTGTATAGTAGAACCAATTGCAGGATCTACTGGAACATTAGTTCCGCCAGTTGGATATTTGCAAAGACTTAGAGAACTTTGTGATAAACACAATATTCTTTTAATTTTTGATGAAGTTATTACAGGATGGGGCAGAACAGGTTCAACTTTTGGTGCACAAGAGTTTGGCGTAACTCCAGATATAATGACAATGGCAAAAGCTACAACAAACGGAATTGTTCCTTTTGGTGTCGTTGCATGTAAAGAAGAAATTTATGATGCAGTAATGGATAATTCACCTAAAGGAGTTATAGAACTCTTCCACGGTTATACTTATTCTGGAATTCCAATATCTGTTGCAGCAGCTTTAGCAGTTCAAGATATATTTGAAAAAGAAGACATTTTTAACAGAGCAAAAGAATTAGCCCCTTATTTCCAAGAAGGTTTATTCTCATTAAAAGATATTGATGTTGTTGAAAACATTAGAGGATATGGAATGATGGGTGGTATCGATATTAAGATGGATACAAAACCAGGTAGAGCAGGTCTTGCAACATTTAAACATTGTTATGATGCAGGAGTAAATTTCAAAGCTACTGGAGACTGCTTAATTATTGCACCAATGTTTATTTGCGAGAAAAAACATATTGATGAAATAATCGATAAGCTAAGAACAGGAATTACGAATTATAGTAAAAGCAAAAAGAATTAATTTTCTATATGAAAATTGGCGTCCCAAAAGAAATAAAGCCTCAAGAAAATAGAATTGGATTAACTCCTGATAGTGTCAAAGATTTAGTATCAAATGGTCATGATGTTTTAGTTGAAAATAATGGTGGGTTTGAAGCAGGATTTGATAATTCTGCATATACATCTGCAGGTGCAAAAATAATAGACAAAGCTGAAGATATTTTTAACGACTCTGACATTATTGTAAAAGTAAAAGAACCGCTTTCTAATGAAGTAAAAATGATCAAAGAAAACCAAATTGTTTTTACTTATCTTCACTTAGCTGCTGCAAAAGAACTAACGCAAGGACTAATTAACTCTAAAGGTATTTGTATAGCCTATGAAACTGTCACAGATCAAAATGGAAGATTACCACTATTAGCACCAATGAGTGCAGTTGCAGGCAGAATGTCGGTTCAAGCAGGTGCGCATTGTTTAGAGAAAAATCAAAAGGGTAGAGGAGTTTTATTAGGAGGAGCACCCGGAGTAGAAGGTGGTACAGTTGTAATTTTAGGCGGAGGTGTTGTAGGAGAAAATGCTGCTGATATTGCCACTGGCATGTTAGCAAAAGTTCACATTGTAGATAAATCTGAAAAAAGATTAAGTGAACTATCTAAAAAATTTGGTGATAAAATAATTCCTCAGCAATCAGATAATATTGATTTAAAAAAACTAATTTCTGAAGCAGATCTATTAGTTGGGGGTGTATTAATTCCAGGTGCAGAGGCCCCAAAATTAGTTACAAAAGAAATGCTAAAATTAATGAAGAGAGGTTCTGTTATAGTAGATGTTGCAATTGATCAAGGAGGTTGTGTTGAAACAAGCAAGCCAACTACTCATGCAAACCCAACATATATTGTTGATGATATTGTTCATTATTGTGTTGCTAATATGCCTGGAGGTGTTCCAAGAACATCTACACTTGCATTAAATAAAGTAACATTACCTTTTTTAAATAAATTAGCTAAAGATGGTTATCAAAAAGCTTTAAAAGATGATCCAAATTTTTTAGCAGGTTTAAATGTTTGTAAAGGCAATGTTACCTATAAAGCTGTGGCAGATACTTTTGGACACAAATTTCTTTCTCCAACTGAAGCGTTAAATTAAATGAAAAAATATTTAAAAATAATAATTTGTTTCGCTTTAATTTTTAATCTTAATAACAAAGCCGAAGCTTTAACTGGCATTGGTCCTATTAAATTTAGCACTCAGACTATGAATGATTTTTTTGCATATCTAAGGGGTGATGGCAATCCATCAGGTGATGTAGGTAAAAGACAAGGGGAGCCATTAAGTTTTGCAGTAAATCCAGAAGGAACAACATCGTTTTATTTTTATTGTCCAACGAAATTTGGTAGTGGCGCTTGTGCTCCAGCCTCAGCTAAAGCAGTTTCCATGTGTTCTAAAAGAAGTAAAGCAAGAGGTGGCAGTAAATGTAAATTATTTGCAAGAGGTTATAAAGTTGTTTGGGGCGGAACAAACATAAAATTTTCAAGAAAATATGATGAGGAAGTAGTTAGATCAGTTTTCAAACAAAATAGATGGTATGGATCTACAAATCAAGAAATTAGCTCCTCAACTAAAAAAATTACAGCAACAGCAAAACATAAAATTGATAAAAATATATTTATAAAAAGGTCAGCAAATAATGAGGATCAGGCAAAAAAACTTGCATTGGATGCTTGCAAACTTACTGTCAGTTCTTGGAGTTCAAAATCAGAAGCGATGAACAATTGTTATATTGCGAGCATTAATGGAAAAGAAATTAAATCAAAATTTACAAAAAAAAATGATACTGTTGAACAATTGCAGGATATTAAAAAAATGTTGGATGAGGGTTTAATCACTGAGGCAGAATTTAAAAAACTCAAAGAAGAAATTCTAAATTAATTAATGAAAAAACTACCAAGTTCAGCAAAAGTTGTTGTTATTGGTGGTGGGGTTGTTGGATGCTCTTGCGCATATCATTTAGCGAAATTTGGTTGGAAAGATGTCATTCTTTTAGAAAGAGATAAACTTACATCGGGTACCACTTGGCATGCAGCAGGATTAGTTAGTCAATTAGGTCCATCTGCTACAATTACAAAAATTAGAAAGTACTCTTTAGATCTTTATAAAGAACTTGAAAAAAAAGTAGATCATTCAGCAGGACTTCGTTTGAATGGCGCAATGTCAATTGCTCAAGAAGAGGGGAGATGGCAGGAATTAAAAAGGCAAGCAACTACCGCTCAACTTTATGATGTTAATGTTCAAATTTTAAATAAAGACGAGATTAAAGATAAAGTTCCTTTAATTAAAAATGATGACTTATTAGGAGGCATTCTTATGCCTGGCGATGGTTCAGGAGACCCATCTGGTATTACACAACTCCTTGCAAAAGCAGCAAGAGCTGAAGGTGCTAAAATTTTTGAAGATTCTCCTGTTGAAGACATACTAGTTAAAAATAAAAGAATTGAAGGCGTTGTCGTTAATGGTCAAAAAATAGAATGTGAATATATTGTTTTAGCAACTGGAATGTGGTCGAGACAAATTGGAGAAAAATTAGGTGTAAGTATTCCATTATATCCTGCTGAACACTTTTATGTAATCACAGAACCAATTAAAGAAGTTCCAAAAGATTTACCAGTAATAAGAGATTTTGATAGCAGAACTTATATTAAAGAAGATGCTGGTAAATTATTGTTAGGAATATTTGAAGGAAAATCTATTCCTGCATTTGATAAAACAAACAAAGTTCCTGAAGACTTTTCTTTTGGTGAATTTCCAGAAAATTTTGAACATTTTGAGCCTTACTTAACAGCATGTATGAAAAGATTTCCAATATTAGAAAAAGTTGGCATTAGAAAATTTTTTGCAGGTCCAGAATCTTTTACACCAGATACAAATACACTACTTGGTGAAGTTCCTGAGGTAAAAAACTTTTTCGTTTGTTGTGGATTAAATAGTATTGGAATAGCAAGTGCTGGTGGAGTTGGCAAAGTTACAGCTGAATGGTTAATGAATGGTCATATCAATGAAGATATATTTAGTTATGATATTAAAAGATTTCAAAAATTTCATTCAGAAATAAATTTTATTAAAGAAAGAGTTACTGAAACGCTTGGAGATTTATATGGAATGCATTGGCCATACAAACAACACAAAACTTCAAGGAATGTTATAACCCTCCCTTACCATGATGAATTAAAAAAACATGGTGCATGTTTTGGTGTTTCAGGCGGATATGAAAGACCGATGTGGTTTTCAAAAGATGAAAAAAATAAAGATTATAAATATAGTTACAACTATCAAAATTGGTATCCAAGTGCAGAATTTGAAACAAAAAATGCAAGAACTAATGTTGGATTATTTGAACTTTCACCTTTTTCAAAATTTGATTTAAAAGGAGAAAAAGTTCACCAAGAATTACAAATGTTATGTACAGCCAATATAAAAGATATACCAGGTTCTATTAAATACACTCAAATGCTTAATAAAGATGGAGGAATCGAAGCTGATTTAACTGTCATCTGTATTGATAAAAATTATTTTAGAGTAGTAAGTTCAGCTGCTAATCGTGAAAGAGATAAATTTCATATTTTAAAACATATTTCAAATGAAATAGACTTTAAGGATGTAACTGAAGATTATTGTTGTTTAGGTTTATTTGGGCCTAAAAGTAGAGAAATGATATCTTCAATTAGTAATAGTGATTTTTCAAAAGATAACTTTAAATTTGCAACTGCAAAAGAAGTTGAAATATCAGACATAAAAGTATGGGCTCAAAGAATTTCTTATGTTGGAGAGTTGGGTTATGAATTATATGTCAAAAAAGAAAATGCAAAAAAACTCTTTGAAATTTTAGTAACTGAGGGGAAAAAATATAATCTATCTTTATGTGGTATGCACGCAATGGATATTATGAGAATGGAGTCTGGCTACGTGCATTGGGGCCATGACATATCTCCTGAAGAAAATCAATTTGAGGCTGGACTTAATTTTGCAATTAGTTTTAAAAAAAATACAAATTTTATAGGAAGGGAAGCCTTGGAGAAAATTAAAGACAAAAATACTAATAAAAAACTTAAAATGATTATTTTAGAAAATTCTGAACCTGGAGAACCACTTCTGCTACACGATGAGCCTATATTTTTCAAAAATAAGATTGTTGGAAGGACCACATCAGGAAATTTTTCATTTAATTTTAAGAAAAACTTGACATTTGGCTATATTAACTCTGGGATGAGCCATCAGGAGATTGAAAATTCAGAGTTTGAAATTGAGGTTGAGAAGAAAAAATTTAAGGCTTCAATTTTAAAAAAACCTTTAAATTCAAAAAAACTTTCAGAGATCTAGGACATTTTGACTCCGGTTCAAGTTACAACCCATTTTGAACTTAAAATAAATTGATAATGTAACGAGCTTAGTGTTTAATAGGCATATGAGCACTGAAGTTGATAGCCTTAAAAACCAAACTGAACCTCAAAGAATTAAAAAACAGGAACAAAAAGTAGATATTAATATACTCTTAAATAGAGTTCGAGGAGAAGAAAAAAGAGAAAGAAAAGAAAATTTATTATTTCTTGGTCTCATAGCTTCAGTAATCATCGTAACTGGCATTATAGCTTCATTATAAAACTATAATATTTAGTATTTTTGTAATTAAATTTACGAATTCTTTTCCATTAATCTTTCTAATCTCATCGACTTCAGTCATTACTTTCGTTTGATCTTTTGTATAACTTTCTGTGCCTGGTCCTCCAAAAATTAGATAATGGTTATTTTTATCTTTTGTTAATAATTTTTTATTTATTAATATTTTTAGCTTTCTTAGTACTGTAGGTCTTGGAATACCTGTTAATTCTGAAATTGTCATAGCATTTAGTCCTTGGTTTCCAAATTCATTAAGTCTTTTTATAAAAGCATCTTCTTTTTTTAAAATATTTTGATTTTCCTTAATTGATTTTGATAAAACTAAATTTTGATTGTAAACACAATTTCCCCAAATAGTCCAAGTTTCAATATCTCCAAATATCTTTTTCCATCTGGTAATTAAAGGGATTTGATAATCAAAAAAATATTGCCAGCACCTAGTAAAATTCTTCCTTATTTTGTCCTCTATTTCATTTTTAGGTATTTTATTTTTAAGTATTTTTTCTTTAGTTAAATAATCACTAAAGTGAGATATAACTCTTGATAAATTCTTTATAGAGTCTGTAGGTTTTTGAATTTCTTGACCTTTTCTTTGTAACAAAATTCTTTTTTTGATCTTGTTTATTGCTCCATCTTTTTCCAATTCCATCATTTTTCTTCTAGTGGTTTCTTTTGAAATGTTTAATTCTCTAGATAAATCAATTATGTTTATTTTAGGAATTTCAAAATTTTCTTTAGAATAAAATTCATCAAATGAATTAACAATAAAATGATCGTTATATCCTTTGAAGGCTTTATTTATTAAATATATTAAAATTATATACTTATCGAAATCTTTAAATCTCTTAAATGCAGCAGTAAGCCATTGTTGTTGAAAATAAAAAATTTCAGTAATAAGAAGATCATGATTTTTTTTAAAAACATAAAAGCTATCCTCAATCTGAATTTTTGATGAAAATTTTATTTCTTTATTTATCAATGACATTGGTTGTAAATAATATGAAAAAAGCCAATAATTCAAGATTAATAGAATAAATATTTGTTGAAATTTATTTTAATTACTTCATAAGTGTTTTGAGGGAAAAGTGGAATTTGTAAAAAATGTAGGACCCATAGGCATGATTTTCATCATGTTTTCTTTAGGTTTAAATTTAACTGTTAAAAATTTTTTGGAAGTAGTTGAAAAACCAAGAAATTTAATAATTGCTTTAATATGTCAAATGATGATTTTACCACTTATTGGAATTATAATCATATCCTTTTTTCCAATGCAGGCTGAATTTCAATTGGGCGTTTTCTTACTCTTAATTTTACCCTCGGCGGTTATGTCAAACTATGCCACAAAATTGGTTAAAGGAAATGTGGCTTTATCAATAACAATCACCTCCATCTGCGCTTTGATTTCTTTCATATCTATACCAATTTTTCTTAAGATATATTCTTCTTTCTTTGAAAATGTATCGTTTGATCTGAACTTATTGAAATTTTCAGTTAGAATGTTTTTATTTATTGCGCTACCTACATTTGTCGGAATTCTAGTTAGGGGAAATTTTAAAAAATTCTCTGAACGAAACAACTTAAGATTTGACAGAGCAGCCTTTTTTCTATTTATTTTTATAATAATTATAGCAATATTTACTGAAAGAGATAATCTTGGAGGATACTTTGCAGATGTAGGTGCGATCTCTTTTGTTGTAATTGTATCTATTTTAACTTCCGTATATTTGATAACTAAATTTACTCTCAAAGAGGTTAAAACACAAAGAACAATCATGATTGAAGCTATGTTACAAAATGGAGCTATGGGATTAATTGTTGGGGCTCAATTATTTCATGAACTTGAATATATGACACCAATTGCAGTATATGCTTTAATTCAATACGTTGCTTTGATGTTTTACATAGGAAATATTAACATAAATAGAATATCTAAAGCATAATGAAAAAGTTATTATTTATAATATTTGTATTTATATCAACCAATAATATTGCATACGCTGATTTAAACACTTTGGAGTGTCAAAATATATTAAGCAAAAGTAAAACTAATATAGTTTATGGGCAAAACTTTGCAAAAGAGGAAATGTCTCCTAACATTTGGTTATTTTTTCAAAAAATTATTTTAGATAAAGAGAAATTAAATATCATAAGTGTAGATGATGAAAAACCAATTAGAGAGTGGAAAATAAATTTAGTTTCAGGAGAAGCAATTTTAATACCAATGTTTGATCCATCATCAAAATGGTTATGCAAAATTTAATAAAATTTTTAAAATTTACTATCTTAATATACTTTGTTTTGTGTACATCAATAAATGCCAAAATTTATAAGCCAGGTGAAATAATTAATAATGGCGAGTTTGAGATTACTAAAAAATTTAAAATTAACTTATCTCCAGGTACATGGACAATTCTTAGAACAGAGGAGTTCAAGTGGGGTTATTTTGACTTTAGGATTTTTGGTGCTGGACGAATTGAAAATAACAAAGTTGTTGAATTCTGGGAAGTTGTTTGGGGTGACATGGGTGTAAGACTTCAAGGACAAATAGATCCTCTAATTTACTCTGCAGTATTTAAAGATAAATATGACGGCTGTTATGAAAGACCAGAATATTATTTAGTTAAGGTTGTAAAAGTTGGTCGATCACATAATTGCATGGTAATTTCACACTGGGATGTACAAAAGGAACTTTATGCACCAGATGATCCTTTTTCTAAAGTTAATTCAGCTCAATATAGAAAATACATAAGAGAAAATGGAATAAAATTTCCCCAAATGGGACTTAACTCTTATCACTCTTATTTCTCAAGACATAATTTATCCAATTGGTTCCAAGTTAACTATGTAGTTGATCCAGAATTATTGGAGGGACCTGTTAGTAAATTTTTAACCGAAGATGCGTCTGAATATCACAAATACAACATTGAGAAACATCCAAAACATAAAAAAACAATGGAGAAGTTTATCTCTATAGCTGCCAATTATCATAAAAAATTTGAAATAAAACAAAAAGCACAGAAGCACCATTTATTAGATCTAACTAGTTATGTGAATGAAGATATTCAAGTTAAGTCACCTAGTAAAGATATAGTGAAACAACTAAAGGAATTGAATGATTTATATAAAAGTGGAGCTCTAAGTGGATATGAGTTTGAAACAGCTAAAAAAAAATTATTAAATAATTGATTATTTAATTATAATACTAACCTAGAAACGCCAGCAAAATATGTACTTGATAAACAATATTTATAATTTCTTGTTTGAACGAAAAAAAATAAGTAGTATAAATCAATACGAATTTAATGGCGGGGTAGCTCAGTTGGTTAGAGCGCGGGACTCATAAGCCCGAGGTCAGTGGTTCGATCCCACTTCCCGCTACCAAATTAATGACATGCAATATTATATTTTTTTAATCTCCAATAATTATATGGCCAAGGTGTTAAAAAACCTACAATTAACATAATAGGTACTACCCACCAAGTTAGTATTGCACCACCAGTAAGATAGTAGTCAGTAACATTCATTGCAACTTCCATACTAATCATTGAAATAAAGCTCATTCCGATCGCTGTATTTAATGCTTTCAAAAAATTTAGTTTCTGTCTCATTAGAATTATAGTTTCAAGGATGATACTTGTAATTAATCCATTAATTATTGCTAATGTCATTATGCCTAATACAGGAAAAGGAATTTTTGTAAGCTGAAAAAATAAAATTGTACCAAAATCTCCTATTGAACATCCAAGTAAACACCATGCAGTGTTTTTTGCACTTCTATTCCACGTGTTTTTGCATGCCCAGTGAAAACTCGATACAGATGATTTTTGCATTAATTATTTTATATCAACTTTAGCAATCATGCCAATTTGATAATGACCTGGAACATTGCATGCAATTTCAATGTTCATTGCATTTTCAAACTTCCAAACAATGTCACCTTTTTCATTTGGCTCAAGTAAAACACTATTACTATGTGAATGACCCATTGACTTGTCCATTTTTGCCATTTTTTTCATTTTTTCTTTGTCAATTGAATCAGCTAGTAAAATTTCGTTTTCAACCATTTTTTCCATTTCTGGCTGATGTTTTTTGTGCATCATTGCATTAGCTATATTAAATTCATGAACTAATTCTCCAGCATTAACAACCTCAAATTTAATTGTTTCACCAGATTTTATGTTAAAGCTACTTGGCTCATAATAATTATCATACATTATAACTTTAATTGTACGATTAACTTCTTCAGACTTACCTAAGGAACCAATCATCATATTTTTATCAGCATACGATTTATAAGAAATTAATATAAACACAATCGTTAAAAATAATCTAAACATATCAGTATATTAATTAATAAATGATTATTTAAAAGAAGTTTTTTTGACACATTGTAATTTTTCGAAATATAGGGATTGTTTTAAAATGTTTAAAAAATTCATATTATTATTTATTATCCAACTTTTTATTATAAACCCTTCGATCTCTATGGAGAAAGAAACTACTTTTAACAAAACGTTGTTTGATAAAGCTCAATCAGAAGGAAAAGTTGTAATAGTAAGTTCTTGGATAGAATATTGCTCTTCATGTGCTAGTCAAATGAAAGTTTTAAATAAAGCCAAAAATGATGGAAAACTATTTGATATTAAATTTGATAATATTGAATATTTTTCATTTGATGTAACGAATAAAGATATAGCTAATTTATTAAATGTTAAATTTCAAACTACACTTTTAATATTTAAGAATAATAACGAAATTTATAGAAGTCTTGGGGAAACAACTGAAGATTTAATTTATGAAGCTTTAAAAAAATCAATTTAAGCTTTAACCATTTTTCTAAAATCTTTAAAACTTATATTTTTCTTATCTTTTTCTGAAATTATTAATTTTTTAATTGGCCATTTTATATTAAGATCTTTATCGTTCCATAACAACCCTATCTCAGATTTTGCATCTCTATATTTTGAGCATTTATAATGCATAATTACATTGTCTGTTAACGTATAGAAACCATGTGCAAAGCCAGCAGGTATTAATAAAGATTTGTTATTTTTATCAGACAGAACAATTGAAAATTGTTTTCCAAAAGTCTTAGATTTTTTTCTACAGTCAACACAAACATCAAATATTTTTCCACTAAGAACGGTAATCAATTTAGCTTGCGAATTTTTTTTTTGTAAATGCAAACCTCTTAAAACATTTTTTTTAGAATACGACATGACATCAAAAGGAAAAGATGTTTTAAAGTGTTTTTGAAGATAGAGTTCTCTGAAATATCCTCTTTTATCATAATAAGAATTTTTATTATAAATTAAAAGACCATTAAATTCAGTTTTAATTATTTTCATTTCCAATGAATCTTTTGAATGTTGAGCAAATATAATTCAATTCTTTTTTATTCATGCCCTGGTGACAACCTAATAAAATTCCATTTTTCATTACATCATCTGCGATTTTATCACATTTTGAGTGTTTCATATAAATTCTATTTTTCATTACTGGTTGTTTTAAAATGTTTCCTGTAAATATTGTTCTAGTTTGAATTCGGTTTCTCTCAAAAAAAATTTGCATTTTCTTTCTTGTGAATTTTTTATTTTTCTTAATTACTAAAGGAAAAGCCAGCCAAGGTGTTTTAACACCATTATATTGTTCAGGCAATTTAAAATATTTTTTATAATTACTAAAGAATTTTTTTAAATATTCAAAATTTCTATTTCTTATAGAAATATTATTCTTTAATTTTTTTATTTGTTCAAGTGCAAATGCTGCAGATATTTCCGAAGGCAAGAAATTATAACCCAAATCTGAAAAGATATATTTCGCATCATAATCAATTCCAGAAACTTTTACATTAAATCTCTTATTTGCATTTTCAGACTCATTAAAAACTGCTGATGATCTTCCCCATCCTCTTAACAGTTTTGCCTTTTCATATAATTTGTAATCATTAAAACAAACAATTCCACCTGTACCAGCACCATTAATTATATGTGATGCATAAAAACTATTTGTTGTTACATCCGAGTATTTACCTAGGTTTTTATTATTAACTTTGTAACCAATAGTATCTGCAGAGTCTTCTATTATTTTTAATTTGTATTTATTTGCAATTTTATAAATATTTTTCCAATCAGCAATATTACCAAGTAAATTTGGAATCATTAAAGCAACTGTCTTTTTGTTAATACATTTTTCAATTTGAGAACAATCTGACACAAATTTATTTTCTACTGCTCCTACAAAATGAGGGATCAATCCAAGTTGATAAATTGGAGCCACTGTCGTAGAAAAGGTTAAGTTTGGTGTAATTATTTCAGAACCTTTTTTAAAATTAAAAGATGATAAGGCTAACAAGTTTGCAGAAGATCCAGAGTTAACCATTAAACCATATTTTTTGCCATAAAGATTTGAAACTTTTTTTTCTAACTCTTTTACTTTTTTCCCATCAATTAGTGTCAAGCTATCGTTTTTTAAAACATTTAATACTGCATTTATTTCTTTTTTATCGTAGACAGCTTTACCGTAATATATTTTTTTCATTCTTTGTATTAAGCCTTAATTAAAAAAAAAACAATAGTATTCTAATTCGTTATAATTTTTACTATGTCTTCAATATTACTATTAATGGGTTTCCAATTTTTAAGAACTGTGAATTTGTAAGTTTTTTCCTTTAAAATTTTATTAGATAGCCATTTAACTTTAATTTTTTTACGATTTTTATTAATATTGTTAATTAAGTCTATAACCTTAAAAATTTTATTATTTTCTAATATATAAGTGCCTGACTTATAATTCCTTTCCAATATAAGATCAATTGCGTTTTCTACATCTGTGACATTTAGTAAATTCATATATAAATTTCTTGAAACTATTTTTGTTACACGGTTTTTTTTATAATTTAATCTAAGAATATTAATTAATTTGTTTCTTTTATCTTTTAATCCAAATGTATCTGACAACGTTAAATTCAAAAAATTTATCTTACCCAATTCTTTTTTGTAATAATTAATTAAATTTCTAAAACAGGCTTTATATGCAGAATATAAATTATAATAGTTTCCTTTTTTCCCATCATAATTTTCCCATACGGTTGAAAAATTAATAAATTTTTTTACACCCATCATTTTAAGATTTTCAAGTATTATATTCCCAAATAAAATATTAGAATCACATAATTTTTTTATGTCCTTAAAACTATGTTTTTTCACATAATGGGTTGCACAATGAATTACAGTATTAATCTTTAATTTACTTATCTTTTTATTTAAGTCATTTAAATTTATATAAACAATTTTAATTATATTTTTATTCTTTAAGACTTTTTGATTTTTTTTTCTTAAGATTACGTAAATCTTATATTTTTTAGATAGACTTTTAAGCAATGCAGATCCAACAAATCCTGTAGACCCTGTTAATAATATTTTTTTCACTTTTTCTATTTGATCAAGTCTTTTAAATAGTTTGAGTATTCACACTTTCCATAAAACTTAATTTGTTCATTAATTTCTTTTTTTTTAATCCAACTGTTAGAAAGTGCTATTTCCTCAATACATGCAATCTTAAATCCCTGCCTCTTTTCGATTGCGGAAACGAATGCACTGGTTTTATAAAAATCATCAATAGAACCCGTATCTAACCATGCTCCCCCTCTACCAAGTAAGTTTGCTTTTAAACTACCTTTTTTTTTATATTTATTAATAAGATCTACAATTTCTAATTCACCTCTCTTAGATGGCTTTAGTGCCTTAGAATATTTACTAACAAGATTATCAAAAAAATATAATCCTGTTATTGCTAAATCAGATACAAATTTTTTTGGTTTCTCTTTAATCATTGTTACTTTAAAATTTTTACTAATTTTAGCCACACCATATTGATCAGGCTTTTTTACTTTATGTAATATAATTTTCGCACCTTTTTTTAATTTTTTGTAATTTAAAAGTTGTTTTGTTAAATTTTGTCCATAAAAAAAATTATCACCCAAAATTAATGCAACATTGTCTTTACCAATGAACTTTTCACCTAATATAAATGCATCTGGTAAACCTCTCGGTTTACTTTGCTCTTCATACTTAATTTTTATACCAAGATTTTTACCATCTGGTAATATTTTTTTATATTGTTTAAGTTCCCCTTTATTTACAATAATTAAAATATCTTTAATTTTAGCTAGCATCAAAATTGACAAGGGATAAAATATTAAGGGTTTATCAAATATAGGTAACAATTGCTTATTAATAGCTTTTGTTATCGGGCTCATTCTAGTGCCTTTTCCCCCAGCTAAAATAATTCCTTTTTTAATCAATTATATTCCTAATCTTTTAACGATATCTTTTTTCTTTAAATTTTTAAAATATTTCTGATTGTTATAATACCATAAAAAAGTTTTATTCAGACCTTCAATGATACTAGTTTTTGGTATCCATTTAAGTTTTGTTTTGATTTTTTTACTATTTAAAGCATATCTTAAATCATGACCAGGTCTATCTTTAACTAATTTTATTTTAACTCTTTTGCCGACTTTAATATGTTTTTTTGCTGTTCTTAATAAATAATTTGTAATTTGAATATTATTTAAATTTTTATTTGAGCCAATGTTATAAAACTCTCCTATATTTCCATTTAAAAAAACTTTTAAAAGACCCTCACAATGATCTGCAACATAAATCCATTCTCTAGAATTTTTTCCTCTACCATAAATAGGCAGTTCCCGATTGTTCAATATATTATAAATTAATTTTGGTATTAATTTTTCTGGATGCTGATTTGGTCCATAATTATTTGAACAATTAGTTACTATTGCTGGAATTTTAAAAGTTCTAACATAAGAAGAAACTAAATGATCAGATGAAGCTTTGCTTGCCGCATAAGGTGAGCTAGGTTTATATTGATAGTTTTCATCAGACCTTCCTTTTAAAACATCACCGTAAACTTCATCAGTAGATATGTGAATTAGTCTTGTTTTTGAAAACATTTTATAAAACTTTCTAAAAGACTCTAATAAATTAAAAGTTCCTACAATATTGCTCTCTATAAAATCAAAGGGAGAGTCTATAGATCGATCTACATGAGTTTCAGCTGCAAGATTAAATATTCCACAAGGTTTGAATTTTTTTAAAATATTAAATAATTTTTTATTTTTAATATCTAGTTTTACAAACTTGTAATTCTTATTACTAACAAATTCCTTTGTATTGTATTTGTTTGATGAGTATGTAACTTTGTCAATATTAAGAACGTAATAATTTTTTTTAAGTAGTAATTTAATTAGATTACTTCCAATAAAACCCAATCCTCCTGTAACAATTACTTTTTTCATAATTTTGTTTTTTACATTAGATGAAACTGTTAGTATATATTTTATAATAAATTATTAATCAATTATGTATGTCAATATCTAGGCAGAATTTAACTTTAGTAATTGTTACCTTTAAAAGTCAACATATTATAGATCAGTGTATCCAAACAATAGATAGTAACATTAAAATTATAGTAGTCGAAAATTCTAAAGACAAAAATTTTAAAAATTATTTAGAAAAAAAATATAATAATGTTTCATGCGTATTATCTAATGATAATATTGGTATGGGTGCAGGAAATAACATTGGAATAAAGTACGCAAAATCAGATTTTGTTCTAATACTCAATCCTGATGTATTATTATTTAAAGATACAATCGATAATCTAATCAACGAAGCAAAACAATTAAGAAATTTTGCAATAATCTCATCGATTTCTGATAATAAGGAATTTCCGAATTTTTCAATTAAAAAAAAAAGACATATTGATTACAAAAAAAATTTTGAGGTAGACAGCGTAGATGGTTATTGCATGCTAATTAATAAAAAAAGAATTAAATCTATGTTTAAAGACGACATTTTTTTTGATGAAAAAATCTTTATGTATTTAGAAAATGACGATTTATGTAAAAGGGTAAAAGAAAATAATGAAAAAATCTTTATAGTACCTACTAGCAAAATCAAACATCTAGGAGCCAGAGGAGTTTCAAACATTTTCCATCGCGAAGTAGAACTATCTAGAAATTGGCATTGGTCTTGGTCTAAATTTTATTTTTCAAAAAAACATAAAGGATATTTATATGCTCTAGTTGAAGGACTGCCTAAGTTAGTATCTTCAACAATAAAATTCTTTTTTTACTATATTATTTTTAAAAAATTTAAATCTAAAGTTTACTATAATAGGACATTAGGTTTATTTAATTCAATGCTAAATAGATCATCTTGGTATAGACCAAAAATAGATTAAAGATATTAAAATGAATAATAATTTTCTTTCTGAGCTTACAGTAGTTATTCTTACTTATAAAACTAATCGAGATATTTTGATTAATTGCCTTAACTCTATAGACGAGAGGGTAAATGTTTTGATTGTAGAAAATTCTAATAAATTTGAAAATAAAAATGAATTTTTAGATAAATTTAAAAATTTATCTATTAAGTGTACCGGGAGCAATTTAGGATTTGGAGGAGGTCATAATTTTGGTTTTAAAATTATTAATACAAAATTTGCTTTAGCTTTAAGTCCTGACACAATATGTGATAAAAAATTTTTTGAAAAATTAAAAATTTACTTAGAAAGCGATTTAGATTTTACTATTTTAGGTGTTAATTTTTATGAAGAAGATATCAATAAAACGGGACACTCATCTTATGGTTATTTTAAAAAAAATAATATTGAAAAAAAATTTAATGAAACTTTAATCGAGGTTGATTGGATAATAGGATGTGCAATAATTATTAATCTAAAAAAATTTGTAGACAAAGTTGTTTTTGATGAAAATTTATTTATTTATTTTGAGGATTTTGATCTTTGTAAAAGGTTAAGTAAAATTGGAAAAAAAATATTAGCTAGTAAGATTCTTTTTATTAAACATATTGGTAATAGTAGTTCTATTGCTGTAATGCCCGAACATAAAACTGCAGCAATTAAATTTAGAAGCTGGCATTGGAGATGGTCGGAATTTTATTTTTATAAAAAAAATTATGGTTCTTTACATGCTCATAAAAAATGTTCATATAAATTAATCAAATTTTTTATATTTATGATATTCTTTAAAATAAGATCGAATAATGAGCTGTATAATCTAAATAAATATAGTTTTTTGGGGTTATATAATGCAATTCTTGGAAAGAAATCTTTTTATAGAATTGATCATTAATGCCCAGGAAAGTTAATTAAATTTTCTACTTTATATCCTAAATTAATTAATTTATCCGATCCCTTTAAGTCAAAAAGATTTATAACAAAAATAAACCCAGCAACTGATCCTCTTGAAAAATTAATTAATTTAGCGGCTGCCTCAGCTGTACCTCCTGTAGCTATTAGATCGTCAATAATTAAAACAGCCTCTCCTTGATTGATGGAGTCTTTATGTACTTCAATTGTGGCTTTTCCATATTCTAGTTCAAAATCAACAGAGTGAGTTTCGGCTGGTAACTTATTTTTTTTTCTTAACATAATAAAAGGTTTTTTTAGAATATAAGATACAGCTGATGCGAATACAAAGCCTCTAGATTCAATCGCAGCAATCTTTGCAAATTCAAATTTTTTTGATCGTTCAACGATTTGATCAATCGTTTCTTCAAATGCTTTCTCTTCTTTAATTAAAGTTGTAATGTCTCTAAATAAAATACCTTTTTTTGGATAATCAGGTATCGACCTTATAAATTTTTTTAAATCCATTAAAATTTGCGTTATATTATTAAATAAACTATCTTTTACATATGGCAAACAATAAATTGGCAATTATAGGTGGGAGCGGCTTGTATGATGTTGAGGAATTTAAAAATAGAGCATTGTTAGACGTTAAAACTCCATGGGGAGATCCGTCAGATCAAATATTAAAAACTAATTATAACCAAAAAGAAGTTTATTTTTTACCAAGACATGGCAAAGGTCACTTTATAAGTCCATCTAAAATTAATTTCAGAGCTAACATTGACGCCCTTAAACAATTAGGAGTTACAGATATAATTTCTGTATCGGCAGTTGGATCGTTAAAGGAGGAGCTACCTCCAGGAAAATTTGTAATTGTAGATCAATTTATCGATAGAACTTTTGCAAGAAACAAAACATTTTTTGATGATGAAATAGTAGCACATGTGTCTATGGCTCATCCAACTTCAAATGGATTAATGAATGCGTGTGAAGAAGCCATAAAAAAAGAAAAAATTGATTATCAAAGAAATGGAACATATGTGGTTATGGAGGGACCTCAATTTTCAACGTTAGCTGAGTCTAATTTATATAGGTCTTGGAATGCAGATGTTATTGGAATGACTAATATGCCAGAAGCAAAATTAGCAAGAGAAGCTGAAATAAGGTATGCCTCAGTATCAATGGTAACAGACTATGATTGTTGGCACCCTGATCATGAAAATGTTGACGTTCAACAAGTAATAAAAGTTCTTTTGGGTAATGCTGCCAAAGCAAAGAATATGATTAAAAATATAATTGATAATTTTGAAAAGCACATTGATCCTAAAGATCCAACAAATAATTGTCTAGATGTTGCTATTATAACAGCACCTGAAAAAAGAACACAAAAAACAAAAGATAAACTAAAAACAGTTGCGGGTAGAGTATTAAATAAATGAAAATTAATGGAAAAGAATACCGTACAATATGGTTTGAAAAAAATATTGTTAAAATAATTGATCAAACAAAACTTCCACATCAATTTGTTATCAAAGATCTAAAAACAGTTAAAGATGTAATAAATGCAATTAAAACAATGGAAGTAAGAGGCGCTCCTTTAATAGGAGCTACCGCAGCATATGGACTAGTTTTAGCTATTTTAGAAAATAATGATCAATCTTTTTTGAAAAAATCTGCTGAGGATTTAATAAAATCAAGACCAACTGCAATTAATTTAAAATGGGCAGTGGACAGAATGATTAATAAACTTTCAGGCGTTAATAGTGAAAAAATTTTAGATATTGCATTAAATGAAGCAAAAAAAATTTGTGAAGAGGATATTAAATTTTGTGAAAATATCGGACTGAATGGTCTAAAAATAATTGAGGAAATTTATAATAAAAAAAAAGATACAGTAAATATTTTAACTCATTGTAACGCAGGATGGCTCGCAACAATTAATTGGGGAACTGCAACTTCACCAATTTATCATGCGCACAAGAAAGGTATTCCGGTACATGTTTGGGCAGATGAAACGAGACCTAGAAATCAAGGAGCAAACCTGACTTCATATGAGTTAAATGAGGAAGGAATTAAAAATACAATAATTGCAGATAACACCGGTGGTATTTTAATGCAAAGAGGAGAAGTTGATATGTGTATTGTTGGAACAGATAGAACTCTTGCAAATGGTGATGTTTGTAATAAAATTGGGACTTATCTTAAAGCATTAGCCGCTCATGATAATAAAATTCCTTTTTACGTAGCTCTTCCAAGTTCAACAATTGATTGGAATATAAAAGATCACAAAGAAATACCTATTGAGGAGAGAAATTCTGAGGAACTATCTACCATAGAAGGTTTTGATAGTGATGGAAATTTAAAAAAAATACAAATATATCCAAAAAAAAGCAAAGCAATGAATTTAGCGTTCGATGTAACTCCAGCAAAATATGTGACTGGATTAATTACTGAAAAAGGTATTTGTCAAGCATCCACAGAGGGATTAAAAAAACTATTTAAATGAAAAATTCAGAAAAAAGAAAAGAAATAATTGAATATTCTATTAAACTTAATACTACAAACTTATCTCCTTTAAGATCTGGAAATATCTCTGTAAGAAGTATCGAAAATAGTGTTGAAGGGTTTTTAATAACTCCTTCAGGAAAAAAATATGATACCCTCAAAGAGGAGGATATAGTCTTTGTATCCAGTGATGGAAATCACGATACAAACTTAAAACCATCATCTGAATGGAGATTTCATAAAGATATTTATCTAAAAAAACCAGATGCAAAGGCAATAGTTCATGCTCATTCTCCACACGCAACAGCTGTATCAGCCCATAGTAAAGATATCCCTGCTTTTCATTATATGATAGCTTTAGCTGGTGGCGACAGTATTAAATGTGCCAAGTACGCAACTTTTGGTACACAAGAACTGTCTAACAATATTATTGATGCATTAAAAAATAGAAAAGCTTGTCTAATGTCAAATCATGGACAAGTTGCATTTGGAGAAAATTTAGAAAGTGCATTTGAATTAGCCGAGGAACTAGAAAATATTTGTCATCAATACGTAAATACAATAAAGTTAGGAAATCCTAAGATTCTTTCATCAAGTGAGATGGATGTAATATTAGAAAAAGTAAAAAATTATAAAAAAGGATAATTTTTATGACGAAAGTAGGGGAGCACGTCACTTTTGATATTATAGGAACTCAAAAAGAGTATGATCCAAAATTCTACGAAAAATTAGTTTATAAAATTGCTAAAAAAGCAAAAGTCACAGTCCTAGAAATTTCAAAATACAAATTTAAACCTCAAGGTTTTACCTTAGTAGCATTATTAGCAGAATCTCATATTAGTTTCCATACATTTCCTGAAAAAGGAATTATAAGTTTTGATTTTTTTACTTGTGGCAAGGTATCCCCATCTGTTGCATTAGAGATTTTAAAGAAAGAGATTAAACATACAAGGATTGTTAAGAAAGAGTTTAATAGAGATACAGTTGATTATTATGATGATATTTATAGTTCACCAGGCCTTAAGAAATATTATATGGTTAAAAATATTCTTGAGGACTTCACATCAAAAGTAGGACAACACATTCAAATTTTAGATCTAGAGCAATTTGGTAAAGCTTTATTTATAGATAATGAGTTGCAGGTAGCAGAGAAAGATGAACACCTTTATAGCTCCACTTTTGTAAATTCTGGATTGAAACTTAATCTAGAAAAAAATAATTCAGCTATAATTGGGGGTGGTGATGGAGGAGTAGCTAGAGAATGTATTAATCAAGGTTTCAATTATATAGATTGGTATGAGCTTGATCCTCAAGTGGTTGATGTATGTGAAAAACATTTAAGTAAAGTTGGACAAAAAGCTACAAAAAAGAATTCTGTTAAGTGTGTATGGGGTGATGCCTTTGAAAGTATAAAAAAAGTTGAAAATAATAAATATGATAAAATTTTCGTAGATCTAAATGACGACCAATATTGTATCGATCTTGCTGCTAAAAACATTAAGTCTTTAAAAAGAATTCTAAAACCAAATGGCACTATTACTGCCCAAGTTGGTAGCCAAGACAAAAAACCAAAACAAGTTGAAAAATGGTTAAATTTATTTAGAAAAAGTTTTGGTAATTCTTCTCTAGATAGAATTTATATACCAAGTTTCGATTGTTCTTGGAATTTTGCATCATCATTAAATAAATAATCTCTTTTTTAATCAAAAAATTTGTGAAATAATTGTGTTTATATATTTGGAGGAAATATGAATGTAATTAAAAAATTTAGCTTAGGAGTATTGATAACTTTATTTTTATCAGTAACTGCTAATGCTGATAAAATAAGAATTGGTACTGAGGGGGCTTACCCGCCTTGGAATTCTAAAGATGCTTCAGGTAAATTAATTGGATTTGAAGTAGAATTAGCCTGGACACTTTGTAGATACATAGGTCAACAGTGTGAAATTGTCGAGCAAGATTGGGATGGCATGATACCTGCATTAATAATGAGAAAATTTGATGCAATAATGGCTGGAATGTCTATTACCGATGAAAGAAAAAAAGCTATAAATTTTTCACAAGGTTACGCAGATGAAGTAGCTTCATTAGCAGTAATGAAAGGTTCAAATCTTGAGGGGATGCAAACTTCTGAGGGAATTAATCTTACTAAAAAATCTGGTGCTGTTAAAAAAGATTTAAAAACTATAACACGAGCTTTAGCTGGTAAAACTGTATGCGTGCAAACAGCAACTATTCACCAAAACTTTTTAGAGTCTGGTGATGTTGGTAAAGTAAACGTAAGAACTTACAAAACTCAAGATGAGGTAAATTTAGATTTGGCATCTGGAAGGTGTGACGTCGCTCTTGCAGCCGCTGTAGCTTTCACTGATTATGCAGAAAAATCAAAAAAACCAGTAGTGCTTGTTGGACCTACTTTCTCAGGAGGTGCTTTTGGAAATGGTGTTGGTGTTGGTATAAGAAAAGAC
Source organism: Candidatus Pelagibacter communis (assembly GCF_001179985.1). Classification (GTDB taxonomy): domain Bacteria; phylum Pseudomonadota; class Alphaproteobacteria; order Pelagibacterales; family Pelagibacteraceae; genus Pelagibacter; species Pelagibacter ubique_J. The sequence goes on along the minus strand of NZ_CVSI01000058.1, from coordinate 302,857 downwards.
GACACCGAACTATTAAAAGCTTTTAACAATGCAATTAATAAAGCTAGAAAGAACGGAGACATAAGCCGGATTGCAACTAAATGGTTTGGCTTCGACGCTTCGATGTAAATATTTAATGATTGGCGACTATATAATATAGTCGCCTCTCAATATGGATCTTTTAGCATTAGGAAATAATGGTTGGGGAGATGAACTATTTTTCGCAACATTAATGACAATTGCTGTTTCAATAACAGCCATGATTATAGGTTTTTGTTTTGCTTTAATTTTTACTCCACTCAAATTATCAAAAAATAAATTTCTCAATTTTTTAGGAAATTCTTACACAACAATAATTAGGGGTGTACCTGAATTATTAGTCATTTATTTATTATTCTTTGGGGGGAGTGGTGCAGTTATGTATGTTGCTTCAATTTTTGGATATAACAAATACATTGAGATCAATGCATTCATCACGGGTTCTTTTGCAATAGGAATTATTTCAGGAGCATACTCTACAGAGGTTTTTAGGGGCGCTATCCAATCAATTGACAAAGGTCAATTCGAGGCCTCAAAAGTTTTAGGTTTAAAAAAACCTATTTACTTTTTAAAGGTAATAATGCCCCAAATGTTAAGACTTGCTGTTCCTAATTTAAGCAATGTTTGGCAAATTACTTTAAAGGATACTTCATTAATATCTGTTACAGGTTTGGTTGAAATTATGAGACAATCTTATATTGCAGCTGGATCCACAAGAGATCCATTATTCTTTTACTCTTTTGCAGCTGTTTTATATTTATTATTAACTTTTCTAAGTATGAAATTGATAAATAGATTAGAAAATAAATATAGGAGAGGCTACTAATGGATTTAGATTTGATGGTAAGTAGTTTCCCAAAGCTTTTAAATGCAACTTTAGTAACTTTGAAATTATTATCTTTTTCACTTATATTTGGACTTATACTTGGACTTTTTTTTGCAATCCTAAGATTAAATAAAAATATATTTTTAAATAAATTTTCTTATTTTTATTCATATGTATTTAGGGGCACCCCTCTATTAGTTCAAATATTTATTATATACTTTGGATTAGGACAGATAGAATTTTTAAGATCATCTTTTATATGGATTATTTTAAAAGAACCTTACTGGTGTGCAATAATTGCTTTTTCTCTTAATACAGGTGCTTATACTTCCGAAATTTTAAGATCAGCATTTGAAACAATAAACAAGGGTTTTATAGAAGCTGGTGATAGTCTTGGTATTTCTAAAAAAATTATATTTTATAAAATTCAAATACCTATTGCCATAAGACAATCATTACCTGCTTATGGAAACGAGATTATATTAATGCTTAAAGGAACTTCACTAGCAAGCACTGTAACTCTAATGGATTTAACTGGGGTTGCAAAATATATAATTTCTACAACTTTTAAACCAATAGAAGTCTTTATAGTGGCTGGTGGAATTTATTTATTTATGACCTTTATTATTCATAATTTTATCAGATATCTTGAGAAGAAGTATAGTTATTAATAACTAGTGTATTCCTTAATTTCTTTAATCTTTGAACCAGTTTGATTATTTATTTCAAGTTTAATTGAAGCTCTTTTGTCGTTTAAAAAGTGAATATCCCTAGACAATTTTATAAATTTTTCACCAAAATTAGAATTCTTTTCACATAATCTCTTATCATCTTCAATTACCCATAGTTTAGAATTTATATCTTTCAAAGTGTCAAACAAATCACTCAACTTTTCATTAAGTTTTACATTATTTACCATTTGTTCTTTTAATAAATTATACTCGTCTACAATATATTTGAGTTTTTCTTTATCTTTAATTTTATCTTTTTTTATTTCTAAGATAGAAATTTTATCAAAAAGTTCCCCAACAGAAACTTCAACTAGAATTTTATTCATAAAAATTTTTTAATATGATAACTTGTTGAAAATATGTCTAATATATTAATCATAAAACATGGGTCTTTAGGAGATATAGCGCAAGCGAGCGGTGCAATTCAAGATATTTGTATTAATCATTCAACTGATGATATTTTTCTTTTAACCACCAATCCTTACCTAGATCTCTTTAAGAAAAACAACTCTTTAAAAGAAATTATTTTAGATAAAAGACTTTCAAGATTTAATTTGATTTATCTTTATAGTCTAATGAAAAAAATAAAGAAACATAAATTTATTAAAGTTTATGACTTACAAAATTCGTCCAGAACTTCTTTTTATAAAAAGATATTATTTCCCAAAGCAAATTTAAATATTTGGTGTTCCTCAGAGACAACTTTACCAAATGACAAAACTAAGGAGGAATTTGACAAAAGCCCTGTTCTTGAAAGGTTTAATCATCAGCTAAAATCTTCAGGTATAGAAACAAAACATACAATGTACCCTGATTTCTCATGGAGTTGTGTAGATATTAATAAAATTATGAATGAATATAAATTATCTAAGTATATATTATTATTTCCATTCTGTTCACCTCATTTAACGTTAAAGAAGTGGCCGTACTTTAATAATTTAATAAATTTGATTAAAGGAAAATATAAAGATCAATTTAAAATTATTACTGCCCCTGGTCCTAAAGAGATAAATGAAGCAGATCAATATGATGCAATTAAAATTTTAGATAATGGTAAAGCAGTGAGTATTTCTCAATTATCTTCATTAATAAAAAAAAGTAGTTTTGTAATTGCGAATGATACTGGTCCAGCACATATGACAGCTCATCTTAATGCAAAAGGTTTAACATTGTTTGGATCACATACAACTGCAAAAAAAGTAAGTATAGAAAGAGAAAAATTTAAAGCAATTCAAGTTAGCGATTTAAATAAATTAAGTGCTGAAAAAGTTTTTGAAAGAATAAACTTATAATATTTCTAAATATTTTTTTATAATTTCAGACCAATAAAATTTTTTTGATATTTCTTCTGCTTTTTTCCCGAAAACTTTAAATTTATTGTTCTGTAAAATATTAGAGATTGATTGGTAAATGTCATCTAAGCTATTACCATCACAAATATATCCCGTCTGTTCGTGATCAATTGCATCTGAAGCACCACCATCTTTTCCACCTATTGATGGAACCCCAAATTGCGCCGCCTCTATATAAACTATTCCAAACCCTTCAACAGATTTTTTATAAGTTATAGAAGGCATAACAAACACATCAGAGCATTTTAGATAAGAATTTTTTTCATCTTTAGTTAAATTTTTCGGAAATATAACATGATTTTGCAATTTAAGTTCTGAAATTAATTTTTTAAGATTATCAATATTTTCCCCTTGTCCGATACAAATATAAATAATATTTGGATAAATTTCTTTTAAATTTCTTAGAGCCATAATAATTTTTTCATGGTTTTTTCTCTTATCAAATCTAGCAACTGTAATTAACTTAGGAGTTCTACCCTCTAATTTCTTTTGTATATTTTTGTAAATTTTTTCATCTATTTTATCTACCGGAAAAACTCCTGGGTTGATTACTTTAATTTTATTTTCATCAACACCAACACTTATAGCAAGATTTTTAGTAAAATTAGAATTTGCAACCACCGTATGACAATTATTTAAAATTTTAATTAACCTTTTATTAATAAAAGAATTTTTTTTATGATTTATTTCCTTAGAGTGAATTAAGCATATTTTTTTAACTTGAGTATTTATATTTTCAAGGCTTTTCCAATGATCTGAAATTATAGATTTAACTTTTTTATTATTCTCTAAATATGTATTTACTAAATTAGCTTTTCTATATTTTTTGAATATTTTTGGTCCACTTACCCTTTCAATTGAAAACGATAATTCCTTATCAAAATTATCTTGATTTGGATGTTGATCAGCAAAAACTTTAATCATTACATTTTCAGATAATGATTTGGCTAAACCATACATTAGATTTTGCATACCACCTACTTCTGGAGGAAAAGTTCTAGTAACAATTAAATGCATTATTTTTTAAACCATTTTATACTGCAGCCAAGGCTTGGCTTTTGTATATCTGGCCCCTTTTGTGTTTCAGATATTAGTTTCATGGCTTCGAATAATTCACTTGATCCGTTTCTGATAGGTTTTAAATCCTTAAGTTCTCTTATTCTTCCTCGATAATTAAGTTTAAGATCTTTATTGTATCCAAAAAAATCTGGAGTACATACAGCATCGTATTTTTTTGCTATTTCTTGTGTTTCATCAATTAAGTAAGGAAAACTAAATTTATGTTTTGAAGAAAATTTAATCATATTTTCATAGGAATCATCTGGATAGTTAATTGTATCATTTGACATGATTGCCACTGAATTAATGCCAAAGTTTTTAAGTTTTTCACAATCTTCAACTAAGTCTTTTATGATTGCTTTTACATATGGACAATGGTTGCAAATAAACATTATCAGTGTTCCATTTTCACCCTTGATATCATTAAGTGATAAGACAGTGTTTTCAACAGATTTTAATTTGAAATCAATTGCTTTAAGATTAAAATCGCATATTGGAGTTTTTGTTAATGCCATGTTAAAATAATTTATAAATTATGTTTTACGATTTAAAAGATAAAAAACCAAAAAACTCTGGCGAAAATTGGGTGGCACCTAATGCAGTGATAATTGGTGATGTGACCTTAGAAAAAAATTCTAGTATTTGGTTTAATGCTACTTTAAGGGGAGACATAGAAAATATTTATATTGGTGAAGGCTCTAATGTTCAGGATGGTTGTGTGCTACATACAGATCCCGGTTGTCCTTTAAAAGTTGGAAAAAATGTAACCATTGGACATTTGGTAATGCTTCATGGATGCACAATAGGAGACAATAGTTTAATTGGAATAGGTGCAGTCATCCTCAACAAAGCAAAGATAGGAAAAAATTGTATTATTGGCGCAAAAGCTTTAATAACAGAAAATAAAGTAATACCAGATAATTCACTAGTAATAGGATCGCCTGGAAAAGTAATCAGAGAGGTTACAGACGAAGAAAAAAAAGCTGTTGATGAAAATACTAAACACTATCAGGATAATTGGAAGAGATATTCACAATCTATATTTTAGATAATGCCAACTTATACAGTAACTACATCAAATGTTAATCTTAACTCTAAAAAACAAAAAGAATTAGCTCAAGGAATTACTAAAATTCATAATGTTGTAACTGGTGCAAATACTTATTTCGCTCAAGTCATATTTAATAACACAAAGAAAAAAAATCATTTTATGGGAGGTAAAATAGTAAAAGAACCTTCTATTTTTTTACTCGGTCAAATTAGAGCAGGACGTCCAAAGAAAACAAAAGACAGATTAATTTCTGATTTAAAAAATATTATTGTTAAAACATCAAAATTAGATGAAACACAGATATGGGTTTATATTATAGATTTACCACCTTCACAAATGATTGAATATGGTGCTGTCTTACCAGAGTCTGGAAAAGAAAAACAATGGTTTGTGGGTTTATCTAGTAAACTTAAAAAGAAATTATCTGCCCTTGAAAAATAATATTAAGGCACAAGCCAACTATCTTTACTATTTTCTAAATCAAATCTAGCTCTTCGATGACCTTTAGCTGCTAGATAAAGCCACTCAATTGATTTAATGTTACACTGAATAACAGTAAAGTTTTTATAACCTTCCTCACTTTGCTCTTTTGTATAATCAAAATTATCTAATTCTGGTTTTAATCCTGATGTTGGTACATCAGACTCAGTTCCTGGACCTTTGTCTACTAAATAACATTTTCTACTTATATGTTGAGTTTTATCCCATGAAGTTTTTGCAATTTCATTTTTATGATTTATTACACAATTCACTTTTAACCTTACTTGGATTTTTTCATCTTTATCATAAAATAACATTGAGGCATTTGGATTTTTTTTTAGAATTCCTATTTTATCTGATCTAATATCGCTATGGAATTGAACTAAATTATTTGATTGATCTGATTTTCTTAAAACCACAATTCTTCCATCGATATTATTATCATTACCACAAATAAAAGTCGGAATTCTAAATTGAGAAGCTCTATTTTTTACAGCATCATCAAGCATGAGCCAAATTTTCTTTTTAATTTCACCAAAATCTTCATAGTATGCTGGTTGCATATACTATTACTTTCTAAATCTTTTGATTAAACTTGATGTATCCCAACGATTTCCTCCCATACCTTGGACTTCACCATAAAATTTATCAACTAATTCAGTTACAGGCAATAAGGATCCATTATTTTTTGCTTCATCCATTGCAATTTTTAAGTCTTTCCTCATCCAATCAACAGCAAAACCAAAGTCAAATTTATCATCAATCATTGTTTTGTATCTATTTTCCATTTGCCAAGATTGAGCAGCCCCTTTTGAGATAACTTCAATTACGTCCTCCATTTTCAATCCTGCTTTAATCCCAAAATTAATTCCCTCTGATAAACCTTGAACCAAACCTGCTATACAAATTTGATTAACCATTTTAGCTAATTGACCACATCCTGCTTTACCAAGTAATTTCATTTTTTTGCTATAACAATCTATTTTATCTTTAGCTTTATCAAAGTCAGCTTGATCTCCACCGATCATAACTGTTAGCGCTCCATTTTCTGCTCCAGCTTGACCACCAGATACTGGAGCGTCTAAAGATCCAAATCCATTTTTTTTTGCGTAATCATAAATTTCTCGCGCGATTGTTGCTGACGCTGTAGTGTTATCGATATAAACAGCACCTTTTTTAATTGTTTTAAAAATTCCTCTTTCACCAAATGTAACTTCTCTTAGGTCATTATCGTTTCCAACGCATGTAAAAATATAATCAGCGTCCTTTGCTGCTTCTGCAGGTGTTTCTGCCATTTTTCCTTTATGTTCACCAATCCATTTCTCTGCTTTAGTTTTTGTTCGATTAAAAACAGTTACATTATGACCACCTTTTGATATATATCCTGCCATTGGATATCCCATGACACCAAGACCTATAAAAGCTACATTACAACTCATAATTTTTTATGTTTAATAGTTTAAGTTTAAAAGTAATTCTATTTGGATTCATATTTACATTTTTTTCTAGCTTTGGACAGAGTTTTTTTTTAGGTCTTTTCAATTCTAGTATTCGTGATGCATTATCAATCACTCACGGACAATTTGGCACAATCTATGCATCAGCAACATTACTAAGCAGTTTAGTTATTATTTGGGTCGGAAAAAAAATTGATGATATCGATGTCTTTAAATTTGGAACTCTTGTAACTTTGCTTCTATCTTTTTCATGTTATTTTTTTTCTAAGATCTCATCGGTAACCTTTTTATTTATCGCTATTTTTTTAATGAGATTTTCAGGTCAAGGATTAATGTCTCACACCGCTACTACAACAATTTCAAGATATTTTACCAAATCAAGAGGAAAAGCTTTAAGCACGGGATGGTTTGGATTATCCACAGCTGAATTTATATTACCTGTATTCATCATTTATCTATTAACTTTTATGGAATGGAGAAGTATATGGATTAATATTTCATTAGTAATTTTATTTTTGCCAATAATTTCATATTTGCTTATTAAAAATATCAAACTCGACTCAAGAGAAATTGATAACAATAAAAATAAAAGAAACATAAAGATTAAAAATTGGAAAAGAATTGAGGTTATAAAAGATTATAGATTTTACATAGTTTGTGCCAATATGCTTGCGATGCCATGGATAGCAACTGGCATATTTGTTTATCAGTCATTTATTCTTTCCTCAAAAAATTGGGGTCCTTATGTTATTGCACAATCCTTTATGGCTTATTCTATTTTATCAGTAATTACATTATTTATTGCAGGATTTTTAATTGATAAGTTTTCGAGTAGAAAACTTTTAATTTATATGAATTTGCCTTTTTTACTCTCTCTGTTTTTGATTATAATTTTTGATAACGCTATAGTTTCTTTTTTATTTCTTGGATTAATAGGAATTTCAAATGGTTTAGCAAACGTGCTGGGTTCCTCAACTTGGGCGGAAGTTTATGGAGTGAAACATATTGGTTCAATTAAAGCTTTAACAACAGCACTTATGGTTTTCTCAACTGCTTTTGGAACAGCTGTGTTTGGTTTATTAATAGATAAAGGATTTTCAATAGAGCAGATTTCAATGATTTCAGGAACCTATATTTTTCTAGCTTTAGTCGCGCTAATTTTCGTCAGAAATAAACTAAATCCAATCAAAATTTAAAAAAAAACTTGATTTTTTAAAGATGCGTGTATAAACACTGCGCATGGCTAGAGTAACCGTAGAAGATTGTATAGATAAAGTAGACAGCCCATATGAACTGGTTTTAGTTGCAAAAGAAAGAGCAACTCAGCTTAACTCAGGTATTGAGCCATCTGTTGACAGGGATAATGATAAAAATACTGTTATAGCTCTAAGAGAAATTGCCGTTGAAAATGTTCAAGTAAAAGAGCTGACAGATAGTGCAGTTTATAAATTAAGAAAACATATTGAACAGGTTGATGATTTGAACGAAGATGATGAGGACATAGGTGATGATTTTGACAGTTTATACAAAGGTGAAATTTCAAAAAGTGGTGCACCAATTTTACCATCAAAAAGAGCAAGAAAAGTTCCTGAAAAAATTCAGGTATCAAAAGAAGATTTAGCTGAATTACAAAATTCTGATGCACCTGCACAATCTGAAAATGTTTCATCAGAACCTCAAGAAAACGAGACCGGTGAAGTATCGTTAGATGAAATTGCTGAAAACGATAGCCAGACTGAAGAAAATTCTGAGCCCTCAGAACAATAATATTTAATTAATTTTTAAAATAAGATATTCATTAACTTAATGAGCAAATCTCTTATAGTTGCATGTGATGGAGAAGCTGCTAGTGGAAAAAGCACTGGTGCGAAATTACTATCAAAAAAGTATAAACTATTGTTATTAAACTCAGGTCTTTTATATCGATATGCAAGCAAGATATTAATAACAAAAAAACCAAAAAAACCAATTCCTTATCTAAAAAAAATATTTAAAAGAACTTCTTATAATTCAATACAAAAACAATCACTTCATTCACAAGAAATAAGTAATCACGTCGGTTATTTAGCTAAAGATAAAGCTGTTCGAGAAATAATGAAAATTTATCAAAAAAAAATAATTAGAAAAAATAAAAGAATTTGTGTTGAGGGTAGAGATATTGCTACAAAAATTCTAAATAAAAACCCAAGATATGATTTAGCATTTTATTTTACTTGTAAAATAAATATTGCAGCTAAAAGAAGATGGAAAGAATTAAAAAAGAAAGCTCCTCTAAAAGAAATTCAAAAAAGTTTAGCGAAAAGAACAAAGATGGATAAAAATAGAAAATATTCACCACTTAAAAAAGTAAAAGACGCTATTCATATAAGTACAGATAGATTAAGTAAAAAAGAAGTTTTACGAAGAATGTCGAATGAGGTTGATAAAATTATTTAATTACAGAATTCCTCAATAATTTTTTTTCTATGTTCGTCTAAATCAGGTATATCACCTCTAGTTTTACTATCCTTATAGTTTGACATTTTAATAGGGTTACCTGCTGTTTTGAACTCACCTATCTTTTTGTGAAAAGAATTAACAATCATATTTCTAGTTTCTATTTGTGGATTTTCTACCGCTTGCTTTATATTAAATATTGGTCCACAAGGTATTTTTTCTTTTTCCATAAGACTTATCCAATCTGATGTTGATTTTGATGAAAGTTTTTTCTCAAGAATAATTTTTAACTCATCCATATTCTTGCTTCTTACAGAATTTGAATTAAATTTTTCATCTTTTGAAATTTCAGAAATATTTAGTAATACACAAAGTTTTTCAAACAATTTATCATTACCAGCTGCAATAATAATATAACTATCCTTAGTTTTAAATGCCTCGAAGGGTGCAATTGATGGATGTCTAGATCCCATTGGTTTAGGTATTTCTTTTTTTGAAAGATATCTTGCAATTGCATTTTCTAAAATTGCAATTTGACAATCAAGCATTGATACGTCGATATAAGTTCCCTTTCCTGTTTTCTGTCTATCATATAAGGCTGCATTAACTCCTATGGCTGTAAACAAACCTGCAGTAATATCACCAATTGATGTACCAACTCTTGTTGGCTCAGAGTTTGGTTGACCTGTTACACTCATCAATCCCCCCATACCTTGAACAACCATGTCGTAAGCTGGTAGCTCTCTTAATGGACCTGTTTGCCCAAAACCAGAAGCAGATGCATATATTAGTTTTGGATATTTTTTACAAACATCTTTCCAACCGTAACCCCATTTTTCTAAAGTGCCTGGCTTAAAATTTTCAACAAGTACATCAGTTTTTTCTAAAATTTTATCAAAGATTTTTTGATCCTCTTTATCTTTTAAATTTAAAGCAATACTTTCTTTACCTCTATTTAAAGACATAAAATATGCAGAGTACTCTTCTATAAAAGGACCAAATTTTCTCGAGTCATCTCCAGCACCAGGTGCCTCAACTTTGATAACTCTGGCCCCTAAATCTGATAAAACCATTGTGCAATAAGGTCCAACGAGAACTCTTGTCAAATCAAGAACTAATAAGTTTTTTAAAGGTCCATCCATAAGATATTGTTATACAGTACTTTAATACATATTGACTCTTATTAATAAGTTACATTTAATATACCATTAAATAATTAAAGAGAGGGATAAATATGTTTAAAAAAATATCTTTATATTTTATTTCATTAATCTTTGTATCAACAACTATTGGATCAGCTTTTGCAGTAACTTTAAAAGCTAGTCACCAGTGGCCTGGTACACCAAGAGCTGATGGATCATACGATGTTAGACACGAAATGGTTCAAATTATTGCTGATGAAATGAAAAAAGCAAATGTAGGAGTTGATATCAGAATCTATCCTGCAAAATCATTATATAAACCAAAAGAACAATGGAAGCCAATGACTACAGGTCAATTGGATATTTCAGCATTTCCTTTAGCTTATGCTGCTAAGTTCCATCCTGAATTCGATATTACTTTAATGCCTGGTATGGTTAAAAACCATAAGCATGCATTAAGAGTAAATGCGTCTCCAATGATGAAAGAAATTAAAAAAATCATTAACGATGCAGGTGTAGTAGTATTGTCTGATGCTTGGTTAGCTGGTGGATTTGTTTCAAAGAAAAATTGTATTTCGAATCCAGCTTCTGTAAAAGGTCAAACTTTCAGAGCAGCAGGTAAAGCTTTTAACCAAATGTTAGAGGCAGCAGGAGCAGGTATACAATCTATGCCATCTTCTGAAATCTACAATGGTTTACAGACTGGGGTACTTGATGGAGCAAACACAAGTTCAGGAAGTTTTGTATCTTACAGAATTTATGAGCAAGTTAAGTGTGCCACACCTCCAGGAGACTACGGTTTATGGTTTATGTATGAACCAATTTTGATGTCAAAAAAATCATTTGATGCATTGGATAGCAAGCAACAAAAAGCTTTAATGAAAGCTGGTAAAGTTGCAGAAAAATATATGACTAAAGAAGCTGCTGGTTTAGACACGACAATGGAAAAAGCTTACAAAGAAGCTGGAGTTAAGTTGTCTTATATGAAAAAATCAGACTTTGATGCTTGGTTAGCTATTGCTAAGCAGTCTTCATACAAAAATTTTGCAGAAAAAGTGCCAAACGGTCAAAAATTGATCGATATGGCTTTAGCTGTAAAATAATTTAAATAAAATTATACCCCTGCGAATGTAAGCAGGGGTATTTTTCATGACCGATAAATTTATTAAATTAACAAATTGGTTAGCAAAAGCTTGTGGTATATTCGCTGCGGGTTGTCTTTTTCTATCTATTGTTATTATTACCGAATTAGTATTTGAAAGATATTTATTTAAAAATGCTATTACATGGCAGACAGAGCTAGTTACAATGTTACTAGTGGCATCAACATTTATTGGAAGTGCTTATGTTCTAAGTGAAAAAGGTCATGTAAACATGGAATACCTTTATACATTTTTAAGTGAAAAAAATGTGACAAAATTAAAAATTTTTACAGACAGTCTTTGTTTAATTTTCTTTTTAATTTTGTTTTACGTGAGTTATGAAATAACTTATGAAGCTTTTGTAAAGAATTATAATACAGGCACTGTTTGGGGACCCCCATTATGGATACCTTATTCGTCGATGCTTATTGGGGCAACTCTCATGACTATGTCATACATTTCTGAATTAATTTTACATGTTAGAAAACTTAAGGAGTTTAAATAGTGGACCCATTATTATTAGGACTTGTTGTTGGAGTTTCAACAGTTGTAATGCTATTTTCAGGAATACCAATTGCATTTGGATTATGTTTCATCTCAGTTGTGTTTTTAGTGATTGCAGAAGGTTTTTCCATTTTAAACGTTTTTGCAGAAACATTTTATGCAGGTTTAAACTCATTTGTTTTGTTATCTATTCCAATGTTCATTTTGATGGGAATGGCAGTAGCAAATTCTCCAGCTGGTAAGGATTTGTATACAGGTTTAGATAGATGGCTTTGGAGATTACCTGGTGGACTTGTTGTATCTAACATTGGAGCTTGTTCTATATTTGCAGCTTTGAGTGGATCAAGCCCCGCTACTTGTGCCGCTATTGGCACAATGGGAATTCCTGAAATGAGAAAAAGAGGTTATTCGGCAAGATTAGCAACAGGATGTATTGCTGCGGGCGGAACCCTTGGAGTATTAATTCCTCCAAGTATAGTTCTTATAGTTTATGGCTTAGCTACAGGAACTTCGATTGGTAGATTATTTTTATGTGGTGTTATACCTGGATTACTTCTTGCAGGATTATTTATGTTATGGGCTTATATATATTCATATTTTATAGATAAAAAGTCTGCAGAAATTCTTAGAAATAGAAAACCTCCAACCTTAAGAGAAAAGTTAGAGGTCATTCCTAGAGTGCTTCCTTTCTTATTAATTGTAGTTGGAGTTTTATATGTTTTATATGGAGGTGTTGCTACACCATCTGAAGCATCAGGAGTAGGTGCTTTTCTTGTATTTGTTATGATTGCAGTCGTTTATAAAATTTATCAACCAAAAAAAATATGGGACATTGTAAAAGTTTCAATGAAAGAGAGTGTAATGATAATGTTTATTATTGCGGGCTCATATATATTTGCTTTTAGTCTATCAACTCTCTATGTAACACAATCAATCGCCCAAACTATCGTAGAAATGGGTTTAAATAAGTGGGTTTTATTTTTTTATATCAATATTTTTCTTTTAATAGCTGGTTTCTTTTTACCACCAGTAGCAGTAATTGTTATGACCTCTGCAATTCTGCTTCCAATAATTACTCAATTTGGTTTTGATCCTTATTGGTTTGCAATAGTCTTTACAATAAATATGGAGATAGGTTTAATTACTCCACCCGTTGGTTTAAATTTATATATTATAAAAGGAATTACTCCTGATGTTAGTCTTTCTGAAATATTAAAAGGCTCAATACCTTTTATGATAATGATGGTTATCTGTATAATAATATTGTGTATTTTCCCAGAAATAGTAACTTGGTTACCTGACAAATTAATGGGAAAAGCTCTTGCATACTAATAAAAAAATTAATCGCAAAATATCAGTTGCACCCATGATGGATTGTACAGATCGTCATGATAGGTTTTTTTTAAGGTTAATCAGCAAAAATGTTATGCTTTATTCAGAAATGGTTGCAACAAAGTCAGCTATCCATGGTGATAGAGAAAAAATCTTAGGATTTAGAAATGAGGAACAACCTGTTGCACTTCAAGTGGGTGGTTCAGATAAAAAAGAGCTTGCACAAGTTGCTAAATTGGCTGAGGAATATAGTTATAAAGAAATCAACTTAAATCTAGGATGCCCTAGTAAAAAGGTTCAAAAAAACTCTTTTGGAGCCTGTTTAATGAAAGAGCCTGACCTGGTTGCAGAATGTCTGAATGAAATGGTGAATGCTTGCAATATTCCCGTAACGGCCAAAACTAGAATTGGTGTTGATCATATTGAAGATTTTGATTATCTAAACAAATTTGTAAATAAAATCAAAGAAGCAGGTTGCAAAACAATTATATTACATGCAAGAAAAGCAATTTTAAAAGGTCTTACACCAAAGCAAAACCTTTCAATACCAAAATTAAATTATGAGAGAGTTTATGAAATTAAAAAAGAAAATCCTGATTTAGAGGTTATCATCAACGGTGGGATTACAAATACTGAAGATATAAAAAAACATTTAGAAATATGTGATGGCGTTATGATAGGTAGAGCGATTTATCAAAATCCGTACTTTTTATCAGAAATAGAAAAAGAAATTTTTAATACTAACAATATACCTTCAAGAGAAGACGTGGCTAAAGAAATTTTAAAATATTTAGAAGAGGAGGTGAAAGCAGGGGCAAAAGTAAACCATATTATGAGACACACAGTTGGATTGTACCATGGGCAACCAGGCTCTAAAGACTGGAAAAGATATTTAAGTGATAATATGATGGCAAGAGATTCTGACTTTAAAAAAGCAAAACACATTATGACAATTGTTCAGAATAATGAAAAGGCAAATCAAATTAACACTTAATGGAAAATTTAAATTTAAGTGAGATAGTAAATTTATTAACCGTCCTTGGTATTGCGGCAGCCGTAGCAGGTTTTATGGCTGGATTATTAGGAGTAGGAGGTGGAATTATAATGGTGCCAGCTTTGTACTATGCTTTTACTGTTTTAGATTTTGATTTAGTGACAAGAATGCATTTATCAGTTGGTACTTCTCTTGCAATAATTATACCTACTTCAATTATTTCTACAAAAACACATATGGAACACGATGCAGTTGATTTTAATATGGTAAAATCTTTTGGAATTTTTATAGTTTTAGGCGTTATTTGTGGAACTTTCCTGGCAGTGAGTTTAAAAACACCAGCATTAGTTTTATTTTTTGCAATATTTTCATTTTGTGTTGGTCTATTTTTTATTTTTTTAAGGGAGCAATTAATGGATAGACCAAAAAAAATCTCAGAATTAATAAAAAAAATTTCAGGAATATTGATAGGATTTATTTCAGTCCCTTTAGGTATTGGTGGAGGTTCTTTAATGGTACCATTTATGCGAACTTTTGGATATGACATTAGAAAGTCAATTGGGACAGCTGCAGCAGTTGGTTTTTTAATAGCTTTGACTGGTTCAATTACAATGATAACAGGTGGAGAAATAATTGATAATGTAAAATCACCATTCAGTTTTGGTTACATTAATTTATTAGGTTTTCTTGTATTTGTACCTGTAACAATGGTAATGGCCCGAATTGGAGCCAAAGTTGTTTACAAAATTAATAAAAAGTTATTAAGTAAAATATTTGGCTGTTTTTTATTATTAGTTTCTGTTAGGTCCTTCGTTGAATATTTTAATATAAATTAACTAACAAGGTTCAATTGTCCTTATCAATTTTAATAAATGAATACTGGTATTTTATCTTACTTATAGTTTTTGCAGCAACTGCCGTTGGTTTCTTTGCTGGATTATTTGGAATAGGTGGTGGATTGATTTCTGTTCCATGTCTTTTTTTCATATTTGAAACATTAAATATTGAAAAAGATTTTTTAATGCATTTAACAGTTGGTACAGCTTTTACGATAACAATATTCACATCTTCAGCATCTGTCTTTACCCATTATAAAAATAAATTGGTTGATATAAATGTAGTAAAAACCTTTGGGTTATTTGTTGTTTTAGGTGTTCTTATGGGAACAGTTTTTGCTGCATATATGAGTACAAAAAGTCTTGTTCTTTTTTTTTCAGTAGTTGTTTATGTTTTTGGAGCATACTTAATGCTTGCGCACGAACAAGTTAAGAGAGTTAATGTAAATAGAGCTTTTTATCCTAAGGCTGTCTTTGGTTTAATTTCAGGATTTATATCTGCACCCATGGGTATTACTGGCGCTATGATGAATGTTCCTTTACTTCGATATTTAGGTTATCCAATAAGTAAATGCATAGGGAGTGCCGCAACAATAGGATTATTTATATCTATAACCGGTTCAGTTGGTTTTTTAATTTCAGGTTTTTACTTTAATGCAAATTTACCTTTTAGTATTGGATTTGTTAATATTCCAGCTTTTTTATTATTTGTCCCAATTACAACTTTTATGGCAAGATTTGGAGCAAATACAGTTTATAAAATGAACAAAATTAAAGCTCAAAGACTTTTTGGAGTTTTTCTTTATGCTGTAGGAACAATTTTTATATACAGGTATTTTAATATTTAATTAATTTTTTGATCGTATTCGCCAATTTTTCCAGTTTCTTGCAACAACTTATCAATAAAATAAAAGATCTCTTTTTTTAATTCATCAGATGTTGGGCTTTCAGTAACTACAACTAAAGAGGGCTTGTTTGAAGAAGCTCTAATCAATCCCCAAGATCCATCTTCTAATGAGAATCTTATTCCATTGACTGTAAGTATATCATTAATTTTTAGTCCTTTAATTTTAAATTCATTGTCTTTTAGTTTATTAATTTTATCAATCATCCCATCAATGACACCATATTTTTCTTCATCTTTGCAAAACGGACCCATTGTTGGACTTTGAAAGGTTTTAGGTAAACTTTTTATTAAAATATCTAACTTTTCATTTTGATTATCCAAAAGGTTACAAACTTGAATAGCTGAATTGATGCCATCATCAAAACCATAACCAAGTGGTTGATTAAAAAAGAAATGTCCACTCTTTTCAAATCCAGCAATCGCTTTATCTTCATTCACTTTTCTCTTAATGTATGAATGACCAGTTTTCCAATAAATTGTTTTGCAGTTATTTTTATTTAAAATTTCATCATTCATAAATAAACCAGTTGATTTTACATCAACTATAAATTTTGAGTTTTTATGTTGATTTGAAATATTTCTTGCAATTAATAATCCAATTTTATCTGCGAAAATTTCGTTACCGCTATTATCTATAACGCCAACTCTGTCTCCATCACCATCAAAACCAAAACCCACATCTGCATTATTTTGTTTTACACATTTTGCGATTTCATGAAGCATTTCCATGTCTTCTGGATTTGGATTATATCTGGGAAAAGTATAATCTAAATTACAATCTAACTCTATTACTTCACATCCGATGCCTCTTAAAATTTCAGGCGCAAATATACCAGCTGTACCATTACCGCAGGCAGCAACTACCTTTAATTTTTTTTTTAATTTATTTTTCGATAATTCTTCGATATAAACTTTATTAAAATTTTTCACTTCCTGATATTTTCCTGAACCATCAATAAATTTTTCTTTTAAAACAATATCTTTTAATTCTGACATTTCATCCTTGCAGTGTGTTAGTCCTCTCTCAATACCCATTTTAATACCTGTCCATCCATTTTCATTATGGCTTGCTGTTATCATCGCAACAGCATCTGAATTCAATTTAAATTGTGAAAAATAAACAGTAGGTGAAAGACATAAACCTATATCTTTTACATTGCAGCCAGTAGATAAAAGCCCATTTACGAAATTTTTTTTAACATTTTCACTATATGATCTATAATCATGACCAACTATAACAGTTGGATTTTTTTTTGAGTTAATTACCTGTGTTCCGAATCCCTTTCCAACAGACTCGATTCCCAATTCGTTAATACTTTCTGGAAATAACCATCTAGCGTCATATTCCCTAAAACCAAAGGGATCTATTTTTTTCTCTTTTTTCATGTTGATATTTGTATATTTCTTTAATTTTTTTATTGCATATTTTTTTTCATGTTCTATAAATGTTCTATTGATTTCTAATTTATATAGTGTATTTAAGAAATCTACACACAACATATAGTTGTTTTACTATAACATTAAGTTAAAATAGGGAGTTTAATGAATAAAGTATTATCTCAGGCTATCAAGAAAGCTGTCTCTGAATTTAAACCAAGAGTTGAAATCAATAATAAAACTAAAGGTCCTGATTTATTCACTTTAAATAATAATACTGAACTATTTCAAAATTCAAAAGGCATAACAATTAAAATTGACCGAAGTAGAGACAACAACCTAACAGATTTTGGTAGGGCAACTCTAACTGACAGATATCTTGGTGAGAATGAATCCTTCCAAGACTTGTTTGCTAGAGTAGCTAGTCATTACGCAGATGATAATCTACATGCACAAAGATTATATAATTATATAAGTAACCTATGGTTTATGCCAGCAACACCAGTTTTATCAAATGGTGGCACTACAAGAGGTTTGCCAATATCTTGTTTTTTAAACGAAGCAAATGATAGCTTACAAGGAATTCTTGGACTTTGGAGCGAAAATGTTTGGTTAGCAGCAAGAGGTGGTGGTATAGGAAGTTATTGGGGCAACTTAAGATCTATAGGTGAAAAAATTGGTAGAGTAGGCAAAACATCAGGAATTATTCCATTCATAAAAGTTATGGACTCTCTTACAATGGCAATAAGTCAAGGGTCATTAAGAAGAGGTTCTGCTGCATGTTATTTACCAATCGATCACCCTGAGATCGAAGAATTTATTGAGATGAGAAGACCGACTGGTGGAGACCCGAATAGAAAATCTCTTAATTTGCATCACGGCGTACTTGTATCAGATGCATTTATGAGAGCTGTTGAGCTTGACGAGCAATGGGCACTCAAAAGTCCAAAAGATGGAGCGGTTCAGCAAACTGTATCTGCCAGAAATTTATGGATAAGGTTATTGACCGCAAGAATAGAAACTGGTGAACCATATATTATTTATATAGATACTGTGAATAGACAAATACCTCAGCATCATAAATTAGCTGGATTAACCGTTAAAACATCTAATTTGTGTAGCGAAATAACTTTACCAACAGGAATAGATAAAGAAGGTAGAGACCGAACAGCAGTTTGTTGTTTGTCATCTTTAAATGTCGAAAAGTACGATGAATGGAAAGATGACGAAAAATTTTTAGACGATGTAATGAGATTTTTAGATAATGTTTTGACTGACTTTATTAAAAATGCACCAGAGGAATTCAGTGATGCAGTTTACTCTGCAACAAAAGAGAGAAGTGTTGGACTTGGTGTAATGGGTCTTCATTCATATTTTCAAAAAAAGATGATTCCATTGGAATCGGTAATGAGTAAAGTTTGGAACAAAAAAATATTCGAAAATATACAAAATAAAGTGGATAAATCTTCAAAAGATTTAGCTGAGGAAAGAGGTCCATGTCCAGACGCTGAAGAATATGGCTTTAAAGAAAGATTTTCAAATAAAACAGCAATTGCTCCAACAGCATCAATATCAATTATATGTGGAGGAACATCTCCAGGTGTCGAGCCTATAGCAGCAAATAGTTATACTCATAAAACTCTTTCTGGATCTTTTAATGTTAGAAACAAATACTTAAAAAAAATATTAGAAAAACATGGCAAAGATAATGACGAAATTTGGTCAAGTATTACAACAAATCAAGGTTCAGTTTCACATCTTGATTTTTTAACTAAAGAGGAGAAAGATGTATTTAAAACAGCTTTCGAATTAGATCAAAGGTGGCTTGTAGACTTGAGTGCGGATAGAACCCCACATATATCTCAAGCGCAATCTATTAACTTATTTTTACCTGCTGATGTCCATAAAAAAGACTTACATCAAATTCATTTCCAGGCGTGGAAAAAGGGTCTTAAAAGTCTTTACTATTGCAGGTCAAAATCAATCCAAAGAGCTGAAAATGTCAATGATGCAAAATCAACTGACATTACAGCTAACGTTTACAAATCAAAAAACCAACAACAATCAGAGGAAAACAAATACGAGGAGTGTTTATCATGTCAGTAGTGAAAAAAGAGGAAAGCGAAAAAATTATTCAACCAAAAAAAATGGGATTATTAGTTGAAAACCCTGTTTATAAGCCATTTAGATATCCATGGTGTTATGATGCATGGTTAACTCAACAAAGAATTCACTGGTTACCAGAGGAAGTACCATTAGGGGACGATGTCAGAGATTGGCAAAAGAATTTATCTCAGCCAGAGAAAAACCTGGTAACTCAAATTTTCAGATTTTTTACCCAGGCAGACGTCGAAGTAAATAATTGTTATCTTAGACACTATACTACGGTTTTTAAACCTACTGAAGTTTTAATGATGATGACTGCATTTGCGTCTATGGAAACCGTTCATGTTGCAGCTTACTCACATTTATTAGATACAATTGGTATGCCGGAATCTGAATATTCAGCTTTCATGAAATATAAAGAAATGAAAGACAAATATGATTATATGCAAGGTTTTAATGTTAATTCAAAAGAGGACATTGCTAAAACGGTAGCAGTTTTTAGTGCTTTTACTGAAGGTCTGCAATTATTTGCAAGTTTTGCAATTTTATTAAACTTTCCAAGACACAATAAACTTAAAGGTATGGGTCAGATTGTAACTTGGTCAGTTAGAGATGAAACTCTTCATTGCAATTCAATGATAAGAATATTTAAAGAGTTCATCAAAGAAAACCCAGAAATTTGGACACCAAAACTTAAAAAAGAAATTTATGATGCATGTAGAACAATAGTTGAGCATGAGGATGCATTTATAGATTTAGCTTTTGAAATGGGTCCAATGGAAGGATTAACAGCTCAAGAGGTTAAAGATTACATCAGATTTATTGGAAACAGAAGATTGGTTCAATTAGGTTTAGAACCAATTTATGATGTAGAGAAAAACCCGTTAACTTGGTTAGACACCATGTTAAATGCTGTTGAACATATGAACTTCTTTGAAGGAAGAGCTACAGAGTATTCAAAAGCCTCGACACAAGGAAGCTGGGTTGAAGCTTTTTCTTAATTTGAAATATAAAAAATATTTTAGAAAAACTAGCTTAAAACAAAAAAATATTGGGGATCTTTTTTTGGATATTATCCAGAAGAAGAACCCAAAAACTTTCCTTGAGATAGGAATATTTCACGGTGTTACTGCAAGGAACGTATGTGAATTAATGTTTAAAAACCATGGGGATAATTTTAATTATATTGGTATAGATATTTTTGATGACAGTGACAATTACAAAAATGAGGTTGTTCCATCTAAAACTTTTAACAATCCAATTAAAACATTTTATTTTAAATATATAAAGAGACAAAATCCATATAGTATAATTGCAGTTGAAGATCTTTTGTCAAAGTTTAAAAAAAATATAAAGATTATTCAGGGTGATACTAATCAAATATTACATGAAGTTAGTTTAAAAAATATAGACTTTATTTTTATTGATGGTGGACATGATTACAAAACAGTAAAAAATGATCTAGAGCAAAGCTTTAAAATAATTAGTAAAAAAGGAACTATCCTGTGTGATGATTGGAATTTGAGTCAGGCTTTGGGCGTGAGGGAAGCAATAAAAGATTTTTCAAAAGAGCAAAATGTTAATTTTGAAATTGTTCACGAGAGATTTGCTCAATTTAATTTATAATAATTATCTTTGGTTTAACGGTACAACTTTACGATAGGAGCTACCTTTATAGCTTGCAAGTGGTCTTATTAACTTGTTTGCAGCATGTTGTTCAAGAATATGCGCTGACCAGCCAGTAATTCTAGATATGACAAAAATAGGTGTGAAAAAGTCTGTATCGAATCCCATTAAATGATAAGTAGGTCCTGTGGGGTAGTCTACATTTGGATAGATATTTTTTCTATCAATCATAACTTTTTCTACAATGTCATATATTTTTTCAAATTTTCTGTCTTTTTTAACTTTTGCAACTTTTGCGAAATACTCCCTCATCGTGGGTACCCTGGAGTCTCCACTCTTGTAAACTCTATGACCAAACCCCATCACAACAGCTTTCTTATCTAAAGCGTTATTAATCCATTTAAGTGCGTTTTCAGGTTTCTTAATTTTGTTCATCATGTGCATGACCTCTTCATTTGCACCCCCATGCAATGGCCCCTTTAAACTAGCTATAGCACCTGTAATTGCACCATGAATATCTGATAAACTACTTGTGATAGTTCTAGCTGTAAAAGTTGACACGTTAAAACTATGCTCAGCATACAAAATTAAAGATACATCAAACGCTTTTACTATCTCTTTGTTTGGAACTTTTCCAAAACACATGTAAAAGAAATTTTCTGAAAATGATAGATTGCTTTTCGGGCTTATTATTTTTTTACCTTTTCTAAGTCTATAAAACGCTGCTAAAGCAGTTGGAGTTTTTGCAAAAATTCTCATGACTTTTCTCATATTGGCTTTAGGTGAATTATCTTTAGTTTCTTTATCCTCAAGACCCATAATACTCACTGCTGTTCTTGCTACATCCATAGGATGGGATTTTTTTGGAAAATTTTTAATACTATCAAGAAGAGATTTAGATAATTTTCTCTCTTTTCTTTCGATTTTTTCAAAGTTTTTTAGCTGTTTACTATCTGGCAGTTCACCATTTAGAATTAAATATGCTACTTCCTCAAATTTACATTTTGCACATAAATCTTGAGCAGCATAACCTCGGTATGTAAGAGAATTAATTTCTGGCATTACTTTAGAAACTTCTGTTTCATCAACAACAATTCCTAATAAACCTTTTTTAATATCTTCTGTCATTATTTGTGTCCGTCTGTATTAAAATTATAAATTTTTTTATCTAGTGAATTATATTTTTTATAATCAACTAAATCGTACAATCTACTTCTAGTTTGCATTTTATCAATAACGTTTTTTTGATGTCCATCCTTAAAAATGACCTTTAGACCTTCTTCGACACTTTTCATGGCTAGTCTTTGTGTAGTAACTGGATAAATCACGATGTTATAGCCTAAATTTTCTAATTCTTTATAGTTTATTAAGTCTGATTTTCCAAACTCAGTCATATTGGCGAGTAAATATGAATTGAGATTTTTTCTAACTTTTTCAAATTCTTTTTTATCTTTTAATGCCTCAGGAAATATTATTTCTGCCCCAGCATCAATATAGGCTTTACATCTTTCAATCATTTTATCTATACCTTCAACACCCTTTGCATCTGATCTTGCGATAATTTTAAAATTCTTATCTTTTTTTGCTTTAACACATTCTTTAATTTTATTTACCATTTTTTTTGTAGAAATAAGTTCTTTATTATCAAGATGACCACATCTTTTTCTCTCTACCTGATCTTCAATATGAACAGCCGCTACCCCAAATTTTTCAAAAGTGTTTATAGTTTTTTTACACGATTTAAAACCTGTATCAATGTCAACAATTGTAGGTAAGTTAGTAACTCTTGCTATTTGTTTTGACCTATTACTAACATCATCTAATGTAGTCAGTCCAATATCTGGATACCCAAGGTCGTTAGACATAACCCCACCAGATACATAAACAGCATCATAACCTATTTCTTCAATTACTTTAGCGGTCAAAGGATTATACGCTCCTGGAACTCTTAATATTTTTCCGCTTTTCAATTTTTTTACAAAATCTTTTCTTTTTTCCTTAATTTTTTTTTTTACAAAGTGCATTAAAAAATTCCAATTTTATTATTTTTTTTAATATTTTTTTTATTAATTACAATGTTTAATTTATTTAATTGATTAGATTTTAATTTTTTTAAATTTTGAACATCTTTTAAAAATCTGTCAGATTCTTTTTTAGCAATTACTCCTTTAGTTAAAGTTAAGAATTTTTTAATATAGTTTGGTCTTTTAAACGGTCTTGATCCGTAAGGGTGAGCATCAGCCACGCCTTGCTCTTCTATTATTTTTTTATTATTTTTTAACGTAATAATAACTTTAGCACCAAACGCCTTATTTTTTGGGTTAGGATCATGGTATCGTTTAGTCCATTTCTTGTCTTCATGAGTTTTTATAGATCTCCATATTTTTAGAGTACTTTTTCTTTTAGCTCGTGCTTTGCTGTAAGACTTTACATGATGCCAATTAGCGTCTTCTAAAGCAACAGCAAAAATATACATTATAGAGTGATCTAAAGTTTCTCTGCTTGCATTTGGATCCATCTTTTGAGGATCATTAGCCCCAGTTCCTATAACATTATGAGTATGATGACTTGTGTGTATGTCTATTTTTTTAATGTCATTAAGATTTTTAATTCTTCGGTTTAGTTTTTTTGCAAGATCAATCAATGCCTGCGCCTGATACTCTGCGGAATATTCTTTAGTGTAAGTTTCTAAAATTGCTCTCTTTTCTTCCTTTTTTTTTGGTAAAGGAATTTTATATACAGCTTTTTTTCCATCTAAAATTCTTGCAACAACACTATCTTCACCTTCATATATTGGGCTTGGAGCTCCTTCTCCTCTCATGGCTCGATCTACTGCTTCAATACCGAGTTTACCTGCATGAGCAGGGGCGAAAGCTTTCCAACTTGATATTTCACCTTTTCTAGATTGTCGAGTTGATATAGTTGTATGCAGCGCCTGCTGTATCGCTTGGTAAATAGTTTCTGTGTTTAATCTAAGCATTGTCCCTAGACCTGCTGCTACACTTGGACCTAAATGAGCAATGTGATCTACTTTATGTTTATGCAAACATATTCCTTTAACAAGATTAACTTGTACTTCATATGCTGTAATAATACCCTTTATTAAATTTAAACCTGAAATTTTCTTTTGCTGTGCGACTGCGATCAAGGCAGGTATATTATCACCTGGGTGACTATAATCTGCAGCCAGAAAAGTATCATGAAAATCTAATTCTCTTACAGCAGTTCCATTTGACCACGCCGCCCATTCACAATCAAATTTTTCATTGGAATTTATTCCGAATATAGTAGCACCATTTTTTCTTGGATGTTTCATAGCCATTTCTCTTGAAGCAATAACTGCCTTTCTATTCAAAGAGGCAATAGCTACTGATGCATTGTCTATTATTCTATTAATTACCATTTCAACAGAATCCTTATTAAGTTTTGCATTATCACTAGCTAACTCAGCTAATTTCCATGCTAATTGTTTTTTTTTAGAGAGTTTAACTTTAGATGGATAAACTTTTAACTTATGTATTATCATTTAAATAATTCGAAACAATTTTTTCAATACCAACAAAATCTTTTATTAAGTGTTTATGAGGTATTTGGTTTATATTTTTATCAGTGTAACCATCTTCAACCAAAATAAAAGGAATATCAGCAGAGCTTGCTGCCATACTATCAACTTCACTATCTCCTATCATTAATGATTTTTTAATATTTCCTTGCAATATATCGATTATATTTGTTATGTGCCTCGGATCTGGCTTACAGTAATCAAAAGTATTACTCCCTGCAACATAGTCAAAATAATCATAAACATTAATTTTTTTTAAAAGATCTATAGCCAGATGTTCTTGTTTATTTGTACAAACAGCTAATGAAATGTTATTTTTTTTACTCCATTTTAAAAAATCCAAAACACCGTTTAATAGTTTACTTTCAACCACTATATTTTTTCCATAATAGTCAATAAATTCTTTGACCATCTCATCTTTAATTTTTTGATCAGTTATTTTGCTAAATTCTTTTTTAGCACTACCCCAAATTGATCTTCCAATAAGCACACCGGCACCTTTGCCGACTAAATTTCTTATCTCTTCAGTAGTCTTTGACTCATATCCAAATTTTTTCATTACGTAGTTATGTGCCATCATCAGGTCTGGAGCTGTATCAACTAAAGTGCCATCTAAATCTAACAAAACTATATAATTTTGACTCATTCTAAAAGTATTATTAAGAAATAATTTGTGAATTAATTAACATAGATACTTAACTATAAGAAAAAATCAATGAAACAAATAAATTTACAAAAAAAAATTAGAAATAAATTTATTAAACAGGGTGTTAAAATGATAGACCCAAATACAGTTTATTTTTCTAAAGATACTAAAATTGGAAAAAATGTGACGATTGAGCCTTTCGTTGTAATTGGCTCAAAAGTAAAAATCAAAAATAACGTAAAAATATTATCTTTTTCTCATATTGAAGGTGTCGTAATTAATGAAAACGTATCTGTTGGTCCATTTTGTAGGTTGAGACCTGGAACAATTTTAGAAAAGAATTCAAAAGTAGGAAATTTTGTAGAAGTTAAAAAAAGTAAAATTATGAAAAATTCAAAAGTTAGTCATTTAAGTTACATTGGTGATACAATTATTGGAAACTCAGCAAATATTGGTGCTGGAACAATTACATGTAACTATGATGGAATTAGAAAAAGTAAAACTTTAATTGGGGATAATTCATTTGTTGGTTCAAATTCATGTCTAGTTGCACCAGTTAAAATAGGACGAAACTCTACTATTGGTGCAGGATCTGTAATTACTCAAAATGTTAAAGACGGAAATTTGGCTTTAACCAGATCAGCTCAATTACAATCTAAGTATAAAAGAAGAAAATAAATTATGTGCGGTATTATAGGAATTAATAGTAATAAAGAAGTCACATCAACTATTTTAAACTCACTCAGAAAATTAGAATATAGAGGATATGACTCAGCTGGTATTGCAACATTAAATAGCGGATATATTCAAGAAGTAAAGTGTGAGGGAAGAGTAGACAATCTTGAAAAAAATATTATTAAAAATAAATTGCTAGGAAATTTAGGAATAGGTCATGTTAGATGGGCTACTCATGGTATACCTAGCACTTTAAATGCTCACCCTCACTCATCAGACAACGTTTCAGTAGTTCATAACGGCATTATAGAAAACTCAACTCTATTAAAAAAATTTTTAGTTAAAAAGGGACATAAATTTAAATCTCAAACAGACACAGAGGTGATTGTACATTTAATTACAGAATATTTAAAAAAAAATAATTTAATAGACACATTAACAAAAGTTTTAAAAAAACTTCATGGTAGTTTTGCATTAGGAATAATTTTTAAAGATGAACCAGACTTAATTGTTGGTGCAAGAAGAGGCTCACCCCTAGCAGTTGGTTATGGTCCAGGTGAAAATTACCTAGGTTCAGATTCTTATGCATTAAAATCTATGACTAATAAAATTACCTACTTAGATGATGGTGAATTTTGTATTATCAAAAAAACAGAAGTAAGCTTCTTTAACGAACAAGGAAAAAAAATAAATAAGAAGATCCTTTCATTAACAACTGATGAACAAAATTATAATAAAGGTGATTACAAACACTTTATGGCTAAAGAGATTGACGAACAGCCACTAACAATTAAAAATTGCATAAATGAATATATTGATAAAAAAAATAATGAAATAAGTATTTTTAATTTTCCCTGGAAAATAAAAGATATATCATCAATTACATTAGTAGGTTGTGGGACTGCTTATCATTCTTGTTTAATTGCAAAATATTGGTTTGAACAACTTACCTCTTTTGATGTTCATATAGATATTGCATCAGAATTTCGTTACAGAAAAAATAGATTTAAAAAAGAGACTTTGTACGTCTTTGTTTCTCAATCTGGAGAAACAGCTGATACTTATGCAGCTTTAGATTTATGTAATAAAAATAATGTGAAAACATGTTCTGTTGTAAATGTAGTAGAAAGCTCAATTGCAAGAGACTCAAAATTTGTTTTACCGATACATTGTGGTCCAGAAATTGGTGTTGCCTCAACAAAAGCTTTTTTAGGACAAATGTTAGTACTTTATTTATTATGTCTTAAAATGGGTAAACTTAATGATGATATTAAGAAAAAAGATTATATTTCAAAAATCAAAAGCTTATTAAATTTATCAAAAAATATAGAGCTTTCTTTAAAATCTGAAAACGATATTCAAACCATATCAAATAGTTTTACAAATATAAAAGGTTCTATGTTTTTAGGTAGAGGTTACTCATATCCAATAGCACTTGAAGGCGCACTTAAATTAAAAGAATTATCCTATATTCATGCAGAAGGTTATCCAGCTGGTGAAATGAAACATGGTCCTTTAGCATTAATAGAAGATGGTATGCCAGTTGTAGTTATTGCTCCAAGAGATGAATATTACAAAAAAACAATGTCCAATATGCAAGAGGTTATAGCAAGAGGTGCTAAAGTTTTATTAATAACAAACAAAAGCACTGATGAGATATTCTCAGAAAATATTTGGCAAAAAATTGAAGTTGAGAATACAGAAGATGATTTGTTGCCTTTTTTAATAACAATTCCACTTCAAAAATTAGCTTACTATACTGCTCTAAAAAAAGGTTACGACATTGATAAACCCAGAAACCTAGCAAAATCAGTAACTGTAGAGTAATTTTTTTTATATTATCTATTCTAATTTGACATAATTTGGATATATATTCATCTTAAGGTTGAAATATGAAAAATTGGAAAGTTAATTCTTGGAGAAAATATCCAGTTAAGCACATTCCATCTTACGATGATGAGAAAGAACTTAACATGGTGTTGAATAAATTAAAGTCATCACCACCATTAGTTTTTGCTGGAGAGACCAGACATTTAAAAGATCAACTTGCTGAAGTTGTAGATGGTAAGGCATTTTTACTTCAAGGAGGAGACTGTGCAGAAAGTTTTGCAGAATTTCATCCTGATAATATAAGAGATACTTTTAAAGTTATTTTGCAAATGTCACTTGTTTTAACATATTCAGCATCTTTGCCAGTTGTTAAGCTTGGTAGAATTGCGGGCCAATTCTCTAAACCAAGAAGTGCACCAACTGAAAAACAAGGTGGAAAAGAATTACCTAGCTATTTAGGAGACAATATAAATTCAATTGAATTTAATGAGAAGGCTAGAAGACCAGATCCAAAGAGATTGTTCAGAGCTTATTCACAATCCGCAGCGACATTAAATTTATTGAGAGCTTTTTCGCACGGAGGTTTTGCAGATTTAAAAAAAGTCCACTTATGGAATTTAGGTTATATTAAAAATAGTCCTCAAGTTAAAAAATTTAAAGAATTAGAAGACAAAATTGCTGATGCTCTTGGATTTATGGCTGCTTGTGGAATAACACCAGAATTTAATAGAAGACTATACACAGTTAATTTTTGGACTTCACATGAAGCTCTTCACTTACCTTATGAAGAAAGTATGACAAGAACTGACTCAACAACAGGTGAATATCATAATACTTCAGCTCACTTTGTTTGGATTGGAGATAGAACTAGACAATTAGATGGTGGCCATGTTGAATTCTGCAGAGGGATTGAAAATCCAATCGGTATTAAATGTGGACCAACTTCAAAAGCTGATGAAATTGCTAAAATATGTGAAGCTATAAATCCAAAAAATGAAAAAGGAAAAATTACCCTTATATCGAGATATGGGCATGATAAAGTTGAAAAGTTTTTGCCGAAATTAATAAGAGGAATAAAAAAAGAGGGATTAAATGTTGTGTGGTCATGCGATCCGATGCACGGCAATACTTTAGTCTCAACAACTGGTTTTAAAACAAGACCATTTAATAATGTTGTTAAAGAGGTAAAAAATGTTTTTGAGGTTCACCAAAGTGAAGGATCTTATGCTGGTGGACTTCATATAGAAATGACAGGTCAAAATGTGACAGAATGTACCGGCGGTGCTAAAAATATATCTGATCAAGATTTATCAAGCAGATATCATACTCATTGTGACCCAAGATTAAACGCAGACCAAGCTTTGGAATTAGCTTTTTTAATTTCTGATGAGATTAAAAAGAATTCCAATTATGCAAGAAATGCAATTAAAGCGGCATCTTAGTCATTTAAATATTTAATTTTTACACTATATTTAAATCATGGACACATCTAAAAAAGCGATTTTTATAAAAAATTGGATTTTAAGTTACGTAAATTCAATGCCAAAAAAGGCTGAGTCATTGGTAATTGGTATATCTGGAGGTATAGATTCATCTGTATCAAGCACATTAAGTGCAATGACAGGCCTAAAAACTATAGTTTTATCTATGCCAATAAAGCAAAAAGATACTCAACATGATTTAAGTCTAAGACATCAAGAATGGTTAAAAACAAATTTCAAAAATGTGCAGGGTCACACTTTAGAGCTAGATAGTTTATTTAAAACTTTTGAAAACACCTTAGGTAAATTTGATAGTATACATGGAATGGCCAATTCTAGAGCTAGATTGAGAATGACGACACTCTATCAAGTTGCTGCTGCAAATAATGGAATCGTTGTTGGAACAGGAAACAAAGTTGAGGATTTTGGTGTAGGTTTTTATACTAAATATGGTGATGGTGGTGTTGATATTTCTCCAATAGCTGACTGCAATAAGACAGAAGTTTGGGAACTTGGAAGAGAACTAAAAATTCTTGACGATATAATTAATGCTGCACCAACTGATGGATTATGGGATGATGGTAGAACAGATGAGGGTCAACTTGGGTTATCTTATAAAGAGATAGAGGAGGCCATGGACAACGAAAATTCAAAAAATAGAGATAAATACATTCAAATAAGAAAAACAAATTTGCATAAAATGGAGCCAATTCCAGTATGCAAGATTCCTAATTAATCAATTAGATTCACAAATCTAAATTAAAAGTATATTCCTTATACAATGAACAAAGATATATATTTAAGCAATACACTTGCTGGAAAAAAAGAAATATTTAAACCAATTAATGAGAAAAAAATTGGAATGTATGTATGTGGACCAACTGTATATGATGATCCACACATTGGAAACGCAAGACCACTAGTAATTTTTGACATATTGTTTAAAGTTTTAAAGTGTAAGTATGGCAAATCATCAGTTACTTACGTAAGAAATATTACAGATATCGATGATAAAATTATAGAAAGTTCAAAACAAAAAAAAATATCAATAAATAAACTTTCTGAAAATATTACTAAAAGTTTTAATCAAGATTGTGAGTATCTTAAATGTGAAAAACCCTCTTTTGAACCGAAAGCAACTGAAAATATTTCATTAATGATTGATATGATAAATACTCTTTTAAAAAAAGGAAATGCATATGAAAATAATTCTAATGTTTATTTTGATGTTTCGACATTTAAGGATTACGGTAAATTATCAAATAAAAATATTGATGAGTTATTAGCGGGTGCCAGAGTAGAAGTTTCTAAAAATAAAAAAAATCCTGAGGATTTTGTTTTATGGAAACCATCTAATGATGATGAACCAGGTTGGAATTCTCCTTGGGGTAGAGGTAGGCCTGGCTGGCACCTAGAGTGTTCGGCAATGTCAAAAAAATTTTTAGGTGATACTTTTGATATACATGGGGGCGGAAGAGATCTAATTTTTCCCCACCATGAAAATGAAATTGCACAGTCAAGATGTGCTAATGGAAATAAATCATTTTCTAATTATTGGGTACACAATGGATTTATCACAATTTCAAATGAAAAGATGGCAAAATCGCAAGGTAATGTTTTTAAAATAAAAGACTTTCATTCTAAATATAATGGACAAGTTTTAAGGCTAGCATTGATCTCAACTCATTATAAACAACCACTAGATTGGAATGATAATTTACTTATACAGTCTCAAAAAACTTTAGATAAGTGGTATGAGTGTTATAAGTCACCAAACGGAAAAGTATTAATAAATGAAAAAGATTTGAGTCCTCTATATGATGATCTAAATACACCTGGATACATAAGCAATATTCACAAACTTTATGATAAGGCAGCAAAAGGCTCTGACAATGATAAAGAAATATTTACAACAGCTTGTAACTTTATAGGTCTTCTTATTGAGCCTAAGTCAAAATGGCTTGAATTTAAAAAAAGCAATTTGAATATTTCGGAAAAAGAAATTTTACAAAAAATTAAAGAGAGGAACATAGCAAGAGATAATAAAAATTACGAATTAGCTGACAAAATAAGAAATGAACTTTTAGACAAAGGTGTTTTAATTGAAGATAAAGATGATAAAACAACCTGGAAATTAAAATGAGTAAAGAAAGACTTTATATATTTGATACGACATTAAGAGATGGTGCACAAACTCAAGGTGTCCATTTTTCTATTGATGAGAAAACAAAAATAGCTCATGCGTTAGATAATTTAGGTGTTGATTATATTGAGGGTGGCTGGCCAGGTGCTAATCCATCTGATACTGAATTTTTTCAAAAAGGTTTAGATCTTAAAAATTCTACTTTTACAGCTTTTGGAATGACCAAGAAAGCAGGTAGGAGTGCTGAAAATGATCCTGGATTGTCTGCAATACTTAATTCAAATACAAATGCAGTCTGTGTAGTAGGAAAGTCATGGGATTTCCATGTTGATGTGGCATTAGGAATTTCAAACGAAGAAAACTTAGAAAACATAAAAGAAACTACAAAACATTTTGTTAAAAATAATAAAGAGTTTATGTTTGATGCTGAACATTTTTTTGATGGTTATAAAGCTAATCCAAAGTATGCATTAGCATGTGTTAAAGCTGCTTATGACAATGGAGCTAAATGGATTGTGCTTTGTGACACAAATGGAGGAACACTTCCTCATGAGGTAACTAAAATAGTCAAAGAAGTATCAGAACATATACCTGGCGAAAACTTAGGAATACACGCGCATAATGATACGGGTAATGCAGTAGCAAACTCAATTGCAGCTGTATTATCTGGAGCAAGACAAATTCAAGGAACAATAAATGGTTTAGGTGAAAGATGTGGTAACGCAAACTTAATGTCAATTATACCAACATTTCATCTTAAAAAAGAATTATCAGATAAATTTGAAATAAACATTAAAGAAAAAAATATAAAACATATAACTCAATGTTCTAGATTGCTTGATGAGATATTAAATAGAAAGCCAAACAAACATTTACCTTATGTTGGAGCTGCAGCATTTTCTCATAAAGGTGGTTTACACGTGTCAGCAGTTCAAAAGAATCCCAAAACTTATGAACATATAAATCCAGATGATGTAGGTAATAATAGAAATATTGTCGTCTCAGATCAGTCAGGTAAATCCAATATACTATCAAGACTAAAAACTATTGGAATTGAGATTGAGGAAAATGATCCAAAAATAAAAAAATTACTTGAGGAAGTAAAAGATAGAGAGTTTATAGGCTACAGCTATGATGGTGCTGATGCATCTTTTGAGTTATTAGCTCGAAGAGTTATGGGCGAAATACCAAGATATATTTCTATTAAAGAATACGATGTATCAGTATCAAAAAACAAGCAAGAACAAATTATTTCTAAAGCAAAAGCAAAACTAGAAGTTGATGGTGAGCAAATTATTTGTGAAGGTGAGGGCAATGGACCTGTTCACGCACTTGATAATGCCATAAGAAAAAATGTAACAAAATTAGAAAAATATTCCAAATATTTAAAAGATCTTAAACTTGTTGATTATAAGGTTAGAATTCTAAATACAGGTACAGAAGCTACTACTAGAGTATCGATTGAGAGCACTGACTCCCAAGGAAAGAATTGGTTCACTATAGGTGTCTCACCAAACATAATTGATGCATCTTTTAAAGCTTTAATCGATAGTCTTGATTTTAAATTGTTCAAAGACAAAGCTCCCGCAAGCAAATAGATGAAAATTAAAAAGTTTTCTGAGAAACCTACAGATATTAAAAGTAGAGTAGGTGCTAAGCCTGTTGTTTGTTATCCAAATGATAAAATAAACAACAATCTTAAAATATTACATGAAGCGAGAAAACACCTTAAACAAATTGATGAAGTTATAGTACCACCAAGAGATGCTAAAACATTTAATGTTAAATCAGGTAATTTTTTTAGGATAGAAAGCGTTGAAGGCCCGCAGGTTGGTGATCTAAATATATTTAATGCTGAAAATTTAGATGAAAAATTTTATTCTGGCAAAACTAGAGCTTTATATGGAACCCATATTTCAGTAGGTGATAAAATGTTTAGTAGCTTTCCTTATCTTAGGTCTTTAGCTACAATAACATGGGATACTTTAGACTGGTATGGTTATGATAAAGATGGAGGTTCAGTCCATGATGTTATTGGCACAAGATGTGATCCTTACACATCTAAGCTAATTTCAGATAAAGATTACCATTACTGTTGTCACTCAAATTTAACTAGAGCTTTGGTAAAAGAAAAAAATATCAAATTAGATGAAGCTGAAAAGATAGTTCATGATGTATTGAATGTTTTTATGCTCACTGGTTTTACTAATGATACAAAACAATATTTTATGAAATCAAGCCCAGTAAGACCTGGAGATTATTTGGAGTTTTTTGCAGAAACAAATTTATTAGGCGCTCTATCTGCATGCCCAGGTGGAGATTGTGGTTCAGAACATTCATCTGATGTTGCTAAATGCTATCCTTTAAAAGTATCTATTTGGGATGTTGATAAAAAATATTTAGACGGGATAAGTTTTTCAAAAACATCTAGTTATAATAGAAATCACGGAATTAAATAACTTATGGCTAAAGGCAATGTTACGTTTATTTTACATAAGCCTCAGCTTTCAGAAAACATAGGCGCATGCGCAAGAGGCATAAAAAATTTTGGTTTTAATAAACTTGTATTAATAGACCCTAAGCCTTTATTTCCTAATGACAAAATAATAGCCACATCAGTTGGAGCAAAAGATATTATTAAAAAAAGTAAAGTATATGAAAATCTTGAAAACGTAATTGGTCGGATTGATATTTTGATTGCAACAACTGCAAGAATTAGAAATAAGAATATTAAACATATAGAATTAAAAGATTTAAAAAAAATAAATTTCAAAAAAAAAGTTGGATTTTTGTTTGGCTCAGAGGCATCTGGTTTATCAAATAATGAAATAACCTATACAAATTATACTCTAAGTATTTCTACTGATAAAAATTTTAAATCATTAAATTTATCTCATAGCCTTATAATTATAGCTCAATACATTTCAAATCTATTATCTAAAGAGAAATTTAAACCAAAAAAAACCAAAAAGTTTAAAGCAGCTTCTAAAAAAGAAATTTTAGCAATGACTAATCTTTGTATAAAACATCTCAATCAAATAAATTTTTTTAAACAAAAAGAAAAGAAACCTATAATGCTTGAAAATTTAAGAAATATTTTTTACAAGATGGAATTATCTGATAAAGAAACTCGTATTTTATCAAGTGTATTTGCAAGTTTAGGAAAAAAACGCTGATTGACAAAATTTTATGTATCTTTATAAGACCCAATAATTAATGACGAAAAGATTAAAATCTAAACATAAAGTTGATAGAAGATTAAAAGTCAACCTTTGGGGAAGACCCAAAAGTCCATTCAACAAAAGAGCTTATCCTCCTGGACAGCATGGCCAGACCAAAAATTCTAAACCATCAGATTATGGTATTCAACTTCAGGCAAAACAAAAACTAAAATCTTATTACGGAAATTTAAACGAGAGACAATTTAGAAATGTGTATAGAAAAGCTATTATGAAGAAAGGTGATACTGCTGAAAACTTAATAGGTTTATTAGAGAGAAGATTAGACTCAGTTGTTTACAGAGCTAAATTTTCAACAACAATTTTTTCATCAAGACAATTTATCAATCATGGTCACGTAAGAGTTAATGGTAAGAAAGTTAATATATCAAGCTACCAGTTAAGAGATGAGGACACTGTAGAAATAAGAGATAAATCTAAACAATTAGCTATAATAGATATAGCATTAGCAAGTAAAGAGAGAGAAACGCCCGAATATCTACAAGTTGATGAGAAAAATAGAAAAATTAAATTTGTTAGAACGCCAAAATTCGAAGAAGTTCCTTATCCAGTAGTCATGGAACCTAACTTAGTTATTGAATATTACTCTAGATAAAATTATTTTTTTTAATATAAAATATTGGTTAATAATTTAAGTATTTAGTTTATATTTGAATTAAATGAAATTATTTTCAAATATATATTTAAAATTTTTTTGTAATTATAAAAATAATTTTACAATTTTATTTTTAGTTTCTTTTCTAGGTTATAAAAATTATGCTTTTTCAGCTGATTATTCATTGAGTTTTGATGGATCAACAAATTATGTAGACTTTCCTTTTGACGCGTCAATGAACCCAACAGGTGATTTTTCAGTTAATGTTTGGGTAAAAACAGGAGCTTCAAGTGATTATCAGTCAGCAGTGACATCTCGAACAGACACGATTAATGGCGATGAAGGAGGTGGCTTCATGGTTTATATAGCAGCTGATGAAGAATGGTCTTTTTGGGCAGGTGATGGAGCTGATGATGATACCTGGGCACAAGTGAATTCCACCACAGACATAAATATTGGAACCTGGCAAATGCAGACCGTAACATTTCAAGAGTCTACGAACGTAATGAAACTTTATGTTGATGGTGTTATGATAGCAAATGGAAATAATGCCAGAGTTCCAATTGTTGAAAACACAAATCAAAGATTGTACATAGGTGCTGGTAGAACTAACAAATATCCTCATATTCCAAATAATGCTGACAATAAAGTAAAATATCATTTTAACGGAAAAATAGACGAGGTGGGTATATGGAGTTCAACACTCTCTGACGCTGAAATAGTACAATTATATAATGGGGGAGAAACTTTATATGCAGGCGAGAATTATGGTGATTATGCCTCCTCAGGATCTTTAAGTGAATATTGGTCAATGGATGATGAGGTAAATGGGGAAAATAATGGAACAGGATCATCCACATTATTTGGAGAGATAAATAACAATGACGGAACGCTTATTAATAGCCCTAGTTGGGATAATAGTGATTTTCCAGGAACTGCCCCAACATTAAGTTCATCTTCACCAAGTGATAATGAAACAGATGTAGATTGTTCCACAAATATAGTCTTAAATTTCAGTGAAATTATTAAAATTGGAAGTGGAAATATTACTTTAAAAAAAGCTAGTGACGATAGTGTTGTGCAAACTTTTAATGTGGAAACTGATGCAACTTTAACAAGTAATACTCAAATAACTTTGAATCCATCATCTGATTTAGAGATAAATTCAGATTATTACGTTCAGATAGATGCAACTGCAATCATAGATATTTCAAGAAATAATTATGCCGGGATACCAAGTACTGATAAAACTACTTATAATTTTTCAACTGGAACCACAAGATCAAATCCATTAAATAATAAAGATGTAGTAGGATTGATCGAAGCTCAAACTAGTGCACCTAAAAAAATACTTTCGCATGTAATCAGCCCAATTTTCAATAGACTTAATTGGATTAGAGGTTATAGCTTGGAAGAAGATTTAAAACCTCAAAGTATTAACCTAAATTTTGTTGACCCTAAACTAAAAAAACTTTCAGAAGTACTTTTTCAATCAATCAATTATAACAAACCTCAAAAAAATATAAACGAAAATTGGTTATTTTGGAGTGAGGGTAGTGTAAGTGTTGGAGGAGTTGGTAGCACTAAAAATTCATCAAGAAAGGATATTTCTTCAAATGCAATAACATTAGGATTTGATAAAAAAACTGATGAAAAAACCGTACAAGGTTACACTATTACTTACACCGATGAGGATGTAGATGTGAGTAATAAGGGCACATCTACAGATATTGATGCATACAGTTTTTCAACTTATAGAACACTCAACATTGGAAAAAATAAATATTTAGAGGGAATTTTAGGGTTAAGTATGCTCGATTTCAAAAATATAAGAAAAGATGGCAACAATACTTTAAATGGTGATAGAGATGGAAATCAAGTTTTTGGGTCTTTGCACTATATAAATACTTTTAAAAAAGATAATAGAGACATATCCCCAAACTTTAAACTAGATATTAGCTATACAACTTTAGATGATTATAGTGAAAAAGGAATTAATGCCCTTCAGTACGACAAACAAACTGTTGAGACTCTAGGTATATCGGGAGGTTTTATTGTAAGTAATGAAATTTTGAAAAAGGATTTCATTTTAAGACCGTCCATGGCTTTAGACTTTGGCTATGATCTTAGCCCAAGTTCCGATGTTTCTTTAAACTATGTGTCAGACTCCAACACAAAATATACTAAATCTATTGATCAAGAGGACGATGAGAGTATTAAAGGTAAAATTGGTTTTGATATATTAAATGAAACGGGTCTTTCAATGATGTTTTTTTATGAGAGATTCCAAACTGAAAATAGTCATAGTGATACTTTATATTTTTTAACTGGATATGTTACTCATAGAAATGAAGAGTTTGTTTTAGAGCTGGAAAATGAAACTGCAAGGATTAATTTTAATCAAGATATAAACGGTTTTGATGTAAAATTAAGTTCAAACTATAATTTACTTAGCGAAATAGATGACTATGGCGCAACAATAGAATTGGCAAAAAAGTTTTAAGTCTTTTTAAACTGAACACCAATATTTGAAGAAGTCCCATATCCAGTAGTTATGGAACCTAACTTAGTTATTGAATATTACTCTAGATATAATTATTTTTTATATTTAATCTGTTTGTCTTCAAAAAGCTTTTTGAGTTCCCCGTTTTCAAACATCTCTTTAACAATATCACACCCGCCAACAAATTCCTTTTTAACATATAATTGCGGAACAGTAGGCCATTCACTAAATTTTTTTATACCCTCTCTTATACTTTGATCACTAAGCACATTAACACTTTTAAAACTTACTTCTA
The DNA here is from genome assembly GCF_001179985.1 of Candidatus Pelagibacter communis. GTDB lineage: Bacteria > Pseudomonadota > Alphaproteobacteria > Pelagibacterales > Pelagibacteraceae > Pelagibacter > Pelagibacter ubique_J. The sequence continues at coordinate 264,512 of NZ_CVSI01000058.1, read as the reverse complement.
AAATTTTTAACATATTTGCAACTGCCATTGAAAAACCACACTCAGGTGCATCTGGTGTTCCCTTCATAAATAAACAGACTTCATTTGTGTTAATATTGTTTTCAATTAATTCTTTAGTTTGTTGGTCCATTTTTTTCCTTTGTTTTTAATGCAAGAGCATGCAATTCATTTCCCATTTTACCTTTTAAAGAATTATAAATCATTTTGTGTTGCTCAATTTTACTTTTACCATTAAATGCTGAAGAGGTAATTGTAGCTGAATAGTGGTTTCCATCACCAGCTAAATCTTGAATATCAATTATAGCATCTGGCAAAGCCTCTTTAATCATACTTTCAATTTCTTTTAAATTCATCGCCATTAGTTTACCATATACTTATTTAGCCAATTTTTATTGAATTCTGTTAATTTGTCTACTGATAAAGTTGGCTCATTATTTATAGATATATTATCCCCGATTACCTCACCTATTAAATCATAATGATTTGAATTTTTTTCAAGTATTTTTTTTACTTTTTCAAAGTTTTCTTTTTTTACTTCAACAATGTACCTTCCTTGATCTTCAGAAAAAAAGTATTCAAATTTATCTATTAATCCTTTAAATTTATAAAATTTAACTCCTTTTTTTCCCTTAATGCACATCTTTGCAATTCCTGTCATTATCCCTCCAAGAGAAACATCATGAGCTGACATTATGAACTTATCTTTAATTAATTTTAAAACAGTTTCACCATTATTTTTTTCATTAAAAAGATTTATTTCTGGAGGTGGTCCTTTTTTTTCATTTAAGATTTCTTTAGCAAAGATACTTTGATCTAAATGACCCTCAGTTTTACCAACAACAAGAATTATATTTCCAGTTTCTTTTAAATCCATTGTTATCATATCTTTATAATTTTTAATTAACCCCACTCCACCAATAGCAGGCGTTGGTTTAATACCTTTGTCTTTAGTCTCATTATAAAAAGAAACATTTCCAGAAACGACTGGAAAGTCTAGGTATTTACTTGCTTCATTTAAACCTTCTACACATTCTACAAACTCACCCATATTTTCAGATTTTTCCGGATTCCCAAAATTTAAACAATTTGTTATTGCAATTGGCTCAGCGCCTACAGATATTAAGTTTCTCCATGTTTCGCATACTATTTGTTTACCACCACTTAAAGGATGTGCATAACAATAAGAAGCTGAAGAGTCTACTGTTGCAGCAATAGCTTTTTCAGTTCCATGAACTCTTACAACACCAGCGTCACCACCAGGTTTTTGAATAGTGTCACCCATTACTGTATGATCATACTGTTCCCAAATCCATTCTTTTGAACAAACATTTGGACTTGAAATTATTTTCTTAAGAACTTCAGTAATTTTTAAATTTTTAAAATCTTTTTTTTTAAACTTTATTTTTTGAGGCAATTTACTTTTTTTCCATTTTCTGTCGTATTCAGGAGCTTCTTCAGAAAGTAAATCAATAGGAATATTTGCAACTTTATCTTTATTAAAATACAGCTCAATATTTTTTGAGTTTGTAGTTTTTCCAATTACAGAAAAATCTAAATTCCATTTGTCAAAAATTTCTTTTGCTTTATTTTCTTTACCATTTTCAAGTACTATCAACATTCTTTCTTGACTTTCTGATAACATAATTTCGTAGGGAGACATATTCTCCTCACGACATGGAACCTTATCTAAATGTAATTCAATACCAAGTTTTCCTTTTGAGGCCATCTCAACGCTTGAAGACGTTAACCCAGCTGCACCCATATCTTGGATTGCAATAATTGAGTCGTCTCTCATTAGCTCAAGACATGCCTCTAATAATAATTTTTCTGTAAATGGGTCACCTACTTGGACTGTAGGTTTTTTTTCCTCAATTTTGTCATCAAATTTTGCTGAAGCCATACTTGCACCATGAATTCCATCTCTTCCTGTTTTTGATCCAACATAAATAACTGGCTTGTTTAATCCAGCAGCCTTGGAGTAAAAAATTTTATCTTTTTTCACTAGACCTAGTGTCATTGCATTAACAAGAATATTGCCATTGTAAGACTCGTCAAAACTTGTTTGACCAGCAATAGTTGGTACACCTATACAATTACCATACCCACCAATTCCCTGTACCACTCCCCTCAAAAGACTTTTTGTTTTTTTGTTAGATGGGGAACCAAAATGTATAGAATTTAAATTAGCAATTGGACGTGCTCCCATTGTAAAAACATCTCTTAGAATTCCTCCAACACCAGTAGCTGCTCCCTGATAAGGTTCAATAAAGGAAGGGTGATTATGACTTTCAATTTTAAAAACTATTGCATCATCATCACCTATATCAATTACTCCGGCATTTTCTCCTGGACCTTGAATAACTTTTTTTCCTTTTGTATTAAGTTTTTTAAGATGCTTTTTTGATGATTTATATGAGCAATGTTCATTCCACATGGCAGAGAAAATTCCTAATTCTGTTATGTTTGGATTTCTTTTTAAAAGCTCACATATTCTTTTATACTCATCTTTTTTAAGACCATGATCTATTGCAATTTTTTCGTTCACCTTAATCATTTCATATTACTCAAAAGATTTTCAAAAAAATAAGATCCATCATTACTTGATAAACAGTTATCAATAACACGCTCTGGATGAGGCATCATACCCAAAATATTTTTCTTTTTATTAAATACACCAGCTATATTTTTCATTGACCCATTAGGATTGGACTTTTCAGACACCTCACCATTAATGTCACAATATTCAACAGCAATTTGATCATTATCTTGTATTAATTTTAAATCATCTTCGGAACAAAAATAATTACCATCATTATGAGCTATATGTAGTTCTAGGATATCTTTTTTAATTTTATTAAAATATTTATTTTGTGTTTTATTTGCTTTTACAAAAACATTTTTGCAAATAAATTTTAAATATTTATTTCTTAATAAAGCTCCATTAACAAGACCAGTTTCTATTAAAATTTGGAAACCATTGCAAATACCAATAACCAGACCACCTTTATTAGCAAATTCTATAACTGAATTTATTATGTTTGACTTTGCTGCAATACTTCCACATCGCAAATAATCTCCATATGAAAAACCACCTGGCAACACAACTAAATCTGATTTTGGTATTACATTATCATTGTGCCATACCATTTTATTTTTAAATCCAAATTTTTTAAGAGCCACATCCATATCTCTATCACAGTTGGATCCTGGAAATATAATAACAGATGACTTCATTTTATAAGATTTTGTAATCCTCAATCACAAGATTTGCTAAGAGTTTTTTACACATATCTTCAACATTTTTTTTTGCATCTTTCTCATCTTTTAAATCTGTTTCAATTTCAAAGTATTTTCCTTGTCTAACTTCACTTACATCTATGAAATTCATACTATTTAATGTTTGTTGTATAGCTTTACCTTGTGGATCTAGAACACCATTTTTTGGTGTAACAATAACTTTGATTTTCATTTATTTTTTTTTAATTTAATAGCTTTTGCTTTTTTGAAATTTACTTCTCTTATATTTGATTCTTCATATAAAATACCAAGTCTTGATGCGACTTCTTTGTAAGCTTGAATTAAATTTCCAAGATCTTTTCTGAATCTATCTTTATCTAATCTTTTTTCGCTCTTAGCATCCCACAATCTGCATGTATCAGGACTTATCTCGTCTGCAAGAATAATTTCGTTTCTACTTGAATTTCTTACCTTTCCAAATTCAACTTTAAAATCTACAAGTTTGATACCGACGCCTCTAAATAAACCGATTAAAAAATCATTAATTCTTAGAAGTTGCTTATTAATTTTTTCTATTTCATTCTTTTTTGCCCAATTAAACGCATAAATATGTTCTCTTGAAATCAAAGGATCTCCCAACTCATCATTTTTCAAGCAATATTCAATCAATGGGTCATTTAAGACTGTTCCTTCAACTATACCAAGTCTTTTAGTAAGAGAGCCTGTTGCTATATTTCTTACGATAAATTCAATTGGTAAAATATCCACAAACTTTATTAATTGTTCTCTCATATTTAATCTTTTCACTAAATGATTTTTAATACCGATTTGAGATAAATTCTTTAATATATGTTCAGATATTCTATTGTTTAATACACCTTTGCCATCTATCACAGATTTTTTCTGATTATTGAAAGCAGTGGCATCATCCTTAAAATATTGAATTACATAATTTTTGTCAGAAGTTGCATAAATTATTTTGGCTTTACCCTCGTAAAGTTTTTTACCTTTTTTCATTATTTAAATACTCTTCTAAAAATTAAATTTACATTTTTAAAATGTTTAGAATAACTGAAAATAGTTTTAAGTTTTTTAGATGGAATTTTACTCATTATATATTTGTCAGACTGTACAACATTAATCAGATCTAAATTTTCAGCAAAGCATTTTTTTGCATAATTTTGTACGATTCTGTATGACTTTTCTCTTGATAAACCAGTTTTCGTAAGCTCTAACATTAGTTCTTGAGAAAAGATTAGGCCCTTTGTGATATTCAAATTTTGGAGCATTTTTTTTGGATAGACGATCATGTTGTCCAGTACGTTTGAAAGTCTTACCAATGCAAAGTCTAAAGTTATATTTGCATCTGGCCCTATGTTTCTCTCAACACTTGAGTGTGAAATATCTCTTTCATGCCATAAGGCTATATTTTCTAGCGCTGGGACAACAGAGCTTCTAACCATTCTTGCCAAGCCTGTTAAATTTTCACTTAATATTGGATTTTTTTTATGTGGCATAGCAGATGAGCCTTTTTGTTTCTTTGAAAAAAATTCTTGTAATTCATAAACTTCAGTTCTTTGTAAATGTCTTATTTCGGTTGCAACTCTCTCAATAGATCCTGCTATTATACCAAGAACTGAAAAATAAAATGCATGTCTGTCCCGAGGAATTACTTGAGTTGAAACCGGTTCAATTTTTAAACCTAATTTTTTTGCAACATGTTTTTCAACGCTTGGATTAATATTTGCAAAAGTACCAACAGCACCAGATATTGCACATGTAGACACTTCATCAATTGCTAATTCTAATCTTTTTTTGTTTCTTTTAAATTCTGCATAATAAGATGCTAACTTTAAACCAAATGTAATTGGTTCTGCATGAATACCGTGGCTTCTACCCATACAAGGAGTATGTTTATATTTTTTCGCTTGTTTTTTTAAAACTTTTAAAATTTGATCTAAGTCTTTAAGAATTATTTTACCAGACTGAACTAATTGAATATTAAAACTAGTATCCAAAACATCAGATGAAGTCATACCTTGATGGAGATATCTTGCATTTATACCGGCTTTTTCAGTAACAGAAGTTAAAAAAGCAATTACATCGTGTTTAACTTGACTTTCAATTTGATGAATCCTTTTAACATTAATTCTTGCTTTTTTTCTTACAATTGATGATACACCCCTAGGTATTTGACCAAGCTTTTCCATTGCTTGCGCTGCAGCTATCTCTACATCAAGCCAAATTTTATACTTATTCTCTTCAGACCAAATACTTGTGAGTTCTTTTCTTGAGTATCTAGATATCATTAATTATAAGGAGGCCTCTTTAAGTTTTTAACAGATTCTGTAAAAATTTCATATCCATTATCAGTTATACCAACTGTATGTTCGAATTGCGCAGATAAGGTCTTATCTTTAGTTACGGCTGTCCATCCATCATTTAAAATTTTAACCTCATATTTGCCAGCATTAATCATTGGCTCTATTGTGAATGTCATCCCAGGTTGTAATTCAGGTCCTGTATTCTTTTTTCCATAATGTAATATATTTGGACTTTGGTGAAATACATCGCCTATACCATGTCCACAAAAATCTCTTACAACACTAAAACCTGCTTTTTCCACATGAGTTTGTATTTCATGACCAATGTCACCTAATTTTTTCCCAGGTTTTAAAATTTCAATTGATTTCATTAAAGACTCATAAGTTACATTAATTAAATTCATTGATTTGACTGAGGGTTTTCCTACTGTAAACATTCGACTTGTATCACCGTAATGATTGTGAAGTATTGCAGTCACATCGATATTTAATATATCTCCATCTTCCAAAACTCTCTCACCTGGTATTCCATGACAAACAACATGATTTAATGATGTGCATATAGATTTATTAAAACCACGATAATAAAGTGGGGCTGAGTGGCCACCATTATCTTTGATAAATTCATAACACAATTCATCTATTTTATTAGTGCTTAAACCAGGTTTAATGTAACCTGTAATCATGTCTAGGGTATTAGATGCAAGTGACCCAGCTTTTCTCATTTTTTCAAATTTTTCAGAATAATTATTCATCAATAATATTTATTTTTTTTTCAATTTTAATTTCTTTGCTACTTAATAAACATCTATAGGCTAAAAACTTTACGCCACTCTTTTTAGCTATTAAATAATTTTTGTAATAATTTAAATCTATATCTTTAGCTATTTTAAAGTTATTAATACCTTGTATTTGAGTTAAAAATAAGACAAATGGTTTATAGCCTTGTTTTAAAGCATCAATTAACTTTTTTAGATGCTTAGCGCCTCTTTCAGTAACAGCGTCAGGAAATTCAGCTACTTTTTGATCTCTTAAAAGAGTAACATTTTTTACTTCAATTATATTTTTATCACATAAAAAATCGAACCTAGTATCACTTGAAAATTTAAATTCAGGTTTAATATTTTTTATGGATTTAAATTCGTTTATCAATCCCTTGTTTAATCCATCAGCAACAATTTTATTTGCCCTGTGAGTATTTACTCCAACTAGTTTTTTATTAGCTTCTATAATTTCCAAAGTAAATTTCAACTTTCTTTTTGGATCATCACTTTTAGACAAAAATACCGTATTATTTTTATCTAAAAGACCTTTCATGGAACCTGTGTTAGGACAATGAGCCGTAACTATTGAATTATTTACTTTTATATCTGTAAAAAATCTTTTATATCGCTTGATTAATTTGCCTTTAATTAAAGTATTGGTAAATTTCATAATATTTAATTTATATTTGTATATGCCAAATAAGAAAGAAATAATTGCTGGAATTATAATTATTGGTAACGAAGTACTGTCTGGCAGAACTAAAGATATCAATACAAGTACGCTTGCCACATGGCTAAATTCTTTGGGAGTTAAAGTTAAAGAAGTAAAAATTATACCAGATGATGAACAAACAATTATAAATACTGTCAATCAATACCGTAAATCTTATGACTATGTATTTACTACTGGAGGAATTGGACCAACACATGATGACATTACAGCAGAGTCAATTTCAAAAGCTTTCAATATAGAGTATGGTTTTCATAAAGAGGCATATTCAATTTTAGAAAGTTATTATAAACCAGGCGAGTTTAATGAAGGTCGTAAAAAAATGGCAAAAATGCCTGTAACAGCAAATTTGATATATAACCCATCAAGTGGATCTCCAGGTTTTAATGTGGAAAATGTTTTTTGTTTACCAGGAGTACCATCGATAATGCAGTCGATGCTTGGTAGTTTAACAAATAAAATTGCAGGTGGCGAACCTATCTTAAGTGAAACAATAAATTTACGAACTGTTGAAAGTGAAATCGCAAAATCTTTAACTGATGTACAAAATAAAAATACTGATGTTGAGATTGGCAGCTATCCCTTTTTTAAGGCTGGCAAGCTTGGTGTTGCAATAGTGCTTAGATCAACAGATAAAAACAAAATTGAATTTTGTAAATCAGAAATAATAAAATTTGTTAAAGATAAAGAAATTCAAATAGTTTAAATCAAAATGTTATATTTTGCTTACGGAAGTAACCTAAATCATTTTCAAATGAAAAAAAGATGCAGGGACTCTAAATATATAAAGAAATTTGAAATCAAAGATTTTAGACTTACATTTAGAAGCAAATATGGTGTTGCAGATATAGAGAGAAAAAAAAATTATTCAATACAAGGCGGGCTTTACGAAATATCTAAATCAGATGAAAAAAAACTTGATATATATGAGGATTTTCCAATCTTATATAAAAAAATATATTTTGATAATGATAGTCAAAAAATTATGGCCTATACCATGGTTAAAAAGAGTTTATTCATTTACCCAAGCAAAAGGTATCTTGATGTAATCAAACAAGGATACAAAGACTGTAAATTAGATTTCAAATATTTAGAAAAAGCACTTAGAAATTTTTAAATGCGTTCAAAGTACGAAATTTTCAAAATTGGAATAAAAGATGTTGCACCCCATTTATTATCAGTTTTTCCTTTTGGAATAATATTTGGTGCAATTGGTATTGAACTGGGTTTTAGTCCCTTATTCACCTATGCGACTTCATTAATAATTTTTGGTGGTGCTTCGCAAATAGTTTTTCTTCAACTTCTATCTGGCGGTGCATCTTCATTAATTGCGATTGCTTCTGTTGGAGTAATAAATTCAAGACACTTTTTGTATGGTGCAGTATTATCTGAATACTTACAAAAATTATCTTTAATTAAAAAACTTTTTATTTCTTATTTTATAGTCGATCAAGGATTTGCTGTTTCAAATCAATATTTTAAAAAAAATCCAACTGGGGAATTTAATCATTATCATTTAATTGGTTCTGGAATAATACTTTGGTTTATTTGGCAAGTTTCAACAATAATGGGAATTTACTTAGGATCTATTGTACCTGAGGAACTTGGATTAAAATTTGCAATACCACTTACATTTATAGCCATAATAGTAAACGAATTAAGAAAGTTAGATCATGTTTTTGTTATGATTATTTCAGGATTAGCAGCAACTTTTTTTTATAACGCTCCTTTTAAAACCTACATAATAATTTCACCATTGATTGGACTTTTTACAGCAATGATAATTAATAAATTTAAAAAATGACTTGGACTTCAATTTTTATAGCTGGAATTTTAACTTATTTTACAAGAATGAGTATGGTTACTTTAATTAGAAAAGAAATGATTAGTGACAATTTAAGAAAGATTTTAAATTATGTACCATCTGTAGTTTTCCCATCAATAATATTTCCTGGGGTTTTATTAGATGATTTTGGTACTCTTGTTACAATAAGTGATCCAAAAATATTTGGAGCAATAACTGCTTTAGTAATTGGATTTTTTACAAGGAATGTTATTTTAACAATTGTATCGGGGCTATCTTCATATTGGATTGTTATTTTTGTTTTCTAATTAGATAGCCAAACTGTTTCAAAAGGATTTAAGATTAATCTTTTATTAATAATATTAATATTTTTACTTAATAGGTTTTTATATTTATTTTCATTATTAGCTAATAAAACACTTTGTGATTTTGAAGACATATTTGTAATACAAATAATAGTTTGTTTTTTATCTAAACTAATTCTTTTAAAGGCGAGTATTTTTTTACCAAAAGATATACACCGCATGGAGGCGTTTGGATGAAAGGCTTTCTGTTTTATTCTTATCTTTAATAAATTAGTGATATGATCGTAATAAATTTTTTGTTTGGATTTGTTATCTTTTAAAAATTTTTCTAATTTAGATTTATTCCATTTATATCTGTTAAGGTCTCTTTTATTATTTGATATGACATATTTATATTCGTCATTAGCTTTGCCAAATATTGAATTAAAGTAAACAGCCGGCACTCCTTCAATAGAAAACATTATTGCATGTGCAGATACATATCTTTCTAAAGAATATAATCCTTTTTTATCAAAATCTGTATTTTTGAAAGCGTTAAAGAGAGTTATATTGACTTCATAAACTTTTTTTTGTGTTTTATTTATTTTTCTATAAGAAAGTTGAGCTCCATTTTTCCTCAATCTTTTAAATAAGTTATTAAGGGTACCCTTGTTTAAATAACCTTCAGCAGGTCTCATTCCTATACCATCGTGTGAAGCAATAAAATTAAAATAATTATTTTTTAAATTTGTTGACGGTAATTTTTTTATCCATTGATTTAATTTCGAACTATCTTCAAAAAGAAAAGCATGAATTAGAAGGGGAGGTAATGTAAAATTATATATCCAGTTAGCTTCGTCATTCTTCTTTCCAAAATAACTTAAGTTTTCTTTTTCAGGTAAATTAGTTTCGGTAATTAAATAAGGGGAATTTTGCAAAGAGTTACATATAATCCTTAGTAATTTAATTATTTCATGTGTTTGCTTGAGATTTATACATTTAGTACCGCTTTCTTTCCATAAATAGGCAATCGCATCTAGTCTAAAAATTGAAACTCCATGACATGCTAAGTTAATCATAATTTTTATAAATCGCATTAATACTTTTGGATTTTTAAAATTTAGATCTATTTGGTCAGAGCTAAATGTTCTCCATATAAAATCACGTTTATTAAAAACATGAATTTTCTTAAGTAATTTATTTTCCCGTGGTCTTACAACTTTAGAAACATCAAATTTATTATTTACTTTTAAAAAGTAATCTTTTCCTGGCGATTTATCTTTTAAAAAATTTTTAAACCATAGACCTTTTGACGAGGCATGATTTATAACAATATCAGCCATAATATTATTTTTTTTTGAAAAATTATTTATATCTGCCCAAGAACCTAATTTACTATCAATTTTATAATGATCTTTAACAGCAAATCCACTGTCACTACTTGAGGGATAAAATGGTAAAAAATGTATTGTATTAAAATACTTTGATAAATTTTTATTATAAAAACTTTTAAATGATTTAATTGAATTTATTTTTCCATTATCATAAACACTATCACCATAACAAATCACAACCGTAGTATCTTCGGATATTTTCAATTTTTTAGTTTTAGCTTTTAATATTTTTTTATTAGAAATTTTGATCAATTCAAAAATTTCACCAGAAAATATTTTCAAGTCTTTATTTTTAAATTTTTTACTATAAATATTTTTAAGCTTAGAATTTATTTGACTTTTTACTGTGCTTGATAACATTAAATAAATTTTTTATTATCTTCACTAACAGCTTCATTTAATCTTACAAGAAAATCAGGTATTGCACTTTTCACTCTACTCCAAGTTGGAATAAATGGCGTGTCCATTGGATTTATATAAAAAGCTTCTCCTGCTTTCATAATATTTACTGCAAATAATTCAACAGCTTCCTCTTCTTTGTGAGAGTCAAATTTTAATCCATTCATTTCAGCATCACTTCTATAAATATCAATCAAGTCTAATGCTGATCTGTAATAGGTTGCTTTTAAAGACCTGAAAGTTTCTCTACTAAATGAGTTTCCTTGAGTGGCTAATTTTTTTATAAATGTTTTTATAATATCAATGGACATTTTTGATAGTCCTTTAGTTTCATCATCTATAGAGAGATCTTGATGTTTATGATCATAAGCGTCTGCTAAATCAACTTGACAAATATTATTTGGTGAAAAACTTCTTTGCATTTCTGATAAAATTCCAACTTCTATACCCCAATCTGATGAAATTCTTAATTCTGGCAATACATTACGTCTGAATGAAAATTCACCTGCTAAAGGATATTTAAATGATTTCATAAAATTTAAATATTCACTTTGGCCTATTGTCTTTTCTAATGCTGTTAACAAGGGCCCAACCAAAAGTCTTGCCACTCTTCCATTCATTTTATTATTTGCAATTCTTGGATAATAACCTTTACAAAATTCAAAGTTAAACAATGGGTTTACAACTGGATAAAATAATTTTGCCAACATTCTTCTATCATAAGTTTTAATATCACAATCGTGTAATGCAACAGATCTTGCTGTATCCCTGGCTATACACATTCCTATACAATACCAAACATTTCTACCTTTACCCATTTGGTTTGGTGCTAAATTTTTCTTCTTTAACTCGTTATCTAATTTTTTAAGCTTAGGTCCATCGTTCCATAAAATTGTGAAAGGAACATTTATTTTTTTAAAAAATTTCCAAGCTTTTTTTGCCTGGCTCTCTGAGGCTTTATCTAAACCTATAATTACGTGGTTTAAGTATTTTGTCTTACTTATTTGATCTATAATATTAGGCAGAGCAGAACCCTCTAGCTCTGAATATAAACATGGGAGAATTAACTCCATTTTTCTTTCTTTAGAAAAATTTAGTAAATCTTTTTCAATTTCAGTTGTGGATTTTGTTCCAAAATCATGAAGTGTTGAGACGATACCATTTTGAGAAAAATCACCCATAACTCATTCTAGTAACATTATTTTATTTTATCCAGAGCCAATTTGACTACCTCCTCCCATCCCTCTGGTGCAGGTTTTTTTGATACTAGACAATTATCTATATTTATTTTTTCCATTGTAAATTTGTCATTAAAAACTAAACAAGGTATATCGCTATTTTTAAGCATATCTAGATCATTGAAATTATCCCCAACTCCAATTGTGATTAGTTTTTCTTTGCTTATTTTCTTAAATATTTTAACAACATGTTTCATCGCTTGAGATTTACTTATTTTATCACAAAGATTAATCACTCTACCCCCCTCCTGTAATGAAAGGCCAGCATTATTTACAGATTTAATAAGATCTACTTTTTCTGCTTTTGAACCATCATATAATAAAGGTATAGAGTATTCTCTATTCATTGCTAATTTAACTTTTTCTTTTGATTGCCCGAAAATTTTTAATTGTTTATCACTTGTTAAATTTTTAATAAATTTGCATTTGGATTTATATTTTTTTGAAATTTTATTATCAAAAATATCTAAAATTTCACTAATCTCTCTGCTTAAACTAATTTTTTCAGGAAAACTGGAATTGATTAAGTTAAGATTATAAATACCAGCACCATTTTCAACTATAAAAGGCAAATCCTCATCTAACTCTTTATTAAAGCTTTCTATTTCTTTTTTTGTTTTACTTGAATTAGGAATTATAGAAATGTTTTTAGAAATTAAATCTTTAATATATTTTGAAATTTTATCGAACTTAAAAGTGTCCCTATCTAATAAACTTCCATCCAAATCAGTAAATATTAAAACTTTATGGTTTGCATCCATTAAATATCAACAACAAGCGTATCTTTAGAACCGCCACCTCTCGAACTATTTACTATAGTACTACCTTTTCTAAGAGCAACACGCGTTAAGCCACCCATTGTTACATAGGTTTCTTTTCCAGATAATATAAAAGGTCTTAAATCTTGGTGTCGTGGTTCAAACAAATCACCTTGAAGAGTAGGAGTTGTTGACAATACTTCTAATGGTTGCGCAATATAATTTCTCGGGTTGTCTTTAATCCTCTTCTGAAATATTTCTCTTTCTTTTATTTTAGCTTTAGGCCCAATCATAATACCATACCCGCCAGATCCATCTGCTGGTTTAACAACCATCTTTCCAATATTTTCTATTACATGATCTCTTTGTAGTTTTTCAAAACATCTAAATGTTTCAACTTGTTTAAGTTTTGGCTCTTCTCCTAAATAATATTTTATTATTTCTGGAACATAAGAATAAATTAATTTATCATCTGCAAAACCGGTTCCAGGGGCATTTAATATCGCAACATTTCCTTTTCTATAAGCTTTAAATAAACCTGGGACACCTATTAAGGATCCTTTAAAAAATGATTTTGGATCTAAATAAGTATCATTGAGCCTTCTATAAATACAATCCACTCGAATACCACCACCTATAGTTTTCATGAAAACTTTATCATTTTCAACATAAAGATCTTTTCCTTCAACAAGAGCTACTCCCATTTGTTGAGCTAAAAAGGAATGTTCAAAGTATGCAGAATTATAAATTCCAGGTGTTAAAACAACCATGTGAGGATTTTTTGTTTGGTAAGGTATGGCATCATGCATACAATGATAAAGTCTATTACAATAGTGACCAATTGGAGAAACTCTATATCTTGTAAATATTTGAGGAAATACTTGGCTCATCACCATTCTATTTTCAAGCATGTAAGATACACCTGATGGGACTTGTAAATTGTCTTCAAGTACTAAAAAATCACCATTAATATTTCTTATTAAATCAATACCAGATATATGAGACCAAATTTTCCTTTTAGGACTAAAGCCCTCACATTGTTTTAAATAATTTTTTGATTTAAATACTATGTCTTCTGGAATGATTTTGTCCTTAAATATCTTTTTTTTATTATAAACATCATCAATGAATAAATTTAATGCCTTTGATCTTTGAATTAATCCTTTTTTAACTTTATTCCATTTTGTTTTTAAAACAATTCTAGGGATAATATCTAATGGCCACTTTTTTTCTTCTGCAGCCTTTTTATCAGCAGAATAAACTTTAAAATTTATTCCTCTCGAGTCTATAGTGCTCATACAGTTTCTATCTATTTCTTGAAGTTTTTTCTTACCGTGTCTATCTAAAATACTTGAAATAATTTTGGCTTCTTTTCTTAACTTTCTTTCAGGTGTTAGGTATTCATCATAAGATGATTTAGCATCATAGTTTTTCCAAAGACTAGTCATTTAGTATATTATTATAAATATTTTTCTAATTTTAAGTGCAAATTATATATACCTGTTATGAGAATTTGGGGTATATATATAAGTCGAGGTATATATATAACTAATTATCAAAAAAACAATGACATATTGTATTGGTATAAAAACAAAAGATGGAATTGTTGTAGCTTCAGATTCTAGAACTAATGCAGGACTAGATAATGTTAATATTTACTCAAAAATGTTCACTTACGATGTTGGTGATAGAACTGTTTTAATAGTTACTTCTGGTAATTTAGGAACTTCACAAGCTGTTTATAAGTCAATTGAAAAAGATCTTGAAGACAATTCAGGAAAAAAAAATTTAAACACATGTGAAGATTTTGATCAAGTGGCAAAATATATTGGTGCATTGAACTTAAAACATTCATCACCAAAGGGCATGAACACCGACACTGTTTTATTAGGATCAACATTTATTGTTGGTGGTCAAATTAAGGGTAAACCAATGGAACTTTTTTTAATTTATCCTCAAGGAAATTATATTAAGCCTGCTGATAGTAAACCGTATTTAGTAATTGGAGAAGTTAAATACGGAAAACCAATTTTGGATAGAGTTATAACTCCTGATGTATCTATTGGAGATGCATCAAGATGCGCTTTAATATCAATGGATTCTACATTAAAAAGTGACTTAACAGTTGGACCTCCTATAGACTTTGTTGTTTATAAAAAAGATCAATATAAAATTGCATCTCAAAAATGTTTAAACCTTAATGATCAAGAATTTTCAAAAGTTTCTAAAGAATGGTCCGAGGGTATATTTAAAATTTTTGACTCTTTTCCAAGATTTGATTGGGAAAAATAATTGAGTTTTAATAAAATAACTTTTAAATGATAAAAAGAGATCTCTATTATGAAAGAATTCCAACAAAAAGCTTAAGAGATGATGTTAGATACCTTGGTAATATATTAGGAAAAGTTATAAAGGAACAGGAAGGAGTTAAATTTTTTAAATTAGTTGAAAAAACAAGACTTATTTCTAAAGCAAATATTGCTAATAAAAATCTCAAAAACCCTTTTAAAAGTTTATCTAAAGAAATAAAAAAACAAAATCCTAAAGATCTACTCAAATTAAGTAGAGCTTACAGTCACTTTATGAATTTATATAATTTAGCAGAGTCTGTTGATGCCTCAAGAACATTAGATCAATATGAAAACTCCGATAAAAATAAAAAAAATAAGAATATTTTTATTGAGGAAATATTTGAAAATTTTTTCAAAAATAAAAATATTTCTAATAATAAAATTTATGACCTTGCTAAAAAGCTTAATATTGGAATAGTTTTAACTGCACACCCAACTGAAGTTAAAAGAAGAACTTTAATTCAGAAATACCATACTTTAACTGAAATATTAGAACAAAGAAATTTACTTAAAAATTATCCATCTAAATTAAAAGTTTTAGATAAAAAAATGTTCGATGAAATAACTATTATTTGGAACACTGATGAACTTAAGAGATTTAAGCCTTCGCCTTTTGATGAGGCAAGATGGGGTTTGGCAATTATTGAAGATAGTTTATGGGAAACAATTCCAAAAGTTTACAGAAGATTAAATGAAATATTTGTGAAAAATATGAACAGAAACTTACCTAAGAATTTTAATCCAATTGAATTTGGTTCATGGATGGGAGGTGATAGGGATGGAAATCCATTTGTTACATCAGAAGTTACAAAAGAGGTTTTACTCTTATCTAGATGGGAAGCTGCAAAACTTTATGAAAAATCCTTAACAAAATTAATTAGATCTTTTTCAATGCAAAAATGTTCAAAAAAGATTTTAAAATATACTGGCTTTTCATATGAACCCTATAGAGTTTATTTAAGACCCCTTAGAGATAAAATGAGAAAAACCCATAGAATGATTGAGCAACATTTAGTTAATAAAAAACCACTGAACCAAAAAGATTTAATTTCCTCTAGGGAAAGTATTTTAAAACCATTAAGAGTAGTTAGAGAGTCTTTAGAAGAAACACAAAATGAAAATATAGCAAGTGGTGAATTATTAGATTTAATGCGAAGGGCAAAATGTTTTGGAATTAACTTAGCAAGATTAGACATTAGACAAGAATCTTCAAGACATACAAAACTTATTACTGAAATTGTAAAAAGAAAATTTAAAAAGAATTATAATTCTTGGACAGAGGAAGAGAAAATAAAGTTTTTATCAAAAAAAATAAAAGGTAAAAACTTTTTTAAGAATTTTCAATTTAAAGATAAAGAAAACTTAGAAGTTTGGTTAACTTTTAAAGAATTAGCACGTCAACCAAAAGAATGTTTAGGAGCCTATATTATATCAATGACATCCTCAGCATCAGATATTCTTTCAGTTATTCTTTTACAAAAAGAAGCAAATATAAAAGATAAATTGAGAGTTGTACCTTTATTTGAAACCTTAGACGATTTAATAAATGGAGGAAAGATTATGTCCTCTTTATATAAATTAAGATGGTATCGAAATTTAATTAAACATAATCAAGAAATTATGATTGGCTACTCAGACTCAAGTAAGGATGCAGGTAAATTATGTGCAAGCTGGCATCAATATAAATTACAAGAAGAAATTTTAGCTCTATCAAAAAAATTTAAAATTAATGTATCTTTCTTTCATGGAAGAGGAGGTTCTGCAGGAAGAGGGGGAGGACCAATTCAAGCAACACTAAGATCTCAACCTCCTGGATCTGTTAATGGTAAAATTAGAATTACTGATCAAGGTGAAGTAATTCAACAAAAGTATGGTTATGAGCCATTAGCTAAATATAATTTATGTAGCTACATAAGTTCGGTAATGCTTGCAACATTAATTCCACCACCAGAACCAAAAAATAATTGGAGAAATTTAATAGAAAATATGTCTGATATATCTAAAAGCTCATATAGAAAAAATTTAACATCAAACTCGGAATTCATTAGATATTTTAAAACTGTTACACCTCATTTAGCATTGGGCAAACTTTCAATTGGATCCCGTCCATCTAAAAGAAAACAAGTAGATAGTATAAAAAGTTTAAGGGCAATACCTTGGGTATTTGCATGGACACAAATTAGATTAATGTTGCCAGCATGGTTAGGTACAGCTGAAGCTTTAAGATATTCCTCAATAAAAAAATTTAGAAAAACTTTAATAGATATGGAAAAAAATTGGCCTTTCTTTAATTCTACAATGGACTTATTAGATATGGTAATCTCTAAGGTAGATCCTGAAATTTCCAAAATTTATGAAGAAAATTTAGCAGATGAAAATTTAAAAAGAGTTGGAAAAAAACTAAGATTTCAATTTGATGCACTTAAAACACTTAATAAAAAGATTACACCGAGAGAAATTTTACAACAAAGAAAAATTTTTAGAAGTCCAGCAATTATAAGAAACCTTTATTCTGAAGTGTTAAATATTCTGCAGGCAACTGTAATGATGAAGCTATCAAAAAAAAATAATAAAAGAGAAAATAAAGACTATTTAAACGATGCTTTGATGACTAGTATTGCCGGAATATCGGCAGCTATAAAAAATACAGGATAATGCCTACATTAGGGGTATTTTACTCATTTTTTAAACTTATGAAATATAGATTTTTTTTTTCTTTTTGATAAAAACTTTTTGTAAATTTTATAAATTAATTACATGAAAAAATTAATAAAAATCTTTGTATTTTCTTTAATTTTATTTCAATTTACAAATTTGAAAGCAGAAGTAAAACCTACTTTGTTAAGAACAGTTAGTTTAAATAATATTGTAAAATCTCCATCTGATGTACGATTTAATCCAGCTGGAACTAAAATTTTTTTTTCTGATTTTCGTTCTGGACAAAATGTTTTGATACAATACGATGTTGATACCCCTTTTAATATTTCTACAATCGATTTTGATAGTAAAGTAACATTAGCTACTAATGGAGGCGTTGACAACATAACGCAACCACAAGGTTTTGAGTTTAATAACGATGGAACAAAAGTTTTTGCTATCAATGATGGAGGTGGTTTCAATGCCAATTCGCTTTCAATCCCCTATGATTTTTCAAGTGCAACTACTATCGCTGATGATGGTTTTCATTTTAAAACTGGTCCAGATCCAGATATAGGCAACAACAGATCTGTTAAATTTAATAATGATGGAACAAAAATGTTTCTAATTGATGTTTGGGTTAATTCTTCAGGTAGAAGAATAATTGAGTTTAATTTATCTACACCCTATGACACCAGCACAGTTACTGAAGGAAATAGTTTTACAATTAGTGTTGCATCAACAATCCTTCAAGATTTTTCATTTGATGATGATGGAACAAGAATGTATGTAATCGAATCTAGCACTGGAGCAGCTGCGAGATTCATCTATGTTTATAAACTAAGCACAGGATTTGATATAACGACAGCAAAGTTTGCAGGAAAAGTTCAACAAGTATTCGAAAGTTTAGGAGCTGATGGAACTAATGGTACTCCTCTCGGTATGGGTTTCTCCGAAGATGGAATGAAACTTTACCAAGTTACTTACCAAGATGGCGCAGTTGGTGCTCGTGATAGAGTTCATGAGTACGACCTAAGTTGCCCTTACGGAATTGTAATTTGTGAAGAAGATACTGTTTCTAATACTAGTGCTCAAGTTGATGTTGCTAAACAAGTAATACATCAAAACTCTTCTGTTATATTTAAAAGATTTGATTGGTTAAGACGTAACGAAGGTAACAATAATCTTAATACTAATAATATTAATCTGAATATAAATAATCCTATTTTATCTGCATTAAGTGATACTCTAAAAAATACTTTCAATCAAAAATATACAAAAGCTTCTGTAAAAAAGAAAAAAGAAACAAGAAGTAATTTTAAGAATTTATCTTTTTGGTCTCACGGAGATATTTCAATTGGTAGGACAGGTGATAAAGCAACAACAACACCGCAAACACTTAAAGTTGGTGGTTTAATGTTTGGAGTAGATAAAAAACTTAAAAATAATAAATTTGTAGGTGCTGCAATTAGATATGGCCAAGGAAATACTTATAACAAAACATCTGATGGTTTTAAATTAGACTCAGAAACATTAACTTTAAATTTATACAGCACAAACCAATTAGACAGTAAATTAAATTTAAACACACTTTTAGGATTAAGTTTTTTAAAAATTGATCAACTAAATTCATCTGACCAAGTAACTGGTAACCGAAATGGTAAGCAACTATTTACTGCTATAAATATGAATAGTGACAGTGGTTACGGAGAATTTAATATCAGACCAACAGGTGGATTTATGTTCGGAATTACTAGTCTTTCAAGTTATACAGATTTCAATACATCTTCTGTTCAAGATATTTACGACACTTTAGTTTTTAATACCGGAAACATAACTGCTGGTCTAAAATTTGATAAATTAGTTGAAAAAACCAATTTTAATTTATTTAGAAATGGAAGTATTGAATACATACAAGATTTATCATCTAATATTGGATATACAGTGAAAAGTCACAGTGATCTTACATCTCAACGTAAATCCGTTAAAAGACACTCATTACATAATCTTAAAGTAAATTTTGGGATGGAAAGTGTATCTGAGAGCGGTCACACGTTTGGACTAAATTTTGAAAGACTTCAAGGACTTGATGAAAGCAGTCATCTTCAAAGTCTTTTCTTTAAGTTTGGATATCTAAGAGAGAATAATACCGATATTGCTTTTAACTTTGACCCGCTAACCAATAATACAGCTAACTTAAGTTATCTTAAACATTACAACTACTTTGATTTAAAACTGGATACCAATTACTCTTTCATGGATGAAAATCCTGGTTATGGTTTAAATCTCCAATTATCTAATACCTTTTAAATAGATAGTAATAACTGGCCTTATCTCAAATACTCATAACACATATACATTTTTCTTATACCTTCGCTCGCAGTTTATAATTTTACATAAGTGTCATTTTAAATTAAAAATAGCCTAAAATGGACATTAAAGACTCAATAAGCAATTTTATCAAAATTATTTTTTTTTTAGTAATTTTGGGGTGTTGGAATAATCAAGCGCAAGCTTATACGGTTTTAGGCACTGGTACTAGTGCTTTACTTGGTGGAGACCTCACAGATCCTGAAAATAATGGTGTTGATGGTTCTAATACAAATTGGAATTGGTCGTCTATAGATGCAAGTTCTGAAAAATATTGGCATGCGGAAGGTTCTTACAACGTATTTGACAATAAGGTTGGTAGTAGTAGTGATAAGTGGTGTTGTAACGGACCAACACAATGGATATCGGTAGGATTTTCTCAAGCCTATGTCTTAACTCATTTTACAATTACATCTGGTAATGATGTTGCAAGTAGAGATCCAGATATTTTTAAAATACAAGGTTCAAACAATGGTAGTGATTGGACTGATATTTATTCATATAGTAATAATGGAACCTCTCCATGGGGCTCAACTAGATATCAAGTAATCAAATGGACTGGCGGTGGCGATGACTTTGATACTCCTGCTCCTTACTCTTATTTTAGATATTACGCTACCTCAGTTGTGAGTGGTGGTATGCACCAAATTAATGAAATTGAATATTTTGGAACAGCAGATGCTACTCCGACTTTAAGCTCATCAACTCCAGCTGATGATGCAACTGATGTTTCAGTTTCAGATAATATAGTTTTAAATTTTAGTGAAAATGTTGATGCAGAGAGTGGAAATATAACTATAAAAAAAACATCTGATAATAGTACGGTTGAAACAATTGATGTTACAGGGGGTCAAGTTACTGGATCAGGTTCAACTCAAATAACTGTCAACCCATCATCTGATTTAACAGGATCGACAGAATATTATGTGTTAATAGATGCAACAGCTTTTGATGATGCAACAGGTAATTCTTATGCAGGTATAAGCTCTACAACGGCATTAAGTTTTACAACAGAGGATAATATCGCGCCAACTCTTTCTTCTTCAGTACCGGCTGATAATGCTACTGGAGTTGCAGTCAATGCTAATATCGTTCTTACATTCAGTGAGAGTGTTAGTGCAACATCTGGAAATGTAACTATTAAAAAAACATCTGATAATAGTACAGTTGAACAAATAGGTGTTACAAGTGGTCAGGTTACAGGTAATGGGGCCCAAGGTCCAATGGGTCAAGCAGGTGGGGATCAAATTACAATAAATCCCTCTAGTGATTTTGATAGTTCCACTGAATATTATTTATTAATTGACGCAACTGCATTTGAAGATGGCGCAAATAATGCTTATGCTGGAATAAGTTCCACAACAGCATTAAGTTTTACCTCAGTTGATAATGCTAATCCTACACTTTCATCTTCAATTCCTGCAGATGATGCAACAGATGTAGAGCTCGATGCCAACATTATTTTAAATTTTAATGAAAGTGTTGATGCAGAAAGCGGAAATATTACAATTAAAAAGACATCCGATGATAGTACTGTCGAGCAAATTGATGTAACAAGTGGTCAGGTTACAGGGTCAGGCTCAAGTCAAATAACAGTTAATCCTTCATCTGATTTTGACCCAGGTGTAGAATATTATGTTTTAATAGATGCAACAGCTTTTGATGATGCCTCAAGTAATTCTTATGCAGGAATTAGCTCAACAACTGCCCTAAGTTTTACATCAAATTCAAAAACTGATCCTACAACAGATAAAAAAGTAACTGGTTCAATTAAATCACTTACAGAACAAGTTAAAACATCATTTACTACGTCAGTTGGTATTGTTACAAGCAGACTAAATTATTTAAGACAAAATAGAACTAACAATAACTTTACCAATAATAATATTAAATTAGATTTTGATAATACTCTTTTGGCTTCTTTGATGGAAACAATACCAATATCAACTTATACACAACCAAATTTTGTACCTGATGATTGGTCGTTGTGGAGCGAAGGTTCTATAAGTGTTTCTAGAATTGGTGATGGTGGTAGTTCAGAAAACTCTCCAAAAGAAACTGATAGTCAAAATGTGGCTTTTGGTTTTGATAAAAAAATTAATGAGAGTGATCTTTTAGGTTTTGCTATTCAATATGGATTGAGTGATGCTGATATAGGAAGTGATGGCACTGGTATTGATACTGAAAGTCTAAGCCTAACTATATATAGAACGAAACCTTTCAATGATAATAACTTTATGCAAGGTCTAATTGGATTTGGAATAATCGAGTCTGATAGTGTTAGAAAAAGTTCTGGAAATACATTAACAGGTTCAAGAAATGGTAATCAATTATTTGGATCAATTAATTATGGTAAAACTTATGGTCAAGGTGAATTTAGTGCAACACCAATTGTAAGGCTTGATTTAGGTTATACTGAATTAGATTCTTATACTGAAACAGGAACAGACGCATTATCTTATTCTAAACAGACTTTTGAAAGTGCACTTGGATCAATTGGAATGGAGATTAATGATGTAATTAAGTTTTCTGATAGTTCATTAAAACCATTTGGAGTAATTGAATATAGTTTAGATTTTAGTAACTCTTCTGATGTAAAAATGAATTATGCCTCTGATACAGCAACGACATACACATTTGTACAAGGTGTAAGTTCTACACATTTAGCATCATCAGAAATAGGGTTTTATTTTGAGGCTAGAGATAACATTAAACTAACATCAAGCTATAAACGAATACAAGGAAATGAGAGTGAAAGAACAGACGCTTTAAGATTTGGTTTTAATTATAGATCAATGAGAAAAACAGATTATTCATTTAATATTGGTGGAAACAATGATTTAGCCGCTGTAGTTGATGTAACAAGAAATGTTAATGGATTGCATCTAAATTTCAATGCAAGACAAGCATTTAAGGACTCATCTGATAAAAATGCTAATATTTCACTATCTAAAAAGTTTTAAATTGTTGAAATAAACATGTACAGACCACTTACATTTGTGGTATGATATGAAATGGCAAAACATCTAGCTTCAATTTTACTTTTAGTGTTTTTAACATCCTGTGCATCAATAGTTAACGACCCTGACGTTCCGGTTACACTCTCATTTAGCGATGGTAGCTCTGGAACTTGTAAACTTTCTAATAAAAGAGCCCAGTATGAAGTTGAAGTACCTGGAACACAAATGGTAAGACGTTCAGATGACGCTTTAAGATACGATTGCAAAACCGAAAGTGGCAAGACCTCTTTTGGAAGTATACCAAGCGAAATTGAAGATGCAAAACTTGCTGGAAGTGTTCTTATAGACTTAGGAATTACAGACTCTATAACTGATAAACATAGAACATATACACCTAACTTTGTAGTACCTGTAAAATAAAAAAATTTAAATTTATGAATAAATTTTCTAAGTTTGCATTAGGTATAGCTATTGGTTTAGCTTGGATGATTGCAATAATTTCAACTGGTTTTTTTGCAATGTATATTTTAAAAGATGGGTATAATTCCAACTGGCACGAAAATATTGTAAATTCTGTTGTTATATTTAGAGGAATATTTGGTTTACCTTATCCTGGTTGGGCTATTGACCCTGTAAGTACAATTTTAGCTGGTTTATGGGGTTTTGTTCATGGTTTTATAGCAGGTTTTTTAATTGCCTTTTTTTATAATATCTTTGAAAAAGTATTTAAAAGATAAGATAATTTATGATATTATAGATCTATGCGTAGACTGTTAATTACGATTTTTGCAATATTTTTTTCAGCTATAAATGTATCTGTAGCAGAAAATTACTCTATGATGTCCTTAGGCTACACAAAGCATATTGCTGAAGATCCGCACGACTCTGGTGGCACAACTTATTTTAAAGACCCTGAAGAGAATGGATTTGTTTTAGGAATTGCTTTTGGACAAAGATCTAATGGTATAAGTACTGAAATTGAGACAAATTACTATAGCGAAGTATCACAAAAATTAACATCAGATGTTACTGTCGATGTGTCAACCATTGCTTCAATGTTTAATGCTATGGCAACACCAGGTGAAAGTGAGTTTTATGGTATCATAGGGGGAGGTGCTGGTTTTGGTTATTCAATGGTAGATACTAGTTATAGGTCTGGAAGTAACACATTCAATGGTGACCAGAACACTTTTAATTTTGCATATCAATTAATATTAGGATTAGGTTCTGACAATTATGAGTTAGTATTTAAACATTCTAATTTTGGAGAAGTTGAGGGTGGTAGCGGAACCACATCAGATGGTGACGCTTATAATGCTGACGAATTTGATAGTAAATACAATTCTATAGCATTTAGAATAAAGTTTTAAATTAAACTTATATCAAACTGCTAATGTCGCAAGCAATTGAAAGAGATAACCTCAAGGCTTTTACATTAATAGAACTTTTAGTTGTTGTAGCTATTATCGGTATCTTAGCTGCGGTAGGAGTAGTTGCTTATAATGGTTATACGGCTAGTGCTAAAAGAAATGCTACGCTTCAACAACATGAACAAGCAGTCAAATTTATAAATCAATCACTTAAACTTTGTGATGTTGAGGGCACAGCTACGTTAAAGTTAAGTGATAAAAGAACTATTAACTGCAATGTAACAAATAATGCCTCGGGAATTAATTCTTTAAATGCTGTTTTTATGCAATATTTTTTAGATCAAGGTTACACAAATCCTTATGATAAGGATGTTGTTGTTGTACACACTGCTAGAAACGGTAGAAATGATACTGATGGGAGGATGAGATTTGATGAAACAGAATGTTATTCAGGCGCTTCAAAAAAAAAAATAGCTCTTTGGGTAAAAACTCATAAAGAATACTATAATGTAACAATAGCTAAAGATGGTTGGTGTAATTAAACAAAAAGGCTTCACCCTAATAGAACTCTTAGTCGTAGTAGCAATCATCGGTATTCTTGCTGCAGTAGGGGTTGTTGCATATAATGGATATACAAATAGTGCCAAATCCTCAAACATAAAATCTACATGTAAATCAATTGAAAAATTTATACGTCTTGAAACTATGAAATGTAACACAGGGATGACAGATTATATATTTGATCAAACCAATAGTTTAAACTTTCTCTGTCCTCTAAGAGTACAAAATCCTGGAAGAATTGCGAAAAATGCATTTATTAATTACGTTGGTTATTCCAGATGTTCTTTTTGCACAATGAAAAATCCTTTTAAGCAGGAAAAATCCTTGGTTGTATTTAATAATTGGGGAACAATTAACGACAATCATCTGGGTTATGTGTTTATAAGTGATAACAATACAGGAATAGATTTATATTGTTGTCATACTACTCCTTGTAAAGATAGTGCAAATCATACAAGATTAAATATAATTCCTTAAAATGAAACAAAAGGGCTTTACGCTAATTGAACTCTTAGTCGTTGTAGCAATCATAGGTATTCTAGCTGCAGTAGGAGTTGTTGCTTATAATGGGTATACAACAAGCGCCAAAGCCAATACATCAAAAGCAAATATGGATGTGATTTATAAAACTTGGTTAAATGAAAAAGCCTTATGTGAGGTAAAAGGTGGTAATGAAAGTGCTATGTGGAATAAAACACAATGTCATGTACTATTAAGTTCCTCAAGTAGTGATGTTGCAAGAGTAGCAGGAATAATATCAAACTATTTTGGAGCAAATAATAATTATGGATTTGGTCAACCGATCTTAAATATTTATAAACCGCAAGGAAATTTTTTTACAACTCAGTGTTTTATAAATACAACTAAAGATCAATATGTTGGTCAAGTAACTGCGTGTTGGGACAATAATAGAGGAGATCTAGTATTTAATGGTTGTTTTAAAACACCGTGTTCGGACTCAGCTAACAGATTTCAAAAAAGGATTGGTTATTAATGAAACAAAAAGGCTTCACCCTAATAGAACTCTTAGTTGTTGTAGCCATTATTGGTATCTTAGCTGCAGTAGGTGTAGTTGCTTATAATGGGTATACGAGTAGTGCTAAAAAATCTTCGGCCAAATCAAATCATTCATCAATAGTAAAATTTATGTCCGCTGAAATTCAAAAATGTAATTTAGGAGAAAGAACTGCAATGTCAGGTCAATTATCTTGTCCAATAACAAATTCAAGTCAAATTATTCAGGCTATTCACAAACCTGGAGCAGGTATATCCGCAGCTTTTAAGAATCCCTTCAATACTGATGAGAGCGCTATTAATATTAGTTGGTACGATTATAATAACGATGCTAATCTTGGAAGAACATTAATGGGTCAGAATGCATGGAACAATGTATTAATTGCTACATGTCACGAGACTCCATGTAGTAATGCTAATAACAGAACTATCAGTTATGTTTACATGGATTGATTTAGAAATGAAACAAAAAGGCTTCACCCTAATAGAACTTCTAGTCGTAGTAGCAATCATCGGTATTCTAGCTGCAGTGGGAGTAGTTGCTTATAATGGGTATACAGCTAGTGCTAAGATTAGCGTAGTAAAAAAGAATCATAATACAGTTAAAAATTATATTATTAATGAAATAAACAAATGTTATAACCTTGATGTTGAATTTGACTCGATCACTAATAAAACTTTTCAGTCAAATCCAAGCACGAATTGCTCAACCAATAAAAATTGTAATAGTTTGAAATCAATAGGAAGTCCTAAAAGTAATCCAGGAGCATACTTTGACACCGCCAAATGTCCTTTTGAGTATTATTCAATGATCAAAAATCCATTTGAAGATAATGGTAATGCTTTTGTATCTAGTTATTCAATACCACCCCCAAATAAAGTTGGCTACACCTATATGAATTTTGATGGAGGTACTGGTAAAGGTTATAAAATCTCAACTAGATATGGATCTGGATCTAATGATATAATTACTGAAATTATAACTGTACCCGAATAAATTAAAATGAAACAAAAAGGCTTCACCCTAATAGAACTCTTAGTTGTTGTAGCTATCATCGGTATTCTAGCTGCAGTAGGAGTGGTTGCTTATAATGGGTATACAGCTAAAGCAAAAGATACTGTTTTAAAGCAAAGTCACGACACTGTAATCAAATATTTATATGCACAAAAAGCAAGTTGTGAATTAAAAGATGAGATTGAATTCAAAAATGCTTCCGGTGCAAAAGTTACATATAAATGTAATTCGACAAACAAAAGTGATTTTGCAAATAAATTACGAGAACATGTTAACAATCATATTTGTGAAAACCTTTACAGAGATCATAGAGGCTGCATGGAAATAACTGGAGGATATCTTGAAGAGGCAATTACAGTAGATCTTAGTCCTGGAAATAGACCATGCCAAATTAGTATTAGAACCTTTGTTTCTAAAGACTATAATCAAAGCCTGGTATATAAAAATGTTTTTTTTAATTTAGAAAGCTGGTGTTAACTTAATTATTATTTGATAAAAATGATAAAACAAAAAGGCTTCACATTAATAGAACTCTTAGTCGTTGTAGCTATCATAGGTATCCTAGCTGCAGTAGGAGTGGTTGCTTATAATGGGTATACATCAAGTGCAAAAAAAAATGCAGCTAAAAATCAACATAAGACAATAGCAAAATTTATCCAAACTGAAATCATGAAATGTACTGTTTCAGAACCATTGATTTTAAAAAAAATATCTTCAGGAAATGTAGTCAATCAATCAGATTTATGTTCAAAAGTTAACAATATTACCAAAGGCAATAATAGTTATAGTGTTGTTGAGGCATTTGATTACCACTTTAAAGCAATAGGATATAAGAATGTTTACGAGCAACAATGGTATGCTACCAGCGTGTGCTCTGTTAGTGGAAACACTGTTTATAATAACAATGGAAGTGGTGGTGGAACTTGTATTACAAGACAACAGAATGATGAAATAATAGTTGGTACAAATATTTCACCAAGTGAAAGTATGATCACAAAGTTCAAAGTTCAATGAAACAAAAAGGCTTCACCCTAATAGAACTTTTAGTCGTAGTAGCAATCATAGGTATTCTAGCTGCAGTGGGAGTAGTTGCTTATAATGGGTATACTGCTAGCGCTAAAAAGAAAACGATGGAGAGTAATCAAAAAATGATTCAAAAATATGCAATGGCTGAAATTGCTAAATGTCAGATGGGAACAAATCTTACCGAAGGCCCAACTGTAAGCAAACATATAACTTCGTGTTCAACTGGAGGTGCTGGAAATTTAAACAGCAATGTTTGGGCACAATATTTCATAGACGTTTTCCAAACTAAAATTAAAAATCCTTATAATACAACTCCTAGCAACCCAAGTGGTCTATTAAATAGTGGCCCGACTAGAAATGCTGGTGAAATTGTTTTAGTAGGATGGAACCAATGTAAAACTGACCCCTGTTTTTTAATAGATGCCTCTTATGATGAAAGCGGAACTAAAAAAACTTTAGATCAGTTACAAGTGCCAACAGGATTTTAATATGAATCAAAAAGGCTTCACCCTAATAGAACTCTTAGTCGTAGTAGCAATCATCGGTATTCTTGCTGCAGTGGGAGTAGTTGCTTACAATGGATATACATCTTCAGCAAAAAAAGCGGTTGTAAAACAAAATTTTAGAACAACTGTTAGTTATATGCAGGGTGAATTTGCAAAGTGTGGAATTGATACATCGACTAGAATATTTGGTGATCCAGGAGTTCCTTGTAATGATATATTTAAAAATAAGCAGTGGAGTTGTGCTGCTATAACTTTAACCCATAAATATGGTTTAGCAAATCCACTAGATACAGACGCAAAAAGTTATAGCGGAAGATCATATAATCATCCCTCCGGAAATTGTGCTGTCAAAATGAAAGGTTCTAAAGGAGTAGGTGCTGGAGATGGTGAGGATGATGGAGAAGTTACTATGGTTGTCTGTCCAAGAAATCCATATTGTTCCGGTAACTCTGGCAAATTTAAAGTAATGTGGTGGTGGGATAATAAACAAATGCAAGATTTTGCAATTATTGATCCAAATTTTTAAATGAAACAAAAAGGCTTCACACTTATAGAACTTTTAGTCGTGGTAGCTATCATTGGTATTCTTGCTGCGGTAGGTGTAGTTGCCTATAATGGATATACGAGTAGTGCCAAAAAAAATACTTCAAAGTCTAATCATAGTGCAGTCTGTAAATACATTGCAGCTGAAATTAGAAGATGTGATTTAGGTGAGAAGTCTATATTTGATAAAAATTTAAATTGTAGTGACTTGTCTGTTGGAAATAACTCTGACAGAGTAGCAAGAGCAGTAGCAACAGACCTTTCTAATTTTGCAAAAAACGCTTACGATAATAAAAGCTCAGCAGTTACTTTGTTTCATAATAATGATGTACCAGGTGATATAGGCATAGGTAAATACAGTAAAAAAGAAATACATGTTAGAACTTGTTGGGACAGCACATGTCCTGCTCAAACCACACCAAACACCAAAAATGTAGACCAATGCATAATATACGTAAATTAAAAGGCTTTACTCTAATAGAACTTTTAGTCGTAGTAGCAATCATCGGTATTCTTGCTGCAGTAGGGGTGGTTGCTTATAATGGATATACTGCAAGTGCAAAAAAGAATGCTGTTAAAGCTCAACAAGCAAATATTATTAAATACATTATGTCAGAAACAAAAAAATGTGATCTAGGTGACACCTCAGCAATGGATGGAAACTTAATTTGTAGTAACTTAAATACATCAACGCCTGTTCCGGTAATAATAAATGCAGCTGAAAAAGCTTTAAAAAATAAACTAAAAAATCCAGTCAACCCATCTTTGCCTGCAGTTTGTTCATCACGTAACGGTACATGTCAACCATATAACTATCAAAGTACAGGGTCTGGAGGAGTTGTTAATTTGAGAGATCATGGTCCAACAACAATGGAAGTTGGAACGTGCTTTTTAGAACCATGCAAAGGTAAAGATGTAGGATATATAGAGAGTGGCTATATAGCAATTACAAATTAATAAAAATGAATAACAAAGCCTTCACTCTAATAGAACTTTTTAGATATAGGATTTTATAGGAGAACTTGTACTAGACTTGTACCTAGGGAGATAAAATAAAAAAAATTTACTTATTAGCCTTGTTCAATTATAAATATTGGCATAAACACTAATGAAAATAACAGATGCCCTCGTGGTGAAATTGGTAGACACAAAGGACTTAAAAGCCGAGGGATTCACAAGTGAGTCAGTCCGTGGTAGTCTAACGTAGTCTTAAATTCTTTTAAACATTAGCATCTTTATAATTTGTAAACATTTTCATAAAGAATCTCAGTATATTGATCTTTAAAACCAGTACCAAACCAGTACCTAAAGATATAATATAGTTTCATGGACTCAAATTTTTCAGAAGCTATTAAAATTATCCGAAAAAAAGCTAAAAATGATAAAGATCTAGGGGATGTTTTTGAAAAAATGTGTAAAATTTTTTTTGAAAATGATCCATTACAAAAACAACAATTTTCAAAAATTTGGCATTATAAAGATTGGTCAAAAGCAAACAAAAATTATTCTAAATCAGACATCGGAATAGATTTAGTAGCAAAAATAAATGGAAGTGATAAATTTTGTGCAATTCAATGTAAGTGTTATCAATCTGAACATACTATTTCTAAATCAGATATAGACTCTTTTATTTCAGCTTCTTCAACTGATGATTTTGAAAGACTAATTCTTATAGATACTTCTTCTCAAGATATAGGAATAAATGCAAAAAAAGTATTTAATAATTTAGACAAAAAATATCAAAGAATTCAATTGAATGAATTACAAGAGAGTCGGATTGATTGGTTATCATATTTAAAAGATGAAAAAGTTGTATTAAACAAAAAAAAAGAATTACGGGACCATCAAATTAAAGCAGTGGATGCTGTGTTATCTGGTTTAAATAAAAAAGATCGTGGTAAACTTATTATGGCTTGTGGTACTGGAAAAACTTTCACAGCCTTAAATATCGCTGAAAAATTAAAATCAAAAAATAAATTGATTTTATATATTGTTCCATCTTTAGCACTCATGTCTCAAACTGTAAGAGAATGGAAAAACGATTCTATTGATGATTTTTATGCTTTTTCAGCTTGTTCAGATGTGAAAGTGGGAAAAAGAAAACCATCAGATGATAAAATTGAAATATCATTGAATGATCTTGCATTTCCAGCGACAACAAATTCAGAGGATTTATCAAAACAAATTAAAAATTGTGAAAAAAATAAAATGATAGTTATTTTTTCGACCTACCAATCAATTGATGTTATAGAAAAAGCTCAAAAACAATTTGATATCCCAGACTTTGATTTAATTATTTGTGATGAAGCTCACAGAACTACAGGTGCGACTTTATTTGATGAAGATGAATCTAATTTTGTAAAAATTCATGACAATGCAGTTATTAAAGGAAAAAAAAGACTTTACATGACTGCTACACCAAAAATTTATGGAGAGAAAGCTAAATCTAAAGCAAAAGGAGAGGATATTGCGTTAGCTTCAATGGATGATAAAAAAATTTATGGTGAAACACTTTTTTTTAGAGGATTTAATTGGGCTGTAGAAAATAATCTTTTATCAGACTATAAAGTAGTTATTCTTGCAATAGATGAAACAAAGGTAAGTAGAGATCTTCAAAAATCATTTGAAGACGGCTCAGAGCTTAGACTTGACGATGCTACAAAAATTATTGGTTGCTATAAAGCCTTAGCTAAAGTTGGTTTTGATAATAATAATCATAGCCCAATAAAAAGAGCTCTAGCCTTTTCCCAAAATATAGAAATTTCCAAAATTTTTGAAAGTGAATTTAAAAATGTAATTAAAGATTATACCTACAAGAACAAAAATGAAAAAATAGAACTTAATATTGATGTAAAACATATTGATGGAACCTTTAATGCTGATAGGAGAACAGAACATTTAAATTGGCTTAAAGAAGAAATTCCAGATGATCAATGTAGGATTTTATCAAATGTTAGGTGTTTATCTGAAGGAGTAGATGTACCATCTCTTGATGCAATAATGTTTCTTCACCCCAAAAAAAGTCAAGTAGATGTTGTTCAGTCTGTTGGAAGGGTAATGAGAAAAGCAGAGGGAAAAGATATTGGTTATGTGGTGATACCTGTCACAATCGCACCAGGTGTAACACCTGAAAGAGCTCTTGATAATAACGAGAAATACAGTGTTGTATGGCAAATTTTAAATGCTCTTAGAGCACATGATGAAAGACTAGATAGTACAATTAACAAAATAAAGTTAGGCGAAGATGTTTCAGATAAAATAGATATAATTAACTATAATGATGAACTTGAGTCCTTAACTGCTGAAATTGATGACATTAAAACCTCAGCAAAAGTAATACCAGATACTGATGATAATCTTATAAATATTGAAAATAAAAAAGATGATGATTTAGAAACAAATCAATTATCTTTTGAAATAAATGATTTATCCAAAGCAATTAAGGCAAAAATAGTTGATAAATGCGGAACAAGAGATTATTGGGAAAATTGGGCAAATGATATCGCCAAAATAGCTCAGACACATATTTCAAGATTAAATTCAATTTTAGTAAATAAAAAGTCTAAAGAAAGGAAAACATTTGAACTGTTTCTAAGAGAAATTAGAGACGATTTGAATCCTGAAATATCTGAAAATGATGCAATTGAAATGCTGGCTCAACATATAATAACAAAACCCGTTTTTGATACATTATTTCAAGGAAATGAATTCGTAAAAGATAATGCAGTTTCAAAAGCAATTCACAATGTTTTAACAAATATTTATGATTATAATATAAAAGTTGAGACAAAATCACTTGAAAAATTTTATGACAGCGTAAAAAGAAGAGCTTCAGATATAGTAACATCCAAAGGAAGAACAACATTAATTAATGAGTTGTATGAAAGATTTTTCAAAAATGCATT
Source organism: Candidatus Pelagibacter communis (assembly GCF_001179985.1). Taxonomy (GTDB): domain Bacteria; phylum Pseudomonadota; class Alphaproteobacteria; order Pelagibacterales; family Pelagibacteraceae; genus Pelagibacter; species Pelagibacter ubique_J. Next base: position 231,322 of record NZ_CVSI01000058.1, on the reverse strand, counting down.
TCCAATAACAACTAATAAACTTGGAATAGTTTATACTCCAGTTGAAGTAGTAGATTTTATATTAAAATCTATTAATGATGTACTTATTCGAGATTTTAATTCATCTTTATCTGAAAAAAATATACATATTTTGGATCCGTTTGCAGGAACTGGAACCTTTATAACAAGATTAATTCAATCGAAATTGATTGATAAGAAAAATTTAAAACATAAATTCATAAACGAAATACATTGTAATGAAATTGTTCTATTAGCATACTATATCGCTGGTATTAATATCGAGTCTGTTTACCAAGAAATAATTAAAGAGAACTCGTATCGACCTTTTAGTGGGTCAGTGTTGACTGATACTTTTCAGTTGTATGAACAAGATAGAGATTTAATAGCTGATTTACTACCTGATAATTCTAACAGAAGAACTAATCAAAAAAAAAGAGATATTAGAGTGATAATTGGTAATCCACCATATTCAGCTGGTCAAAAATCTTTTAGTGATGATGCTGCAAACGTTTCTTATAGAAATTTAGATTCAAAAATCTATGAAACCTATGTGAAGAACTCAAATTCTTCAAATAAAAATAAGATATATGATAGTTATATAAGGGCATTTAGATGGGCATCAGATAGAATAAAAGATGAGGGTATTATAGGATTTGTTACCAATGCAAGTTGGATAGATGCTAATGCAACAGATGGATTAAGAAAATGTTTTGAAGAAGAATTTAGCAGTATTTATATATTTAATCTGAGAGGAAATGCGAGAACTCAAGGTGAAATAAGACGTAAGGAAAAAGGTAATGTTTTTGGTGAGGGTTCGAGGACACCAGTCGCAATTACAATTCTTGTTAAAAATAAAAATAAACAAAATAAAAAAGCTGATATTAAATATTATGATATTGGAGATTATTTAACAAAAGAACAAAAATTAAATAAAATATTTAATTTAAAATCTATAAAGAATATCGAAGATAAGAATCTTTTTGTATCAATTACACCTGATAAAAATAATGATTGGATTAACCAAACCAACAAAGAATTTGATAAATATATTTCAATTAACAAAAATGATGTAGATTTTAAAAATTATCTTTTTTCAATTACATCAAGTGGTTTTGCATCAGCAAGAGACTCGTATGCTATTAATTTTTCTAAATCAAAATTAATAAATATAACAAGAAATATGACAAAAAAATTTAATAGCTTAATTGATCAAAAAATAAATTATAATAAGATTAATTTTAAGGATAAAGATATAAAGTGGGATAGTACATTAGAAGCTCAATTTAGGAGAAAACAAAAATATAGATTTGATGAAAAAAAAATTCAAAAAGTTTTGTATCGACCATTTGTTTCTACATGGTGTTATTTAGATAATTTTATTGTATCAAGACCTAGAAAACACCAACAAATCTTTCCAAAAAAACATAAAAATATGTCGATAGTTATTACCACTGGTTTTAGTGAATTTAGTTGTTTAATGGTAAATAAACCTTTTGAATATCATCTACTTAATACTTCACATACATTTCCAAGGTATATTTATTACAATGATAAAAATAATAATGAGGATGATAGTCAGAGTAGTTTATTCCAAGACAAATCTACTGTAGTAAATAACTTAAATCCAGAAATAGTCTCTCTTTTTAAAAAAAAATTAAATAAAAAAGTAACTGAGGACCAAATTTTTTATTATGTATATGGAATTTTACATTCAGATCATTACAGGAAAAAATTTCATAATAATTTAATAAAGGGAATGCCTAGAATTCCAATAGTAAAGTATAAAGATTTTATGCAAATCAATGATATAGGAAAAAAACTATCAAACCTACATTTAGATTTTGATAATCAAAGATTATATAGTGCAAAATTTAATGTGGATTTTCATAATAACAAAAAAAAATATCCCAAAGAAGAGTTTTACAATATATCTCAAATAAATTTTGTTGGTACAAGATCTAGTCCTGATAAAACTCAAATTAAATTTAATAATTATATTACTATTAAAGATATACCACTTGAGGCTTATGATTATAGATTAAGTGGAAAATCTGCTATCGAATGGATAATGGAACGACATTCAGTTAAAAAGGATGATAAAACTGGTTTTACAAATGATATTAATGAATTTAACAAAGAAGCTATGAAAGATCCGTCTTATTCTTTTAATTTATTGTTAAAAATAATTCATATTTCAGTGGAAACACAAAAATTGATAAAAAAAATTCCAAAAATTAATTTAATATAAACCTTTATATAAGTTATAGGACCTTCTAGGATAACCAGTACCAGACCAGTACCTAAAAAGATAAAATAAAAAAAATTTACTTATTCCTCTTGTTCAATTATAAATATTGGCATAAACACTCATGAAATTCATTAATGCCCTCGTGGTGAAATTGGTAGACACAAAGGACTTAAAATCCTTGCCATTTATGGAGTGCCAGTTCGAGTCTGGCCGAGGGCACCATTAAATGAAAAAAATTGTTATTACCTCTGACAAAAATAAGTCATCTTTAAGAATTAAATTAAAACTACTCAAAATTTTAAAAAATAATAATCTGAAACATGACAACTTGAATATAGTAATAGGTGGTGATGGCTTTATGCTGAAAACTTTAAAAAAAAATAAAGGTAGTTCAAAATTTTTTTACGGTATTAACTCTGGAAACTATGGCTTTTTAATGAATAAATTTTCACAAAAGAATATTTTAAATAACTTAAAAAAAGCAAAATTGATTTCAATCTCTCCTCTTGAAATGAGAGTCACAAATAAAACTGGTCTCTCAAAAACTTCAATAGCAATAAATGAAGTCTCAATTTTAAGACAAAGTAGACAAGCTGCTAATTTATCAATTAAAAATGGAAAAAAAGATATTATCAAAAAGTTAATTTCTGATGGTGTTCTAGTTTCAACTCCCGCCGGAAGTACAGCTTATAATCTTTCTGTTCATGGGCCCATTCTTAATTTAAACTCAAAAAAACTTTCTATTTCTCCTATCAGTCCGTTTAGACCCAGACGCTGGAAAGGGAAAATAGTAAGTGATAATTCTGAAATTACAATTACAAACTTAAATATCAAAAAAAGACCTATTAGTGCAGTTGCTGATAACATCGAAGTAAGAAATGCTAGGACAATTAAAATTAAAACAAATAAAAGATTAAAGTTTAATTTACTTTACGACATTAGTAGAAGTTTACAAAAAAAAATTAAGTTAGAACAAATTCGAAAAGAGATAAATTAGCAATAATAGATACAAGGATAAATTTTGAAAAAAAAAATATTAAAACTTTTAATAAAAAAAGATAATAATAATAGATTTCATTACCCACTGCATGAGAATGCATTAAGTAAAGATGATTTGGCTGAAGGGTTTAAAGTCTTACAAAGTAGGCAGCTCACAATGTCAAAAAAAACTAAACAGTTTGAAGAATATTTCAAGAAAAAACTTAAACTTAATTACTGCATGATGGTTAACTCTGGTTCTTCTGCAAATTTATTAGCTTTATTTGCATTAATTAATCCAAAGAAAAAAAATAGATTAAATCAAGGTGATGAATGTTTAGTGCCATCAATTTGCTGGTCTACTTCATTGTGGCCCGTAGTTCAAGCTGGACTTAAACCAAAATTAATTGATGTAGATATAAACACTTTTACCATAAATTTAGACACTATAAAAAAAAATGTAACAAAAAAAACTAAAGCTATAGTGATAATTAACGTTTTAGGAAATACTTCAAATATAGATGAGATTAAAAAGTTTGCTAATAAGAAAAAAATATATTTGATTGAGGATAATTGCGAGTCATTAGGATCAAAATATAAAAATAAATATTTAGGTTCTTTTGGTGATTTTAGCTCATTTTCATTTTATTATTCACATCAAGTAACTTCAGGTGAAGGTGGTATGATTGCTTGTAAAACTAAAGATGATTATTTATTACTCAAAACCTTAAGGGCACATGGTTGGGATAGAGATATTCAAAAAGAAAGAGTTAATAAAAAATTTAACTTTATAAACTCAGGTTTTAATTTAAGGCCTTTAGAAATCTCTGCGGCGATAGGATTAAATCAATTCAAAAGACTTTCAAAAATGATGTCCATAAGAAATTATAATCGAAATAAGATAATAAATTTTATTAAAAAATCAAAAAATTGGCATAAACAATTTAGTTTTTTTTACCCACATAAAAATTTAAAACCAAGTTGGTTTGGTTTACCGATTTTACTTGATACAAAATATATTAAAAAAAAGGAAAAATTTTTGAATTATTTAAATAAAAATAAAGTTGAAACCAGACCTATCATTAGCGGAAATTTTGTAAATCAGCCTGCTATCAAGTTATATAATATAAGTTACAATTTAAAAAAATTACAAAACTCTAAACAAATTGATAAGAGAGGTTTTTTTATTGGATTGCCAACCACAAAGCTTTCGGACATTGTGGCTAAAAAATTGGCAGAATTATTATTAAAAGTTTCTAAAATTTAAAATGCTTACTTGTGCAATAACAGGATCTAGAGGAGTTTTAGGTTCAAAACTAAAAAAAAAGTTACCATTAAAATTTTATGAATTTCGTGGAGACATAACGAGCAAAAAAAAAGTTAATCAATGGATACAAAAAAAAGATTTCGATATATTAATTCATCTTGCTGCATTAGTACCAACCAATTTAGTTAATAAAAATTACAAAAAAGCATATAAAGTAAATGTTATTGGTACAAATAATTTAATAAATTCATTAAAAAAAAAAGAAAATAAGCCAAAATGGCTTTTTTTTTCTTCAACATCTCATGTCTATAAACCATTAGATAAATTTAAAAAAATTTCTGAAAAATCAAAATTAAATCCTGCTAGTAAATATGGAAAAACTAAAATATTAGCTGAAAAATTATTGTTAAAAAAATTAAAGAAATATCCAATTAAGGTATGTATTGGTAGAATTTTTAGCTTTACTGATAAAAAACAGAAAGAGCCTTTTGTCATTCCTGCTATAAAAAAAAAATTGAATAATTCAAAAAAGAAAATAATTTTTGAAAATATAAATCACTTCAGAGATTTTTTGAATACTAATGATATTATATCGGCTATTTATATACTAATGAAAACTTCTAAATTTGGTATATACAATATAGGAAGCGGAAAAAAATTTGATTTGAGAAAAATTGTCAAATTATTTAACAAAAAAAATAAAGATATTGTTTTTAAAAATACACATAGACCAACTTATCTAATTTCTAATAATAATAAACTTTTAAAAACAAAATGGCGTCCATCAAGATTTAAAGATAATATTAAATACTTTTATTAATGAAAGACATAAGTATAATTATTCCAACATTTAATGAAAAAGAAAATATTCATCGTTTAATCAAAAACATAAAAAAAGTAGTACCAAAAGCTCACATTGTAATAGTTGACGATTCAATAGATAACGAAATTGGCAAAATTGTTAAAAAAAATAAATATTTACGCGTTAATTATTATCATAGAAAAAATGCCAGAGGTAGGGGTTCAGCTGTTTTATTTGGTTTAAGAAAAAATTTTAGCAAAGGTAAAAAATGTATTTTTATAGAAATGGATGCTGATTTTTCTCATAGACCGGTTGAGCTAAAAAAAAATATCGAATTATTCAAAAAAAAAAATTATGATTTATTAATTTCAAGTAGATATTTAAAAAATAGTAAAATAATTAACTGGCCTATATCTAGGAAAATTTTTTCAAAGTTATCAAACATTTTAGCCAAATTAGTATTAAGAGTTAATGTTAGTGATTACACGAATGGATTTAGAATTTACTCAAGTAAGGCTGTATATATTATTTTAAATAAGTGCGGTAAAATTGGTGACGGTTTTATTATCCTATCGGAATTTCTTTTAGCTTTAAATATTAATAAACTACGCATTGGAGAAACGAACACTATTTTTGTTAATAGGATCAGAGGTGAGAGTAGTGTTAATTTTAAGTTAATTGTTAACTCGTTTATAGGATTAATAAAACTTTTCATTATAAAAAAAAGATACAAAATTAAAAAATAAATTTATGAAATTAAAATATTGCTCTCTGTTTTTAATTCCTCTCTTAGTTTCATCTTTTGTAGTTTACATATCTTTGGATATTGAAAACTGGAAAGTTTTTTGGAAATTTGTAAATATACCATATCAAATACCTCCATTTTCAGACTTGGATTCAATCTCAAGAGCATTGAAAGCAAGTTCAGAAGGTTTCGATCCTTATCTTTATAATCCTTATGATCTTATTCAAAAACCATATTCCTATACTAAAATCTGGTTAATTATTTTTGAATTTTTTGGATTTAATGATCCTACAAAATTCAGAATATTCAATTTTATATTAATATATTTTTACACTCTCATTTTAGTTGATTTAGCTTTTAAATTTAATTCAAGAATATTTTCTTTTTTCTTAGTTTTATTTTTTTTTTCAACATCTAATTTATTATTGTTAGAAAGATTAAATATTGAAATAGCAATAGTTATATTAATTTACCTAACCTGTATTATTAATAATAATTATTTAAAGATTCCAATTTTCTTTTTTTCAATTTATTTAAAGTTATATCCTATTTTTTCAATTTTTGTTTTTATGAAAAAACAAATAATTTTTTATACAATTATAGTTTTATCACTGTTTTTTTTACTTTTAATTCGAGAGGAAATTTTCTTTATTATGAAAAACTCTGTAGATTATGCATTGATAATCGTTCACGGCATAACATCTATTATTAAAGGAATTTCCTACTTTTCAATAAGATATGATTTATTTATTAATGAAAATAATTATATTTACTTTAAAAATTTAGCTATTTTTCTGGCTTGTATTTATTCAATTGCAATATTTTACTACAATTTTGATTTTGGTAAAAAAAAGACATCTAATGAATTTAATTTAGAAGAAAAACTTTTTATTTGTGGTGGTGGTATTTTTATTGGTAGAGTTCTTTTCTTTTCGAATTGGGATTACGGTTTAGTGTTTTTAATTTTTACATTGCCTTTCATTATAAAATCAAATGTCAAATTTAAGTACATTTATTTATTTTTGATATTTATCTGTATAAATAGCCTTTATATAGAGGGGGGAGATAGGTACACTTTAATTTACGCAGTAAAAGCATTTATTGTTCATTCTATTAAGATTTTATTATTTACCTTTGTTTGTATTCATTTTTCAAAAGTAATTAATAAACACTTAGAATTAAAATTTAAAACCTGATTATCAAAATAATCGTGATGACCCCGCACGGATTCGAACCGCGGACCTATTGATTAGAAATCAATGATAAAACTTTAAATAGATATTTATTTCCAACGAAATTTGACATTTAACTTAGATCTAGTCACACTAGCGTCACAGTGATAGAGTTTTAAAATGGATATTAGATCTGTATTTGAAAAAATTGCAAAAGAATACCCTGAAGCGAAGAAACAAACATTAAAAAATCATCCTTTAGCTAAATTTATTAGATCCGAAGTTCCGAAATCTTTTAAAAATGATTTAGGTTATATCATTTCAAAATACAAAGTGCTTGTTGCTAAACATGCTGGAAATTGGAGTAGGGTTGCTTGGATAGTGTTGTTAGACCCTAGAGTGTCAGAGACTGCTACTAGAGGGTATTATCCAGTCTATTCTTTTTTTGAGAATGGAAAAAAAATTATGCTTTCGTTAGGCCAAGGATACAGAGATATAAAATCAGAATATAAAAATGAAGCAGATGATATCTTAATATCTAGAGGGATAATTTTAAAGAATAAAGCAGGTGATTTTAAAAAGTTTGGATTTAAAAATGTACACGGAACTAAAATCACACTTAAAAGTGATAAAGAAAGAGAAGTTTGGGTTAAGTCTTGTGCCTTTGGCAAAATCTATGATGTTAAAAATTTGCCGTCTAATAATGAATTAATTAACGATGCTAAAAATATTCTAAACATTTATGAAAATATTATTCAAAGAGGTGGTACTAGTGAATTAATCGAAAATATTGATCCAGAAGAAGTAGAAATTATAAAAGATTTAAGTGGATCAGAAAAAAAAGCTTTAAAGAAACATAGAGAACACGAAAAGTATTATATTAAAACTGACCCAAAGTTTATCAAAAGTTTAAAGAAAAAATTTGATTATACTTGCCAGGCTTGCAATCTAAAATTTGAGAAGATTTATGGAAAGTATAACGATAAATTGGATTATGTTGAAGCACATCACATAGTTCCTAAGTCAGAAATATTGAAGAAAATAGATTTAAATGAGGAGTTAGGTAGAGATGAAAAAGATTTTGCTATACTATGTGCGAACTGTCATAGAATGATCCATAAGTATGGATGCCCTAGCTTGGAAGAATTTAAAGAAAAAATACAAGTTGATTATAAAAACTTTTTAAAAAATAAGTGATAGAGCTTTTTGGTGAATATAGATATTAACTTTAACGTTTATTCAGACACACCAAAAGGGAAGGATCCAGATAGCTATAGTCCTACCTTAAGAAATTATCATAAAAACTTATGGAGCAAAATACTTCCCAATGGAACATTATTTAAACTAAATGAGACTATTTCAATGCGTCTCTATCACAAATCAGAGTCAGGTGAGTTTATTTTATCAAGTGACTCTATTGCAAACACCTATAGCAAAATTAAAAGCACACAAAATATTATCAAAAATATAAAAACGGAAGAGATAAAAAAATTTGTCTCTTTATGTAGTACTATTGGTGGATACATAATTTTTCCATCTGAAAGAATAAACAATAAAATGACAATTAATGGAGCCAGAGGTATAAATAAAAAAATTCGGGATAGATTTGATTTAACTTTAGAGTGTATTAGAAGATATTATAGAGACGAAGATAACCCATTAAATGAAACATTAAAAAGATATTCATCATTTTTTACGTTGTTTGTTAATTTTCAAGGCTACGTTGACTTTTTTTTATTACAAGACTTAGTTGATAATAACTATTCAGAAATAAAATATTTTATCCCATTTAAGAGTTTTGAGGAGTCTTCTCTTCCAAGTGACACAAACCAATATAGATTATATAAAGAAAGTTTGTCGAATTTTGTAGTTTCTCGAAACAAGAGAATTAAAAACTTCAAATTCAGTTTATAAATTCGTCACACTAGCGTCACAGTTAAAATAGAAATTTGATTAAAAATAAAATTTTTAAAAAAATTAACGTTGATTTTATTGAGTGATGGTGCCCCCGCACGGATTCGAACCGCGGACCTATTGATTACAAATCAATTGCTCTACCAGCTGAGCTACAAGGGCATTGCATGTTTTTTATAATATATTTAGCACTAATCAACAATTTTTTTTGCTTTGTTTATATGAAAAAAAACTATTGATGCACTATTAGATATATTCAAGCTTTCTAAGTCTTTGTTAATTTTTATTTTCACAAAATAATCAACATACTTTTCAGTCTTTTCGTTTAATCCAAAACCTTCTGACCCAAATAAGAGAACATTATCACCTTTCCATTCAACCTCTGAAAAATCTTTATTTGCATGAGAGTCAAAACCATACACCCAAAAATTTTTTTCTCTAAGAAATTTTAAAGTCGTATTAATATTAGATACTTTAAATATATTCATATACTCAATACTTCCACTGCTTGCTTTATACATTGTCTTACTTGTTTCAGGATAATGTCTCTGTTTAACTACAATACCATCAATTTTAAATGCTAGAGCACTTCTAATAATTGAACCTATATTTCTCGGATCTGTAACCCCCTGTAGGCACAATAGAGTTTTATTTTTTTTCATTTTGATAAACTCTTTTAAAGATAAATCCTCTAGTTTTTCTATTTCCGCGACGTACCCTTGGTGTAAAATATTTTCATTCTTACAATATTTATCTAGCTCCTTCTTAGTTTTGAAATAAACTTTAATATCTTTTAAAAGATTTACCTTGTTGTTTTCCCTATGAATTGCTTTTTTGCTTTCCTCTGTAAGAAAAAGTTTAGTTACTTTTCTATTTGGATTTTTTAAAGCCTCAATAACTGGATGTTTCCCAACGATATAAAAGTTAGAATTTGACATAATTTTCCTTAATTTTACTTAATTTTTTACTCATTTTCTTGTTATTTCTCATATTGCATTTGTTCAATAAAAATATATAAAACCCCTGTTGTTTAAAGCTTTAATTGAACAAGGTGACGCTACTCCTATTATTTAGGAGGGGTACCAAAGCGGTCAAATGGGGCGGGCTGTAAACCCGTTGACTTCGGTCTTCGAAGGTTCGAATCCTTCCCCCTCCACCATTCTTTTAAAGTAATAAAATAACTTGGAGTATTAACTTGGGTATGCGGGTGTAGTTCAATGGTAGAACGCTAGCCTTCCAAGCTGGATGTAAGGGTTCGATTCCCTTTACCCGCTCCAAAATATTAAAAAAATTAAAGTGAGGTAAAACAGTAATGTCAAAGGAAAAATTTAATAGGTCCAAGCCACATTGTAACATTGGCACAATTGGGCACGTAGACCATGGTAAAACAACACTAACTGCTGCGATAACAAAAGTATTATCGGAGACTGGTGGAGCTCAATTTACAGCATATGATCAAATTGACAAAGCCCCAGAGGAAAAAGAAAGAGGAATTACAATTTCAACTGCTCACGTTGAATATGAAACTGAAAAAAGGCATTACGCTCACGTAGATTGTCCAGGTCACGCCGACTATGTTAAAAACATGATTACAGGAGCAGCTCAAATGGATGGTGCAATATTAGTAGTTAATGCTGCAGATGGTCCAATGCCTCAAACTAGAGAACATATTCTTTTAGCAAGACAAGTTGGAGTACCAGCTATTGTTGTTTTTTTAAATAAAGTTGATCAAGTAAAAGATAAAGAATTAATTGAACTTGTTGAAGAGGAAATAAAAGAGTTATTAACTTCTTACAAATTCCCTGGTGACAAAACTCCAATTATTAAAGGATCAGCTTTAGCTGCCGTAGAAGGTAAAGATGAGGAAATTGGTAAAAAAGCTATAATGGAACTAATGAAGGCGGTTGATGAACACATCCCACAACCTGATAGACCAAAAGACAAACCTTTTTTGATGCCAGTTGAAGACGTATTTTCAATTTCAGGAAGAGGTACAGTTGTAACTGGTAGAGTTGAACAAGGCGTTGTAAAAACAGGTGAAGAAATAGAAATTGTTGGTATTAGAGACACTAAAAAAACAGTTTGTACTGGTGTTGAAATGTTCAGAAAAATTTTAGACACCGGAGAAGCCGGAGATAATATTGGAGCACTATTAAGAGGTGTTGAAAGAACAGATGTTGAGAGAGGTCAAGTGTTAGCGAAACCTGGCTCTGTAACTCCACACACAGAATTTGAGGCTCAAGCATATGTTTTAAAAAAAGAAGAGGGTGGTAGACATACTCCTTTCTTTACTAAGTATAGACCTCAATTTTATTTTAGAACGACAGATGTTACAGGAGAAGTTGAACTTCCCTCTGGCACAGAAATGGTTATGCCTGGTGACGATGCTAAATTTACAGTCAAATTAATTACACCTATTGCTATGAGTGAAAAGTTAAATTTTGCTATTCGTGAGGGTGGTAAAACTGTAGGTGCAGGAGTAGTAACAAAAATAATTAAGTAAGCTACCTATAGGAGTGTAGCTCAATTGGTAGAGCGCCGGTCTCCAAAACCGGAGGTTGGGGGTTCAAGTCCCTCCGCTCCTGCCAGATTAAAGGAAGATATGAAAAACCCTGTTAAATTTTTACAAGAGGTAAAACAAGAAGCATTTAAAGTTACTTGGCCAACGGGTAAAGAAACATTACAAGGAACTTTAATGGTTGCTGCGATGGCTATCATAGCATCAATTTTCTTTTTACTTTTAGATCAATTTTTTCAATTTGTTTTGGGATTAATATTAAAAATAGGATTTTGATGAAAAACTGGTACATAGTTCAATCACACTCAAGTTTTGAAAACAAAGTAGCCCAATTAATAAAGGAGGAGGCTGATAAAGCTAAAATATCAGACAAAATTGAGGAAATTGTCGTTCCAACACATGATGTAACCGAGGTAAAAAGAGGAAAAAGAGTACAAAGAAAAAAAAAGTATTTTCCAGGATATGTGTTAATAAAAAGTGAAATGGATAATAATATTTATCATATGATCAAAGGAATAAAAAAAGTAAGTGGATTTTTAGGATCTAAAGGCATACCAGTTCCAGTTTCTGATAAAGAGATTGAAAAGATTTTAGGACAAATGAAAGATGGTGTAGCACAGCCTAAATCTACTATTGATTATTCAGTGGGGGAAAAAGTTCAAGTTGTCGACGGACCGTTCGCATCATTCTCAGGATTAATTGAAGATATAGATGAAGAAAAACTTAGAGTGAAAGTTTCAGTTTCTATTTTTGGTAGACCAACACCAGTTGATCTAGAATTTAATCAAATCGAAAAGGTAAGCTAATGGCAAAAAAAGAAATAAGCGGATATGTAAAATTACAAATTAAGGGCGGACAAGCAAATCCAGCACCGCCAGTTGGACCGGCTTTAGGACAAAGAGGAATAAATATAATGGAATTTTGTAAAGCTTTTAATGATAAAACTAAAAATTTCATGGGAAAGCCAGTACCTGTAATCATCACAGTTTATAAAGATAAAAAATTTGACTTTGTAATTAAATCTCCACCAGCTTCACACTTTATTAAGGAGGCAGCAAAATTAAAAAGTGGATCTCAAGAACCTGGAAGAAATATTGTGGCATCAATTACAAAAAAACAAGCTGAGGAAATAGCAAAAAAGAAAATGGAAGACCTTAATGCTCATGATATTGATGAGGCAGTTAAAATTATAGCAGGATCAGCAAGATCTATGGGAATAGAGGTAAAAGATTGATGAATTCAAAGAGATATAAAAAATTACCAAAAAAAACTAATTTAGAAAAACCTCAGTCAATAGACAATTTGATACCGATTGTTAAAAAAAATTGTACAACAAAATTTGATGAATCAATAGATCTAAACATTTTAATTAACAATAAACAAAAAAAAAGTGAAATAAATATTAGAACAGCGGTTAATCTTCCTAGTGGCTCAGGAAAAAAAACAAAAGTGGCTGTTGTAGCTGAAGAAGTTAAACAAAAAGAAGCAAAAGATGCAGGCGCTGATCTAGTTGGTGGAGATGATTTAATTGAAAAAATCAAAAGTGGGGAATTGGATTTTGAAAAATTAATCAGCACAACATCGATGATGCTTAAACTTTCGAAACTTGGTAAAATTTTAGGACCAAAAGGCTTAATGCCAAACCCAAAGTTAGGATCGGTAACAGATAATATTTCAGACGCAGTTAAAAATGCAAAAGCAGGACAAATTGAACTTAAGAATGACAAAGATGGGAATATTGGTCTAAGTTTTGGAAAAAAATCATTCTCTGATGAGAATCTGATCAAAAATTTTAATACAGTGATAGATACTTTAGAAAAAGAGAAATCGAACCTAACAATTAAAGGTGATTTAATAAAGAATGTTTTTATAACCTCAACAATGGGTGTTTCTTATAAAGTTAAAATAGGTAAGAGTATATAGTAATGATAAGTAAAGAAAAAAAACAAATTTATATAAAAGAGATGACAGATCAATTTGATAAATCTGAGGCTGTTATAGTCGCTCATTATCAAGGACTTACAGTAAAACAATTAGATGAATTAAGAAAAAAAATGAGAGAACATGGTATTCAATTCAAGATTACTAAAAATAGGATTACCAAACTAGCTTTAGAAAAAACAAAGTGTAAAGAATTGTCAAAATTTTTTACAGGACCTACTGCAGTTGCTTTATCTTCTGATGCTATTACGTCAGCAAAAATTTTAACAAACTTTTCAAAAGAAAACTCTCATTTAAAAATTCTTGGTGGAATCATGGGAGGAGACATTTTAGATGTTGCTGGAGTAAAAAATGTTGCAACATTACCTTCTCTGGATGAGGCAAGGGCTAAAATTGTAGGAATATTGAGGTCTCCAGCTCAAAAAATCGCAAGTATTTTACTTGCGCCAGCCTCAAAAATCGCTATTTTAGCGCTCGAAAAATCAAAAAAATAACCTTGGAAGAAGTATGGCAGATCTAAACAAAATCATAGACGAACTATCGAAACTTACTGTTGTTGAGGCAGCAGAATTATCAAAACAATTAGAGGAAAAATGGGGAGTTACTGCAGCAGCAGCTGTAGCAGCGCCAGCAGCAGGAGCTGCAGCTGGAGGTGCACCCGCAGAAGAAAAAGATGAATTTACAATTTTTTTAGCTTCAGCAGGAGACAAAAAAATTAATGTAATAAAAGAAGTTAGAGCTATTACTACATTAGGCTTAAAAGAAGCAAAAGATTTAGTTGAGGCAGCACCAAAAGAAATTAAATCGGGTGTTAATAAAAAAGATGCTGAAGAGATGAAAAAAAAACTCGAAGCAGCTGGTGCAAAAGTAGAACTTAAATAAACAAAATTTATAAAAAAAGCTGTTAATTTGATTTTTAACGGTTGATATTAAATGGAATTATCTTTTACTAAAAAGAAAAATATTAGAAAGAACTTTGGAAAATTAAAAGAAGGTCTTTCTATTCCAAATCTTATAGAGGTCCAAAAAAACTCATACAAAGAACTTACCGAATTTAAAAAAGATGTAGATCCACAGTTTATCAAAGGTTTTGATAGAGTTTTTAAAAGTATTTTTCCTATAGAGGATCTTAATGATAAAGCAACACTTGAATATGTAAGCTATAAACTTGAAAAACCTAAATTTGACGTTGATGAATGTATACAAAGAGGTCTTACTTACTCTTCTGCATTAAAGTGTATGTTAAGATTGGTTGTTTATGAAATAAATCAGGAAAATAATACAAAAGATATTTTATCAGCCAAAGAACAAGAAGTGTATATGGGTGAAGTTCCTATGATGACAAATAGTGGAACCTTCATTACTAACGGTGTTCAAAGAGTTGTCGTGAATCAAATGCACCGAAGTCCCGGTGTGTTCTTTGATCATGATAAAGGGAAATCTCATGCAAGTGGAAAATTATTATTTAATTGTAGAGTAATACCAAACAGAGGATCGTGGTTAGATTTTGAGTATGATGTTAAAGATTTATTATATTTTAGAGTAGATAGAAAAAAGAAAATCCTTGTCTCAACTTTATTATTAGCATTGGGTTTTAGTAAATCAGATATGATAAATGAATTTTATGATAAAGAAACTTATCATTTTGATAGTAAATTAAAAAAATGGAAAACAAAATTTAATCCAGACCATTTCAAATCAAAAAACTTTTCAGAAGAAATAATTGACGCAAAAACAAATAAAATAATTATTAAAAAAGGTGAAAAAATTAATTACTTAAAAGCAAAAAAATTACATTCCGATGGACTAAAAGAAATATATGTTGATAGCCAGTTTTTATATGGCAAATACATTGTTAAACAATTTTCTCTAGGTAAAGATGTTTTTAAAATTGGAACCGAAATAAATGAAACCATAATAGAAAAAGCTATTGAGGAAAACCTTACTATTATTGAAACTGCTTTTACAAGTTCTATTAATAAAGGTCCTTATTTGTTACAAACGATTTTTAATGATAAAAATGAGACAAAACATGAAGCAATAAATGAAATTTATAAAGTATTGCGACCTGGTGAACCTCCGACAATTGAAATAGCTTCACAGATTTTTAATAATTTATTTTTTAGTTCTGACAGATACGATTTATCAGATGTTGGAAGAGTTAAATTAAATTCAAGATTAAATTTAGATTGTTCTGATAAAATTACAATATTAAGAAACGATGATATTATCTCAATAGTTAAAAAAATGCTCGATCTCAGAGATGGTAAAGATGAGGTTGATGATATTGATCACCTAGGAAATAGGAGAGTTAGATCAGTTGGTGAGCTTGTAGAAAATCAGGCTAGAATTGGTGTTTATCGTATGGAAAGAGCAATTAAAGAAAAAATGACAACTCTTGATGTTGAGTCTGCTATGCCACAAGATTTGATTAATGCTAAACCATTGACAATTTCTTTGAAAGATTTTTTTGCTACGTCTCAACTTTCTCAATTCATGGATCAAACAAATCCATTATCTGAAATTACACACAAAAGAAGAGTTTCTGCATTAGGTCCTGGAGGCTTAACAAGAGAAAGAGCTGGCTTTGAAGTAAGAGACGTTCACCCAACACATTATGGAAGAATATGTCCAATCGAAACACCAGAAGGACCAAATATTGGATTAATAAATAGCTTATCAACATACTCAAAAATTAACAAATATGGTTTTATAGAGTCTCCTTATAGAAAAGTTGTTGATGGAGTTGTTCAGGAAAAAATAGAATATTTATCAGCTATGGAAGAGACCAAATATACAATCGCTCAAGCAAATTCAAAAATTGATAAAAACGGAAAATTAACAGAAGATTTGGTATCAAGCAGACAAAATTTGAACTTTATTTTATCTAAACCTGAAAATATTGATTACATTGACGTATCTCCAAAGCAGTTAGTTTCTGTAGCTGCATCTTTAATACCATTTTTAGAAAATGACGATGCAAACAGAGCGTTAATGGGATCTAATATGATGAGACAAGCAGTTCCATTACTTAAACCAGAGTCTCCATTAGTAGGAACAGGAATTGAAAGTGATGTAGCCTTAGATTCAGGCGTAACAATTGTTGCAAAAAGAGACGGTATTGTAGATAAAATTGATGGAAAAAGAATTGTTATAAAGGCTACGGGTGAGACTGATTACTCTAAATCTGGTGTTGATATTTACAATTTACAAAAGTTTAAAAGATCGAACCAAAATACTTGTATAAATCAGAAACCTTTAGTCAGGGTGGGTGATAAAGTAAAAAATGGAGATATAATTGCTGATGGACCTTCCACCAAAATTGGTGAACTTGCTCTTGGAAAAAATGTTACAGTAGCCTTTATGCCTTGGCAGGGATATAATTTCGAAGATTCGATTTTAATTTCTGAAAGATGTGTAACTGACGATGTCTTTACCTCTGTCCATATTGAAGAGTATGAAGTAATGGCAAGGGACACAAAATTAGGTGAAGAAGACATCACAAGAGATATCCCCAATGTAAACGAGGAAGCTTTAAAAAACTTAGATGAGTCTGGAATTGTTTATATAGGTGCCGAAGTAAAACCTGGGGACATACTTGTAGGAAAAGTAACCCCTAAAGGTGATACTGCTTCAGGGCCAGAGGAAAAATTATTAAGATCTATATTTGGTGAAAAAGCCATTGATGTTACTGATACTTCTCTAAAAATGCCTAGTGGAAGTGGTGGAACAGTTATAGACGTAAGAGTTTTTAACAGACACGGTATAGAAAAAGATGAGAGATCAATTACTATAGAAAGAGCAGAGATTGATCTAGTTCAGCAAGATAGAATTGTTGAAGAAGAAATTTTAAACAGGAGTATCAAACAAAGAACACTTCAAATTTTGAACGGTCATAGATTAGCAAAAAAAATTAAAAATTTAAATCAAGGTGACGAAATTAATCAGCAAAATATCGCAGATTTATCAATTTCAGATATTTTTAAAATAGATCTAAATGATTTAAAGAAGAATGAAATACTTAGCAAACTCAAAGATCAGTACGATGAGGCTAGTCTCGATATAAAAGAAAGGTTTGAAGATAAAGTTTTAAAAATTAGACAAGGCGATGACCTTTTACCTAGCGTTATGAAAATGGTAAAAGTTTTTGTTGCAATTAAAAGAAGGCTTAGACCTGGAGATAAGATGTCTGGTAGACATGGAAATAAGGGAGTTGTAAGTAAAATTGTCCCTGTTGAAGATATGCCTTACAGACAAAATGGCAAACCTGTGGATATAGTATTAAATCCTCTGGGTGTACCAAGTCGAATGAATGTTGGTCAAATTTTAGAAACTCATTTAGGATGGGCATGTACTGAGTTAGGAGAAAAATTAAAATCACTAATCACCGAAAATCAAAAAAAATTTGAGTTAAATCAAAAAATAAAAGAATTTTTAAAATCAATCTATGGTCAAGAAATACTTGGAAATTCAATTGAAAAATTATCTAAAACTGAATTTTCAGATCTATGTGAAAATCTTATGAATGGTGTTCCAATTTCGACTCCAGTTTTTGATGGAGCAAAAGAGAGAGATGTAACCAAGATGTTAGAAATAGCAAAGTTACCCAATTCAGGTCAAACAGATCTTTGGGATGGTAGAACAGGTGAAAAATTTGATAGACCCGTAACTGTTGGAACAATTTATATGCTAAAACTTCATCACTTAGTCGAAGATAAAATTCATGCTAGATCGACAGGACCATATAGTTTAGTAACACAGCAACCTCTAGGTGGTAAAGCACAACTTGGTGGTCAGAGATTTGGTGAAATGGAAGTTTGGGCTTTAGAAGCTTATGGAGCATCATACACATTGCAAGAAATATTAACTGTTAAATCAGATGATGTAGCTGGAAGAGTAAAAGTTTATGAAACAATTGTTAAGGGTGAAGAAAATTTTGAGTCAGGAATACCTGAGTCATTTAACGTTTTGGTTAAAGAAATAAAATCCTTAGCATTAAATGTCGAATTAAATTAATTATGAGAAAAATAACTTTATTAACTTTATTATTAATGCCTACAAATCTATTCGCTGAAGATTTTATAAAAATTGGACAAGAAATATTTTACAACAAAGAAGCTTGTGTAAATTGTCATATTTTAAATGCAGCTGATGGTGGAAACAATCAACTTTCAAAGGAACATGTTGTAAATATAGTAACCAATGGATATGGCGTGATGCCAGCTTATAAAGATAAATTATCTGAAAAAGAAATAGAAGCAGTAGCATTATTTGTATCAAAAGAAGGAAAAAATTGGAAAAATAAACTTAGTTCATTCGTGCAATAATTATGAAAAAAGATTTAAGTAACATTTTTAAAAGTAGTGAGATATCAGATGTTCAAAATTTTAATAGTATTAAGATTTCTCTAGCGAGTCCTGAAAAAATTAAATCATGGACTTATGGAGAAATTAAGAAACCTGAAACTATAAACTATAGAACCTTTAGACCTGAAAAAGACGGTTTGTTCTGTGCAAGAATATTTGGTCCGATCAAAGATTATGAGTGTTTATGTGGAAAATATAAAAGAATGAAATTTAGAGGCATAATCTGCGAAAAATGTGGTGTTGAAGTAACAAAATCAAATGTAAGACGAGAGAGAATGGGACATATAAATCTAGCAACACCTGTTGCTCATATATGGTTCTTAAAATCGCTACCAAGCAGAATATCTTTAGCAGTCGATATGAAATTGAAAGAAGTGGAGAGAGTATTATACTTTGAAAATTTTATTGTAATTGAACCTGGATTAACTGGTCTAAAGAAAAACCAATTGCTATCTGAGGAGGAGTTAATTAAATATCAAGACGAATTTGGAGAAGAATCTTTTACTGCTGGAATAGGCGCCGAAGCTATTTTAGAAATTTTAAAATCGATAAATCTTGAGCAAGAAAAAGAAATATTGGTCAAGACGATTAATGAGACAAAATCTAAAGTTTCTGAGGAAAGATCTATAAAACGTTTAAAGTTAATTGACTCCTTTATTAAAACAGGAAACAAACCAGAGTGGATGATTCTTACCGTAATACCTGTAATTCCTCCAGAGTTAAGACCTTTAGTACCATTAGACGGTGGTAGATTTGCTACTTCAGATTTAAATGATTTATATAGAAGAGTAATAAACAGAAATAATCGTTTAAAAAGATTAATGGATTTAAAGGCTCCAGACATAATAGTTAGAAATGAAAAAAGAATGTTACAAGAATCTGTCGATGCCCTTTTTGATAATGGTAGACGCGGTAGAGTAATAACTGGAACTGGAAAAAGACCATTAAAATCTTTAGCAGAGATGCTTAAGGGTAAACAAGGTAGATTTAGACAGAACTTGCTTGGAAAAAGAGTTGATTATTCAGGTAGATCTGTAATTGTAGTTGGGCCAGATTTAAAATTGCATGAGTGTGGGCTTCCAAAAAAAATGGCTTTAGAATTGTTTAAACCATTTTTATACGCAAGATTAAATAAATTAGGCTTAGCTTCAACAATTAAACAAGCAAAAAAATTAGTTGAAAGAGAGACAAATGCAGTTTGGGATGCATTAGAACTTATTGTGAGAGAGCACCCTGTTATACTAAATAGAGCTCCAACACTACACAGACTTGGTGTTCAAGCTTTTGAACCTAAATTGATAGAGGGAGATGCTATCGAATTACATCCATTAACCTGCGCAGCTTTTAATGCAGACTTTGATGGTGATCAGATGGCAGTTCATATACCTCTAAGTTTAGAGGCACAACTTGAAGCAAGAGTATTAATGATGTCAACAAATAATATTTTAAGCCCTTCTAATGGAAAACCTATAATTGTACCTAGTCAAGATATGATATTAGGAATTTATTACTTGTCTTTGCCTCCATACCAGGAAAAAAAAGTTGAAGGTTATTTTGTAAATAATTCTGAAATTGAACAAGCTTTAGAATCTGGCAGTATAAAAATTCATTCAAGAATTATATCTAGATTTGAGACTGTTGATGAAAATGGTAAAATAAAATTTGAAAAA
Organism: Candidatus Pelagibacter communis; assembly: GCF_001179985.1. Classification (GTDB taxonomy): domain Bacteria; phylum Pseudomonadota; class Alphaproteobacteria; order Pelagibacterales; family Pelagibacteraceae; genus Pelagibacter; species Pelagibacter ubique_J. The sequence continues at coordinate 210,701 of NZ_CVSI01000058.1, read as the reverse complement.
CATACAAGTACAGCTGGAAGATTCTTATTAGCCAATCTATTACCTAAAGACAAAGACATCACCTTCAGTCTAATTGATAGAATACTTCCTAAAAAAGTTGTCTCTGAAATAATAGATATTGTTTTTAGATTTACTGGCCAAAAAAGTACAGTTATATTTTGTGATAAACTTAAAGACTTAGGATTTAAGCATGCTTTTAAAGCGGGAATATCTTTTGGTAAAGATGATTTGATTATCCCGAATAGCAAAGAATCATTAATAGAGGAAACAAAAAAATTAATTAAAGACTACGAAAATCAATATTCAGAGGGTTTAATTACAAGAGGTGAAAAATATAATAAAGTTGTCGATGCTTGGTCAAAATGTACAGACAATGTTGCATCTGAAATGATGAAAGGTATATCTGCTACGGAAAAAACCGATGAAGGACTTAATATAAACTCTGTATTTATGATGGCAGATTCAGGTGCCAGAGGTTCTGCTGCTCAAATGAAACAATTAGCAGGGATGAGAGGTTTAATAGCAAAGCCATCTGGTGAGATTATCGAGTCACCAATTACTTCCAATTTTAAAGAAGGCCTAACTGCGCTTGAATACTTTAACTCTACTCACGGTGCCAGAAAAGGTCTTGCAGATACTGCATTAAAAACTGCTAATTCAGGATATTTAACTAGGAGATTATGTGATGTTGCTCAGGATTTAACAATCACAAAAAAAGATTGTGATTGTAAAAGTAAAGGAAGTATTACTTTATCTGAAATAATTGAAGGTGGAAATATTATCGTCAGTTTATCAGAAAGAGCTCTAGGAAGAGTCGTTGCTGATAATGTCAAAAATCCAATATCTGGTGAAGTTATAATTAAAAAAGGTGAAATGATAGATGAGGCTGGTTGTGAAAAAATTGATGCAGCTGGTGTTAAAGCTATAAATGTATACTCTGTTATAACTTGTGGTTCTAAAGAAGGTGTTTGTGCGATGTGTTATGGAAGAGATCTTTCAAGAGGTCAAATGGTTAACGTAGGTGAAGCTATAGGAATGATTTCAGCACAATCAATTGGTGAACCAGGTACACAATTAACAATGAGAACTTTTCACGTTGGTGGTACCGCTCAAATTAAACAAGACTCTCAAATAGTTGTTAAAAACGATGGTGTTTTAAAAATAATTAATACAAACTTATTAGAGGATTCCAAAAAAAACCAAATAGTAATGGGAAGAAATACACAAATTTCTTTGGAAGATGAAAAAGGAATGCAGATTGCAATTTATAAAGTTCCTTACGGATCAAAACTTTTCTTTAAAAATGGAGACAAAGTTAAAAAAAATTCAAAAGTTTGTGAATGGGATCCGTATACAACACCAGTTATCGCTGAAAAAAGCGGTATAGTTAATTTCGTAGATTTAATAGATGGAGTTTCTCTTTCTGAAACTCAAGATGATACAACAGGTATATCTTCCAAATCAGTTATTGATTGGAGATCTCAATCTAAAAATACTGAGCTAAAACCTAGAATTACTCTAAGAGACGAAAAAGGTAATGTTGTTAAAAAAGCAGACGATAATGAAGCCAGATATTATTTAGTTCCAGATTCAATCTTATCAGTAAAAGATGGACAAAAAATAAGCGCTGGAGACGTAATTGCAAGATTACCTAAGGAAACTTCAAAGACGAAAGATATTACAGGAGGATTGCCACGAGTAGCTGAATTGTTTGAAGCAAGAAAAGCTAAAGACAGTGCAATCATAGCAGAAAACGATGGTAAAGTTATGTTTGGAAAAGAAGTAAGAGGAAAACAAAAAGTATCAATCGTATCAGACTCTGGTGAAACTTCAAATTACCTAATACCAAAAGGAAAACATATTAATTTTAATCCTGGTGAAGAAATCAAAAAGGGAGAATATCTTTTAGATGGTCAACCATTACCACACGATATATTGAGAATTTTAGGTATTAAAGAACTAACAGAATATTTTGTAAATCAAGTTCAAGAAGTTTATAGACTACAAGGTGTTATAATTAATGATAAGCACATCGAAACTATTTTAAGACAAATGCTTAAAAAAGTTGAAATAAAAAACTCTGGAGACTCAGATTATCTACCTGGTGAAATTATAGATAGGTTTAAATTGGAAAATGTGAATGAAGAATTAGTTAAAAATGGAAAAAAACCAGCTGTTGGAGAGAGAGTATTAATGGGAATAACAAAAGCATCTTTACAAACAGAGTCGTTTATATCAGCTGCATCTTTCCAAGAAACAACAAGAGTTCTCACAGACGCTGCTATAAAAGGAAAAGTTGATACTTTAGCTGGATTAAAAGAAAATGTAATTGTTGGAAGATTAGTTCCTGCTGGAACCGGTTCAATTAAAAACAAATGGAATAAAAAAGCATTAGAAGACGATCAAAAATTCTTATCTGAGCAAGAAAAAGTAGAACAAGCTGAAACGCCTGCAAATCCATAATAATAGAGCGTTTTTTTTATTGTTTTAATTTGACAATTTCAAAAACTATAGTATTTTCACCAAGATTTTGGTTGGATAGTAGTGCTATTTAGGTACTAAACGCGACCACAGACATTAGACTACTTTAATTTCTTCCTTAATCATTACTATATTATGCCGACGATAAATCAATTGTTGAAAAAAAGAAGGACTAGACCAAAGGCTAGAGACAGAGTTCCTGCGCTTGAAAAATCTCCCCAGAAAAGAGGTGTATGTCTAAAAGTTTATACAACCACACCTAAGAAACCAAATTCTGCATTAAGAAAAGTAGCAAGAGTAAGATTATCTAATGGACACGAAGTAACATCTTATATACCTGGCGAAGGTCATAATTTGCAAGAACACTCGGTTGTTCTTATCAGAGGTGGCAGAGTAAAAGATTTACCAGGGGTAAGATATCATATCTTGAGAGGTAATTTAGATACACAGGGTGTAACAGCAAGAAAACAGCAAAGATCTAAATACGGAGCAAAAAAAGGTAAATAAAATGTCTCGTAAAAAAAGCTCCTCAAAAAAAAATATTTCATTAGATGCAAAATATAAATCTGCGATAATTCCAAAATTAATAAATTCTCTTATGTATGATGGCAAAAAAACTATTGCTGAAAAAATTGTATATGATGCCATAGAAAAAATTAAATCCAAATCTAAAGATGAGCCTATAACAATATTCAATCAAGCAATTACGAATATTAAACCAACTGTTGAAGTTAGATCAAGACGTGTAGGTGGAGCTACTTATCAAGTTCCTGTTGAGGTTAAATCTAAAAGATCACAAGCATTAGCGATAAGATGGCTTATAGATGCATCAAGAAAAAGAAAAGATAAAAAAATGTCTGATAAAATTTTTAATGAAATTTATGATGCATATCAAAACAGAGGATCAGCAATTAAAAAAAAAGAGGACACTCACAAAATGGCAGAGTCTAACAAAGCTTTTGCTCATTTTAGATGGTAATATTAAATGACACGAACACACAAATTAGATAAATATAGAAACATTGGTATTATGGCACATATCGATGCTGGAAAAACAACAACTACTGAAAGAATTTTATACTATACTGGAAAAAGTCATAAAATTGGTGAGGTACATGACGGTGCTGCTACCATGGATTGGATGGAACAAGAGCAAGAAAGAGGTATTACTATAACTTCAGCAGCAACTACTTGTTTTTGGAAAGATCATAGAATTAATATCATCGACACACCTGGTCACGTGGATTTTACAATTGAAGTTGAGAGATCTTTAAAGGTACTCGATGGAGCAGTTGCTGTTTTTGATGGAGTTGCAGGTGTTGAGCCTCAATCAGAAACAGTATGGAGACAAGCAGATAAATATAAAGTACCAAGAATATGTTTTGTCAATAAACTTGATAGAACTGGTGCAGATTTTTTTAGATGTGTAGATATGATTAAAGATAGACTTGGTGCAAAACCTTTGGTAATGCAAATTCCTATTGGTATTGAGGCCTCACTGCAAGGAGTAGTTGACCTTGTAAAAATGAAAGCAATCGTATGGAAAAACGAAGATTTAGGAGCTGCTTGGGAGGAAAAAGATATACCTTCAGATTTAAAAGAAATCACGGATAAATATAGACAAGAATTAGTAGAAACAGCAGTTGAACAAGACGAAAAGTTAATGGAAAGTTATTTGAATGGAGAAGAGATAAAATCAGAAGATTTAAAAAAATGTATAAGAAAAGGATGCTTAAGTTTTAATTTTGTCCCTGTTTTGACTGGATCAGCCTTTAAAAATAAGGGTGTCCAACCTCTATTAGATGCTGTAGTAGATTACTTACCAAGCCCAGTTGACATAGGTTCGATTAATGGAACTAAACCAAATTCCGAGGATATTGTAGAAATGAAATTTGAGGATAATGCGCCTTTTTCTGCATTAGCATTTAAAGTTGCAAATGATCCTTTTGTAGGTTCTTTAACATTTATAAGAATTTATTCTGGAACAGTAAAATCTGGGACTGGAATTTATAATACCTCTAAGGACAAAGAAGAAAGGGTTGGTAGAATGTTGTTGATGCATGCGAACTCTAGAGAGGACATAAAAGAAGCTAATGCTGGCGATATCGTTGCTTTAGCAGGATTAAAATATACTATAACAGGACACACATTAGCTGATGAGGACAGTCCAGTTTTACTTGAGCCAATGGAGTTTCCAGATCCAGTAATTGAAATTGCTGTAGAGCCCAAAACTAAAGGTGACCAAGAAAAAATGGGTGAAGCCTTAGGAAGACTAGCTAAAGAAGATCCATCATTTAGAGTTACATCAGATGAGGAGTCAGGACAAACAATAATTAAAGGTATGGGCGAACTTCATTTAGATATTATAGTTGACAGAATGAAAAGAGAATTCAAAGTTGAAGCAAATATTGGTGCACCTCAAGTAGCATATAGAGAAACAATTTTAAAAAATTCAGAGTTTGATTATACACATAAAAAACAAAGTGGTGGAGCAGGTCAATTTGCTAGGGTGAAATTATCTGTTGAACCTTTGGAGCCCGGAAAAGGTAGAGAAGTTGAAAGCAAAATTAAAGGTGGAGCAATTCCAAAAGAATTTATTCCAGGTGTTGAAAAAGGAATAGAAAGTGTTTCAGACTCTGGTATTTTAGCAGGCTTTCCAATAATTGATTATAAAGTGACCATCTTAGATGGATTGCATCATGACGTTGACTCAAGTGTTCTGGCCTTTGAACTAGCTTCAAGACAATGTTTTAAAGAAGCATGTAATAGAGCAACATTAAAACTATTAGAGCCCATTATGAGAGTAGAAGTAGTAACTCCAGAGGACTACATGGGAGATGTCATAGGAGACTTAAACAGTAGAAGAGGTCAAATAAATACTCAAGAGCAAAGAGGTAATGCAACAGTTATTACCGCAATGGTACCTTTAGCTAATATGTTTGGCTACATAAACGCTCTACGATCAATGTCACAAGGTAGAGCTCAATATTCAATGTTCTTTGACCATTATGATAAAGTTCCTCAAAATGTTCAAGATGAAGTGACAAAAAAAACAGGATCTTAATAAATGGAAAAACAAAATATTAGAATTAAGTTAAGGGCATATGATAATAAGGTTTTAGATCAGTCAACCGAGGAAATAGTAAATACTGTTAAAAGAACCGGTGCTAATATTAAAGGCCCAATACCCTTACCAACTAAAATCGAAAGATATACCGTTTTGAAATCCCCTCATATTGACAAAAAAAGTAGGGAACAATTTGAAACAAGAACTCATAAAAGATTAATAGATATTATTGAACCAACACCACAAACTGTAGAGGCATTAATGAAATTAGATTTAGCCTCAGGTGTAGATGTGGAGATTAAAATTTAATGACTGAAATAGGCTTAATTGGAAAAAAAATTGGAATGACTAGAGAATTTTACAAAACTGGGCAATCTGTCCCTGTAACTGTAATCAAATTTGATACAGGTAGAGTGATACAATTACTATCAAAGGAAAAAAATGGATACAATGCTGTTCAAATAGGTTTTGGAAAAATTAAAAATTCAAAACTATCGAAACAAATGAAGGGATATTTTGCAAAAAAAAATACTGAGCCAAAAAAAGTATTAAAGGAATTTAGAGTTAAAAGTTTAGAAAATTTTAAAGAGGGAAATGAAATAGGTATAGAAATATTTAAAGATACAAAATTTGTAGACATTAAATCAAAAACAATTGGAAAAGGCTTTGCAGGAGCTATGAAAAGACACAATTTTGCGGGATTAAGAGCATCCCACGGAGTTTCAATATCGCATAGAGCACACGGATCAACAGGTCAAAACCAAGATCCAGGAAAAGTATTTAAAAACAAGAAAATGGCGGGACATATGGGTGATAAAATTAGAACAATGCAAAATATTGAAATAATTAAATCTGATCCTGAAAATAATTTATTATTTTTAAAAGGGTCAATACCTGGCTCAAAAAATACCCAGGTTGTAGTAAAAGAGTCTGTTAAAAATGTAAGAAAACTTACAATGAGTGAAAAAATTGAGAAAATTGAGAAATTAAAAAAAATACCAGAAAAAAAGAAAAAATAAATGAAGTTAGACAAAATTAGTTTAGACGGAAAAAAAACATCAATTGAAGTTATGGATAAAATCTTCTCATCTAAAGTTAATGAAAAGTTAATAAGTAAAGTGATTTATAAAACAAATGCAAATTACAAAGGTAGAAAATCTAAAACAAAACAAAAAAATGAGATTATTGGATCCACATCTAAAATATATGCTCAAAAAGGTACAGGTAACGCTAGACATGCAAGTAGAAAAGCCCCAATATTTGTTGGTGGAGGTGTTGCTCATGGTCCAAAAGGTGAAACAAAATATAAGAAAAGAAAGTTAAATAAAAATGAAAAGAGATTAAGTATCGCTTCAATATTGACAAAAAAACATAAATTAAATGACTTAATAATATTTAATGATTTCTCAAAAGTAATTAAAAAAACAAAAGAAATGAATTTAATTTTAAAAAAATTCCACGCTATAAATAGTATTCTTATTTTAGACAAGTCCTCAAAAAATAACATTGATAAAGCTGTTAGAAATATTCCAAATGTAAAGTGTACTGATATAAATCATTTCAGTGCATTTGATATAGTTAAGTACAAAAAAATTATTTTTACCGAAACATCATTAAAAGAATTAGAAAAAAGGTATAACTAAATGACTAAAATTAATTTATATGACTCAATAGTTGGTCCAGTTATTACTGAAAAGTCTACTAATTTATCATCTCTAAATAAAATTGTGTTTAAAGTAATTGACTCTGCTAATAAAAAAAATTTAAAAAAAATATAGAAAAAATTTTTAAAGTTAACATTACAAAAATAAATATTATTAATAAAAGAAACAGAACTAAATTTACGAGAGGGAGAAAAGTCAAAGTCAAAGGTTACAAAAAGGCGATTATCACTCTTAAAAAAGGTCAAAGTATTGATTTAACAACAGGTATTTAATGAGCTTAAAAACATTTAAACCATATACAAAATCTTCAAGAGGTACAATTCTTGTTGACAGAAATAAAGTTTGGAAAGGCAAACCTTACAAACCTCTTACATCTGTTAAATACTCATCAAGTGGAAGAAATAATCAAGGAAGGATTACAGCAAGGAATATAGGTGGTGGTCATAAACAAAAATATAGATTAATAGATTTTTATAGAAAAAAAAAAGGATTGATGGCGGAAGTTGAAAGAGTTGAATATGATCCTAACAGATCATGTCATATTATGTTAGTAAAATTTGAAGATGGTGAAAAATATTATTATTTGGCACCGCAAGGAATAAAGATTGGAGACAAGGTATCAAATGGTGGTGACTCAGAGATAAAAGTTGGAAACTGCTTGCCATTATCTGAAATACCTGTTGGAATAAATATTCACAATGTAGAGATTAATCCAGGCGGAGGTGGAAAAATTGCAAGATCAGCTGGTACCTCGGTTTCAATTTCAGGAACAGATGGAAATTATTCTATTATTAAAATGGCCTCAGGTGAAGTAAGAAGAATTGACTCTAGATCGTTAGCTACAATTGGAGTTCTCTCAAACCCTGATCAAAAAAATATTAAAATAGGTAAAGCTGGAAGATCAAGATGGCTTGGAAGAAGACCTCACACCAGAGGTGTAGTCATGAACCCAGTTGATCATCCTCATGGCGGTGGTGAGGGTAAATCTGCTGGTGGAAGACATCCAGTGTCACGAACAGGTCAATCAGCTAAGGGTTTAAAGACAAGAGACAATAAAAGAACAGATAAATATATAATTAGAAGAAGGAAAACGAAGAAGGGATAATTTATGGCAAGGTCAGTTTGGAAAGGTCCATTTGTTGAAGAAAGCTTGATTAAAAAGGTTGAGAAACAAAAAAATGACACTAATAAAAAGCCAATAAAAACCTGGTCAAGAAAGTCTACAATTATTCCTGATTTTATTGGGTTGAGTTTTTTGATATATAATGGAAAAAAATTTATACCATTAACAATTTCTGAGGACATGGTTGGCCATAAATTTGGAGAGTTTGCTCCTACAAGACAATTTTTTGGCCATACTCCAGCAGATAAAAAAGCTAAAGAGGATGAAAGTAAGGAAAAAAAATAGATGGATAAAGCAAACAAAAATAATGGAATTAATTTAGTTAGATCAGTTAACAAAAATGTTAGATCGAGCACAAGAAAATTAAAACCAATTTTAAAATCATTAGTTGGCAAAAAAGTCGACTTTGCACTTAGAGACTTAGAGTTTTCAAATAAAAGAATATGTGGTGAAGTAAAAAAAACTCTTTCATCTGCTATTGCTAATGCAGAAAATAATTTTCAATATGATATAGATAAATTGATTATTAAAGAGGCTTATTGTGGAAAACAGGTTGTAATGAAAAGATTTAGACCAAGAGCAAAAGGCAGAGCTTCTCCAATAATGAAACCTTATTCGAATTTAACTATAATATTATCAGAATCAACAAAAGATCAGAAGGATAAACATGGGACAAAAGGTTAATCCTGTAGGATATAGACTTGGCGTTAACAGAGGTTGGGACTCTGTTTGGTATGCTAAAAAAAAAGATTTTGGTAAATTCTTAATAGAAGATTTTAAAATTAGAGAATATATAAAAAAAAACGTCATTAATTCTGGTGTATCTAAAGTTATGATAGAAAGAACATCAAAAAAATGCTTTGTAACTATTTATACATCAAGACCTGGTTTCGTAATTGGCAAAAAGGGTAGCGATATAGAAAAAATTAAAAATAAACTTTCAGCTTTAACAACAAATGAAGTAAATTTAAATATTAAAGAAGTTAAAAAACCTGAGACGAATGGTTTTCTTGTTGCAGAAAATATTGCCCAACAATTAGTTAAAAGAATATCATATAGAAGAGCAATGAAAAGAGCTATGCAGTCTGCATTAAGATTAGGTGCTAAAGGTATAAAAGTTTCTGTTAGTGGAAGATTGGGAGGAAATGAAATTGCGAGAACCGAATGGCTAAGAGAAGGAAGTATACCCTCACACACACTTAGAGCAGATATTGATTATGCAGAATCCGAAGCATTGACAACTTATGGCATAATAGGAATAAAAGTATGGATCTACAAAGGAGAAATTTTTTCAAGAGAATTCAATCAGGAGACAAATAAAAAATAATTATGTTACAGCCAACCAGAACAAAATTTAGAAAAGCTCATAAAGGCAGAATTCACGGTAATGCTTCAAGATGCAATATAATGAATTATGGTTCTTTTGGTTTAAAAGCATTACAACCTGATAGAGTTATATCAAAACAAATTGAAGCAGCCAGAGTTGCTTTAACAAGACATATGAAAAGACAAGGTAGAGTTTGGACAAGAGTATTTCCAAATATACCAGTTTCAAAAAAACCTACAGAAGTTAGAATGGGAAAAGGCAAAGGATCACCTGAATTTTGGGCTTGTAGAGTTAAGCCTGGTAGAATTTTATTTGAAGTAGATGGTGTATCAGAACAAATTGCAAAAGAGGCACTTTATAAAGCTTCAGCAAAATTACCTATTAAAACAAAATTTATTAGGAGGTTTGCATAATGAAAAAAAGTGAATTTAAGAAATTAACATTAGATAAAGCAAAAAAAGATCTTGAGAAAAATAAAAAGGATCTATTTAATTTAAGATTTCAAAAAACCAATGGTCAATTAACTAATACTTCTAAATTTAACTCAACTAAGAAAACAATTGCTAAATTGTTAACATTTATAGATAGGAAAAAAAATGCCTAAAAAAATTCTAAGTGGAATAGTGGTAAGTGATAAACCAAATAAAACAGTCACAGTTTTAGTTGAAAGAAAATATCAACATCCTTTATTTAAAAAAGTAATAAAAGTAAGAAAAAAATTTAGTGCTCATGATGAAAAAAATATATTTAAAAATGGAGATAAAGTTAAAATTATTGAATGCAAACCTTATTCAAAAACTAAAAAATTTCAAGTTATGGAGGACAAAAGATGATTCAAGTACAAACCGAGTTAGGTGTTGCTGATAACACTGGTGCAAAAAGAATTGAGTGCATCAAAGTTCTAGGTGGATCAAAAAGAAGATATGCCAGTATAGGTGATACTATTGTTGTTGCTGTTAAAGAGGCAATACCAAAAGGCAAAGTTAAAAAAGGATCTGTTCATAAAGCTGTTGTAGTAAGAGTAAAAAAAGGAATTCATCGGGATGACGGTTCAAAAGTAAAATTTGATAATAATGCTGCAGTTTTGACTGACGACAAAGGCGAGCCAATAGGCACAAGAATTTTTGGCCCAGTAACAAGAGAGTTACGTGGAAGAGGTCAAATGAAAATTATATCACTAGCTCCGGAGGTAATATAGTGATCACAAAAGGAATAAACGTAAAAATATTAACTGGCAAAGATAAAAACAAAACAGGTGAAATTATAGAAGTTGATAGAAATAATAATCGTGTGAAAATTAAAGGAGCAAATATGATTAAAAAACACGTAAAGACAACGAAGGATAAAAAAGGTGGCATATTTGAAAAAGAAAACTTTATACATATTTCTAACATCTCTATTTTAAAAAATGAAAAAAAAAAGAATCAAATAAACAAAAATGATACCAAGATTAAAAGAACTTTATAAAAAAGAAATTAAAACTTCACTAAAGGAAAAGTATGGTTTTAAGAATTTAAATATGTCGCCTGAGTTAAATAAGATAGTTATTAACATGGGTCTAGGAATAGATGGCAATGATAACAAGATCATGAAATCATGTGAGGAAGATTTGTCAAAAATAACTGGACAAAAACCTGTTACAACAAAATTCAAAAAATCAATCTCAAATTTTAAAACCAGAAAAGCTACTAAGGCTGGTTTAAAAGTAACATTAAGAAAAAATAAAATGTATGAGTTCATTGATAGATTAGTAAATATTGCGTTACCTAGAATTAAAGATTTTAGAGGTTTATCAACCGAAGGTTTTGATAAATTTGGTAATTACACATTTGGTGTTAAGGAACATATTATTTTTCCTGAAGTAAATTTTGATAAAGTAGATAAAATCAGAGGATTAGATATCACGATTGTTATCAGATCTATTTCAAAAGAGCACAGTTTAGAATTATTAAAAAAATTTAATTTTCCATTTAAATCTGAAAGGAGTAATTGATGGCGAAACTAAGTTCAATAAATAAAAATAATAGAAGGATTAAACTTTCAGAAAAGTTTTTTAAGAAAAGAACAAAGTTAAAAAAAATAATAATGAATAAAAAACTTTCTTTAGAGGAGAGATTTAAAGCGCAACAAAAATTGTCTAAATTACCAAGAAACTCAGCAAAAAATAGAGTAAGAAATAGGTGCCAAATTACTGGTAGACCTCATGGTGTTTATAGAAAACTAAAAATTTCCAGAATTGCCTTAAGACAGTTGGGACTTCAAGGAAAAATTCCTGGAATGGTAAAATCAAGTTGGTAGAAAGGAAATATTATGAGTTTAAGTGATCCAATCGGAGATATGTTAGCTAGAATAAAGAATTCTCAAATGAGAAATCATAAAAAAGTGGAGATGCCTTCATCAATTTTTAAAACTAAAATTGCTGATGTTTTAAAGAACGAAGGTTATATAAATAACTTTAATGTAGATAATAATGACAATAAAAATATTTTAATAATAGATTTGAAATATAACTCAGGATCACCAGTCATATCGGTTATCGAAAGGGTTTCAAGACCTGGTAGAAGAATATTTTCTAGTGCTGAGAGTTTACCGAAAATAAACAATGGCCTGGGCATTGCTATTGTTTCAACGCCCAAGGGTGTTATGACCGACTTAGAAGCAAGAAAGCAAAAAGTGGGTGGAGAGGTTATTTGTAAGGTTTTTTAAATGTCAAAAATAGGAAAAATAAATATATCAATACCAGATAAAGTAAAGGTGATACTTTCTGGATCAGAAGTTAACATTGAGGGACCTTTAGGTAAACAATCTATTAAGATTAACTTAGACTTGTTCGATTTAAAAGTAAATGATGGAAAAGATATTTCTTTAAAACCAAAAAAAATAGATGAAACTACTAAAAGACTTTGGGGAATGAACAGAAGTTTGCTAAATAATGCAATAATAGGTTCGAGTGTAGGATTTGAAAAAGTGCTTGAATTGTCAGGCGTAGGATACAGAGCAGCATTAAAAGGAAATCAATTAAACCTTCAGCTAGGATTCAGCCATGACATTAACTTTGATATACCAAATGAAATAAAAATTGGTGTAGAAAAGCAAACAACAATTAAGATTACTGGGATAAATAAGCAAAAAGTAGGAATGGTTGCATCAAAAATAAAATCATTTAGACCTCCTGAACCGTACAAGGGCAAGGGTATAAGGGAAAAAGGTCAGTATGTTTTGAAAAAAGAGGGAAAAAAGAAATAATGAAACTAGATACTATTCAAAGAAAAAAATTTAGAATTAGAAATAAACTTAAAAAAAATGCAACTAAAGATAGATATCGATTAAGTGTATCAAGAAGTTTAAAAAATTTTTCTGCTCAAATTATTGATGATGTAAACAATAAAACATTATTATCAGCCTCTTCTATTGAGAAAGATGTTAAAGCATTACCTAAAACAAACAAAATATCACTTTCTAAAATTGTTGCTGAAAAATTGGCAAAAAAAGCCTTAGATAAAAATATTAAGAAAATCTATTTTGATAGAGGTAAATTCAAATATCATGGTCGAGTAAAAGAATTTGCTGAAACTTTAAGAAAAAATGGAATGGAATTTTAGATGAAAAATGATGATTTTATAGAAAAACTAGTTCATGTTAATAGAATAACTAAAGTAGTTAAAGGTGGGAGAAGATTTGGTTTTTCAGCTCTAGTTGTTGTTGGAAATCAAAATGGTAAAATTGGGATTGCTCATGCTAAAGCAAAACAAGTGCCTGACGCTATAAAAAAAGCAAATGAATTAGCAAGAAGAAATTTATTTCAGATACCTTTAAGAGAGGGTAGGACAATACATCACGATGTATTTGGCAAAGATGGTGCAGGAAAAATTAAAATGAGAGCTGCTCCAAAGGGAACAGGAATAATTGCTGGAGGTCCAGTAAGAGCAGTTTGTGAGGTATTAGGTATTAGAGACATTGTCGTAAAATCGTTAGGCACTGCAAACCCACATAATGTTATAAGAGCTTGCTTAAAGGCATTAAAAAAACAAAATTCACCAAAACAAATATCTATTATTAGAAATAAAAAAATTGCTGAAATAATCGAAAAAAGAGGTTAGATGCTTAACAACTTAAAAAAAATTAAACAAAAAAAAATAAGAGTTGGAAGAGGTATAGGATCGGGAAGAGGAAAAACTTCAGGAAGGGGTATAAAAGGTCAAAAATCCAGGTCTGGTGTTGCCATTAAAAGTTTTGAAGGTGGTCAAATGCCATTATATAGAAGACTACCTAAAAGAGGCTTTAACACAATAAGAGTTAAAGATATAGGTGCTCTAAATCTTGCTAAAATTCAATATTTTATAGAACAAAAAAAAATAAAAACAAGTGACAGGATTGATTTGGCTCTTTTAAAGAAACTAAATATAATTAAAAAGAGATATAAAAAACTTAAAGTACTTGGCAAAGGGGAGATCAAAGAAAAATTGAATATTGAAGTTAATTTCTTATCAGACTCAGCAAAAACCAAGTTAGAACAATCAGGTTCAAGTATAAAAATTATTAATAAATAACTTTAAAATGAGCTCTATTGCCCAATCTGGAGATTTAAAAAATCGTATAATTTTTACTATATTCATTCTTGCGATTTATAGGTTTGGAACTTTTGTCCCTTTACCAGGTATTGATCCTGATCAGCTAAAAATAATGATGGAGGGTAATCAAAAAGGGCTTTTAGGAATGTTTAATGTTTTTGCAGGTGGTGCAGTAAGTCGGATGGCTATTTTTGCTCTCGGCATTATGCCTTACATTTCTTCAGCTATAATAGTTCAGTTATTAACAGGAGTTTCTGATTATTTTAAAAATCTAAAAAGCCAAGGCGAGATTGGAAGAAAAAAAATTACCCAAATAACTAGATATGGAACCGTTCTACTTGCAACTATTCAAGGATACGGTCTTTCTGTAGGTCTTGAGGCATCACAAGGTTTAGTAATTAATCCCGGAATATTTTTTAAAATTTCTACAGTTACAACAATTGTTGCTGGAACTGTTTTCTTAATGTGGTTAGGTGAACAGATTACCCAAAGAGGTATTGGTAACGGAATTTCTTTAATTATTTTTTCTGGCATAGTAGCAGAAATACCTAGAGCATTGGTTACTACATTTGAATTAGGTAGAACAGGAGCAATTTCAACTGTAATGATAATTTTAATATTTATATTATTAATATGCACTATCATGTTCGTAGTTTTTATGGAAAGAGCTTTAAGAAAAATTTTGATAAATTACCCTAAAAGACAAATGGGCAATAAGATGTATGGTGGTGAGTCTTCACATCTACCACTAAAAATTAATACTGCTGGAGTTATACCAGCAATTTTTGCTTCAGCTTTATTACTTTTACCCGTAACTTTATCGAATTTCAATTTTTCAACTAATGATACTGTAACTTCAATTGCGTCTTATTTTACCCAAGGTCAACCACTATATATGCTATTATACGCTACCGGAATTATTTTTTTTACTTTTTTTTATACATCAATAACTTTTAACCCAGTTGAAACTGCTGAGAACTTAAGAAAGTATGGAGGATTTATACCAGGCATAAGACCAGGAGAAAGTACAGCTATTTACATAGAACAAATTTTAACAAGATTAACGACCATTGGAGCTTTGTATTTAACTTTAGTTTGCTTAATGCCTGAATTTTTAATCTCAAGGTATCCCATTCCTTTTTATTTAGGAGGTGCATCTATACTAATTGTTGTAGTCGTAGCTATAGACACAGTTACTCAAATACAAACAAGATTAATGAGTGCTCAATACGAACAATTAATTAAAAAAACAAAATTTGGAAGATAAAAGTGAATATAATTTTATTTGGGCCACCAGGCGCTGGTAAAGGAACTCAAGCTAAATATTTAAAAAATAAATTGAATAATTACCAAGTTTCTACAGGTGATATATTGCGCGACGAAATAAAAAAAGAAACTGAAATTGGAAAAAAAATAATTAGTTGTATGAACGATGGTAAATTCGTTGATGATGAAATTATCAATAAACTTATAAAAAAAATTATATTTGATAAACAAAAAAAAAATAAACTTATTTTTGATGGTTATCCTAGGACATTAGAACAAGCAAAAAATTTAAACTCATGGTTAACAGACTCAGATCAAAAAATAGATTTTATTTTTTTTCTTAATGTAAATAAAAACATTATCATTGAAAGAATTAAAAAAAGAAAAATTATAGAAAAAAGATCTGATGACAATCTAGAAACATTTATTAAAAGATATGACACTTATATGGAGACCACAAAACCTGTTTTAGATTATTACTCAATCAAACCTAATTTTAATGAAATTGATGGTGGGTTAAAAATCACTGAAATTACCAATAAAATCAACAGTTTTTTAGAGGTTTAAAAGTTGACATTAAATTAACTTCTTATATAAAAGGCTAGATTTTATCTCATAATTATGGCTCGTATCGCAGGTGTAAATATTCCGCAAAACAAAATCGTCCAGGTAGGACTTACTTATATTTATGGTATTGGGGATAAATTTTCAAAACAAATTTGTAAAGATTTGGATATTGCAAAACCAACTCGTGTTAATCAACTAACTGATGATCAAATATTAAAAATAAGAGAATATATAGATAAACATTTTTCTGTAGAGGGTGATTTACGAAGAGATTACTCAATGAGTATTAAAAGGTTAATTGATTTGGCATGCTATAGAGGTTCTAGGCATAAAAAAAAATTACCTGTCCGTGGTCAAAGAACAAGATGTAATGCACGAACAAGAAAAGGAAAAGCAATAGCTATTGCAGGGAAAAAGTTAACACCATTAAAAAAATAATTTATGTCAAAAAAAGAAGTTGATAATAAAAACGAGATTAAAGACAAGAAAGTAGCAAAAAAAAGCTCTTACTCAAAAAAAAAAAAGGTTAAAAAAAATATACCTAATGGCATAGCGTACGTACAATCAACATTTAATAATACAATTGTTTCAATTGCTGATAGCGAAGGTAACGTTATTTCGTGGTCATCCGCAGGCCAAAAAGGATTTAAAGGATCAAGAAAATCAACACCTTATGCTGCTCAAATTGCGGCAGACTCTGCTGCAACAAAAGCTTTAGAATATGGTATGAAAACATTAATAGTGGAGATAAAAGGTCCGGGTTCTGGTAGAGAAACAGCTCTTAGAGCATTACAATCAAGAGGATTTAAAATATTATCAATAAAAGATACTACACCAATGCCTCATAATGGAACAAGACCACCAAAAAAAAGGAGAGTTTAATGGAAAACGCTGAAATAAACCCAAAAAATTGGAAATCATTAATAAAACCTAGTAAGCTTGATGTTAATTTAAGCGAAGATAAAACATATGCAAAAATAACAGCTGAACCTTTAGAAAAGGGATATGGTTTAACATTAGGAAATTCGTTAAGAAGAATATTATTATCATCGATAAGAGGTACAGCTGTTACCTCAATTCAAATTGATGGTGTTTTACATGAATTCACCTCAATTAAAGGTGTTAGAGAAGACGTCACAGATATAGTTTTAAACGTTAAATCTTTAGCTTTAAAAGGTAATTCAGAGGGAACAAAAAAATTAATCTTAGATGCAAAAGGTCCAGGTGTAATTAAAGCATCAAACATAACACCGATAAATGAAATCGAAATATTAAACCCTGATCTTGTAATTTGTAATTTAGATGAAAATACCAATTTCCATATGGAGATGACTGTTGGAAATGGAAAAGGGTACGTATCCGCAGACTTAAATAAACCAGAAGAACCACCTCTTGGATTAATACCAATCGACTCTTTGTTTAGCCCAGTTAAAAAAGTCTCATATTCAGTAAGTACTGCTAGAGAAGGTAAGGCACTTGATTATGATAAACTTATCATGGAAGTAGAAACAAACGGTTCGATTTCAGCTGAGGATGCTTTAGCTTATTCTGCAAGAATTTTTCAAGATCAACTTTCAATGTTTATTAATTTTGATGAGCCTCAAGAGGTTGCAATTACAGAGTCTCCTAAAGAACCAGAATTTAATAGAAATCTTCTTAGAAAAGTTGACGAACTTGAACTTTCAGTAAGATCTATGAACTGTTTAAAGAATGACAATATAATTTATATTGGCGATTTAGTGCAAAAATCTGAGGGCGAAATGTTAAGAACACCTAACTTTGGAAGAAAGTCATTGAATGAGATTAAAGAAATTCTTAATGGAATGTCACTATATCTTGGTATGGAAATACCTAATTGGCCACCTGAAAACATAGCCGAATTATCTAAAAAATTGGAAGAAAGCATCTAAATGAGACACAAACTAGGGTATAAAAAGCTTAACAGAACATCTGAGCATCGAAAAGCCTTAATAAAAAACATGCTTAATTCACTAATCAAATACGAGCAAATAATTACAACTTTACCAAAAGCAAAGCTTATAAAACCACAAGCAGAAAAGCTAATAACTTTAGGAAAAAAAAAAAACTTGACTAACACCAGAGTTTTAATTTCTAAATTACAAGACAAAACAAACGCTAATAAAATCTTAAATACCCTATCAAAAAGATATGAGAAAAGAGCTGGTGGTTATACTAGAATAGTTAAAGCTGGTTATAGATATGGAGATAATTCACCTATGGCAGTCATAGAATTTGTAGATAGAGATATTGAGGCTAAAAGAAAATTTAAAAAGAAAAAAAAAGAAGACCCCAAAACAGAAGATAAAAACAAAAAACAAATACCAGCATAATCAACTCAAGATAAATGAATAGGTCTTATAAAATAAAACCAATTCATGCTACTATGCGATTAGATAGGTGGATTAAAAATAATATAGGTAAATACCCTCAATCATTGCTAGAAAAATCAATTAGAAAAGGAAAAATCAAATTAAATAAAAAAAAAACAAACTCTTCATATAAACTAAAAATAGGAGATGAAGTAAGTTTTTATAATTTCAATTATGAATTCAAAAAAGTAAAATCTATCAAATATACACCTTCCAAAAAAAATTTAGATGAAAATGAAAAATCATTAATTGAGGATAATGATGAATTTATAGTAATAAATAAAAAGGCTGGTGTTTCCGTACAAGGTGGCACAAAATCTAGAAATAATTTAATAGACATTTTTTCTAATAGTAATTTATTTAAAGATACTAAACCTTATTCAGTTCATCGGTTAGACAAGGAAACCTCAGGTGTTATGATTATAGCTAAAAATTATAATAGTGCAAAATTATTAACTTCATTATTTAGATTAAGAAAAGTTCATAAAACATATTTAGCTATTTGTCATGGAATATTTAAAAATAAAAAAGGTGAAATAAGAGGTAATTTGATTAAATATGAAAAAGAAAAAAAAATTTCAGAACTAGCGATTACCAATTATAATGTAATTAGTTCTAACAATTTTTTTAGTTTCCTTGAACTAAAACCAGTTACTGGCAGAAAACATCAACTAAGAAAACAACTTTCGTTTATGGGTAATCCTATAGTCGGAGATGTTAAATATAATAATATTAAATCTAAAAATAAAGATCAAAAAAAATTAATGCTTCATTCTTACAAGATAAAATTTTTAATAAATAACAAGAAATTTAATTTTCAAGCCAAACTTCCTGATTATTTTAATAATTATTTAAATAAAAAAAGATTAATAATCTAAATTAATTAATAGATTCTTTTTTAATTTATTCAAAATTTTTTCTTTATTTACTTTTTTGATATTAATTATATTTATAATACCTTTATCTCTTATTCCGCACGGAACAATTTTTTTATATTCTTCTAAACTGTTCGAATAATTTATAGAAAATCCGTGAAAAGCGATCCATTTTTTTACTCTAATTCCTATTGCTGCAATCTTTTTAATTTGATTATTATGATTTATCCATATTCCAATATTTTTTCTGTCATTAAAAGATTTCATATCTAATTCCTCTAATGTATTGATAATACTTTTTTCTATTGCTGATATAAATCTTCTAATATCTTTTTTTCTTTTATTTAAATCAATAACCAAATAACAAATTATTTGACCTGGACCATGCCATGTAATCTTTCCACCTCTATTTGTTTTAAAAATTTTTATTGATTTTTCAATAATATCATTCTCTTTGTAACTTGTTCCTGCTGTAAAAATTGATTTATGTTCTAAAAACCATATGAGTTCTCTTCCATTTTTTAGTGCTAAATTATGGACTCTTTTTTCTAGTATATTAATTGCCGTTTTATAATATACCGGTTTTATTGATTTTTTGATCTCTATATCCATTTAAAAATTGTATTATATGTATTTTGTATTAATAGTTCTAATAAATTTTTAAATAGTAAAAAAATGTCCACTTTGAAAAAAAATAAAGATCAAAAAGTAAATTTTGAATTTAATAAAGAATATATAAAAGTTATTGTAGAAAAAATTCAAAATAATGATGTCGATTTTCTATCAAATTCCTTTAAGGAAATGCACCCTGCTGACGCTGCTGATATTATCGAACATTTAAATCAGAATGATCGTGAAAATTTGATTAAGTTAAACAATTTTAATATCAATCCTGAGATATTCGTTGAATTAAATGAAAATATTCAATCCGAGATAGTAAAAATGCTGTCTTCTGAGTCTATTGTTTTTATACTAAAAAATTTAGAGTCAGATGACGCTATTAAAATACTAGAAAATATAGAAGAAGAAAATAAAAACCAAATTCTATCTTCTCTTCCTCCTAAAGACCGATTTGTGCTTTTAGAAAGTTTAAGTTATCCCGAAGACACTGCCGCTAGAATTATGCAAAGAGAATTCACAGCTATTCCTAGCAACTGGTCTGTGGGTCAAACAATTGATTATCTTAGAGAAAATAAAGATTTACCAGATCAATTTTTAGAAATCTACATTATAGACAATGAATTTAAACCACTCGGAACTGTTCCTTCATCTAAAGTTTTGAGAACTTCAAGAGAAACAAAAATGATTGATATAATGCTTGAGTCGCAAGTTACAATACCAGTAGAAATGGACAAAGAAGAAGTTGGAAGGTTATTTGAAAACTATAACTTAAATTCAGCAGCTGTTATAGATAAAAATGGAAAATTAGTAGGGATGATCACAAGTGATGACATATTAACTGTTTTAAAAGAGGAAGCAGAAGAAGATACTTTAAGATTGGCAGGGGTAGGTGATGAAGAGATTACAGATGGAGTTATTAAAAAAACTCAAAGACGTTTTAATTGGCTATTATTAAATTTATTTACTGCTTTTCTTGCAACATGGGTAATTAGTAAATTTGGTGCAACTATAGAACAAATGGTTGCCCTAGCTTTTTTGATGCCTATAGTTGCTTCAATGGGTGGTAATGCAGGCATGCAAACTTTAGCTGTAACCATAAGAGGAATTGCTACGAACGACTTAACAGACAGTAATTTTTTAAAGATTGTTTTAAAAGAATTTAATATCGGAGTTCTAAATGGAATAATCTTTGCAATTATCAGTGCGTTAATTGTACAGCTATGGTTTAAAGATTATATATTATCTATAATTATTTCTGTCTCTATGATCTTAAATATGATTGTAGCTGGTTTATTTGGAATTTTGATACCAGTTACACTTAAGAAATTTAATATAGACCCTGCAATAGCATCAAGTGTTTTTGTAACAACAATTACAGATGTTATTGGTTTTCTTTCGTTTTTAGGAATAGGCGCTTATTTTTTTTATAATTAAAAGTTGTCAATTAACCTTATACCCTGAATATAGAAAGCTATAAAAATTTTTACGTTTTTTTTATTTATTTTTTTACTTAAGTTATTTTTATTTCTTAATTCTAAATATTCGATATTAAATTGTTTATTTTTATTTATAAAATTATTTATTATAAGTTTATTATTTAAATTTTTTCTTAACAGGATGAATAATTTTTTTACTTTTGAAATAAGCAAAGCGGATTCTTTTATAGATTTTTGATTTAATAATACGTTCCTTGATGAATAAGCAAGTCCATTATTCATTCTAATAGTTTTGCATAATATGGTTTTTACATTCGAATTTTTTTTTAAAAATTCTCTAATTAGTATGTATTGCTGATAGTCCTTTTCACCTAAAAATATTTTATTTATTTTCAATTTTTTGATGAATTGATTAATTACACTTAAAACTCCCTCAAAATGACCTGGTCTATATTTTGCACATAATATTTTATTCGATTTGCTAATTTTAAACTTCCTTTTTTTTTTATTTCCATAAACATCTTTAATGCTAGGTATTAAAACATAGTCCACTTTGAGATTATTTAACAATTTAAGATCATTTTGAATATTTTTTGGATATTTATTATAATCTTTTTTATTATTAAATTGAGCAGGGTTAATAAATATACTCACCAATGTTTTCTTGCATTTTTTTTGTGATTTTTTTATCAAACTCACGTGTCCTTCATGTAGGGCTCCCATAGTTGGTACAAAACCAATATCTGCCTTAAAATTAACTTCTTTATTAAGTTTATTAATGCTTTTAAAAATAATCATTTATGGTACTCCACTAATAATAGTTATTTATGATTAGACAAGCAATAATACCTTTGGCTGGTCTTGGTACAAGACTCCTGCCATTAACAAGCGTTTTTGCCAAAGAATTATTACCAATGAATGGTCGAGCTGGTATCGAATATATATTAGATGAATGTATTGATGCTGGAATTAAAGAAGTTGTATTTATAATTTCCAAAAACAAAATGATGATAAAAGATTATTTTTATAAGGATAATTTTTACAAAAAAATCATTAAAAAAAAGGGTGATAAAAGAATAATTAACGAGTATAGAAAAATCCTAAAATATAAAAAGATGATAAAATTTGTATATCAAAACAAACCTTTGGGTACTGGTGATGCCGTACTTAAAACAAAAAAATTTATAAAAGATAAATATTTTTTAATGTTATTACCAGATGATTTAATCGTAAAAAAAAATTGTTCAAAAGACATGATTAGTATTAGCATGAAAAATAGATGTTCCGTTATGGCGAGTATGAAAGTAAAAAAAAACAATGTAAGTAGATGGGGCATATATTCGGTATCCAAAAGACTTAATAAGGATAATTTTTTTATTAAAGATGTAATTGAAAAACCAACTATTAAAAAAGCACCTTCTACAAATGCAGTAATAGGTAGATATATTCTTCCAAAAAAAATATTTTCTAAATTAAAAAATCTTAAACCAGGTAAAGGTGGTGAAATTCATATTACAGATGCAATTAAAAAATTGATAAACGACGGGGATAAATTTATTGGACATAAATTCCGTGGTAAATATTTAGATTGTGGAAGTATGTCTGGGTATATCAAATCAGGAATAGAAATATCAAAGTTATGAAACTGTGTATGATAGGAACAGGTTATGTTGGCTTGGTTAGTGGGGTTTGTTTTTCAGATCTTGGAAATACTGTTTATTGCGTAGATAATGATATTGAAAAAATTAATGCTCTTGATAAAGGAATAGTGCCCATATATGAACCTGGTTTAGAGGAAATTCTAAAGCGCAATTATAAACAAAAAAGATTAATTTTTACTAATAATTTAAAAGAGGCAGTAGAAAACTCTGATATTATATTTATCTGTGTTGGTACTCCCACTAAAAAAAATAGTAACTCGGCTGATTTGAAATATGTTTTTAATGTTGCCAATAATTTAAAAAAACTCATAAAAAAATACAAAGTTGTTATCACAAAGTCCACAGTACCTGTCACTACTGGTGATAAAATTGAAAAAATTTTGATAAAACAAAAAAGAAAAAAATTGGTAGATGTTGTTTCTAATCCTGAATTTTTAAGAGAGGGTGAGGCAATAAGAGATTTTTTGAGCCCTGATAGAGTTGTAGTCGGAACTGATAGTAATAAGGCAAATAAATATCTTAAGAACCTTTATTTACCTATAGTTAAAAAGACAAGCAGATATTTTAGAACCTCAAGACGTGGAGCTGAACTAATTAAATATGCATCAAATGCTTTTCTAGCTACAAAGATATCCTATATCAATGAATTAGCAAATCTTTGTGAAAAAACAAATGTTGATATTAAAGAAATTTCTCAAGGTATGGGTTCAGATCAACGAATAGGGGATAGATTTTTAAGAGCTGGCCCGGCATACGGAGGCTCATGTTTTCCTAAGGATACTAGAGCAATAATAGACACCTCAAATAAGTTCAAATCAAATTTATCAATTATAAAAGCTGTAATTAAATCAAATGAAGATAGAAAAAAATTATTAACAGAAAAAGTATACAAAATTTTAAATAATAATCTAAAAAATAAATTAATAACTTTTTTAGGAGTTACTTTTAAGCCTAACACTGACGATATGAGAGAAGCATCGAGTTTATATATGATACCAAAATTATTAAAAAAGGGAGCTATTATCAATTATTTTGATCCGTCAGGTAAAAAAAATGAATTTAAGAAATTTAAAAGAGTTAAATATTGTAAAAATGTATCTCAAGCATGCCTTAGATCAGATTTAATAATTCTTCACACTGAATGGAATGAATTTAAAACTTTAAATTTTAAAAAATTAATTAAAAAGAGCAATTTTAAGGTGTTTGATATGCGTAATCTATATTCTCCAAAATCAATGAAAAAAAAAGGTATTAACTATTTTGGTATAGGAAGATAGTTATTTTATTTCAAAAATTGCATCAATCTCGACCGCAACACCTAACGGTAAGCTATTAACACTAACTGCCGCTCTAGTATGCATTCCTTTATCTTCGAGAATTTTCACCAACATATCAGACGCGCCATTAATTACTTTTGGTTGTTCAATAAAATCATTTGTCGAATTAACAAAACCAACTATTTTTACACAAGATTTGATTTTATCTAGATCTCCAGATAATATTTTCTTTGCTTGAGCTAAAATACTTAGCGCACATCTTTCTGCTGCTTTATATCCCTCTTCTGTATTTAAATCTTTACCTAACTTACCTTTTATTAACTCACCGTTTGAGTTCATAGAAATTTGTCCTGAAATATATAATAATTTTCCAACAATTTTACTTGCTAGGTATGATCCTACTGGTGTTGGTGCTTCAGGTAAAACAATCTTATTTTCTTTTAATTTTTTATCAGCACTCATTTATTTTTTTTTCTTTTTACTTCTATCGTATTCTTTTCTTTTCTCAATCAAAATCAATGCCTCTTCCATTGTTATTTCAGCTGGATCTTTCTCTTCAGGAATTGTAGCATTTAATGATTTGTATTTAATGTAAGGTCCGTACTGACCCTTCATAATTCTAACAGGTTTTTTGTCTTCTGGGTGTTCACCTAAATCTTTTATAATAGAAGATGAAATTCTACCTGGCTTAGCTTCTGATATTAAAGTTATTGCTCTGTTTAATCCAATATTAAACAATTCATCAATACTTTCTAATCTTGCAGATTTATTATCGCATTTCAAATATGGACCAAATCGACCAACATTTATTGTAATATCTTTTTCTAAATCTGGATGTTTACCAATTATTTTGGGAAGTGAACATAAATATTTTGCCTTATCAAGATCAACATTTTCTATATCTAAACCTTTTGGTATTGATACATTTTTATAGTTACTTTCTTCTTTCTTTTTCTTTTTGGTTTTAGTTTTCGTTTTTTTAATATTTTCTATTTCTTCATCGCTTAGTTCGTATTGCAAATAAGGACCAAATCTTCCATTTTTTAAAAATATTTCCTTTCCGATATCATTTTTTCCTATTAATTTAGGTTCTGCTAGATTCACTTGTTGTGATGCTTTAATTTTAGAAAGAGGTCTTGTAAATTTACACTCTGGATAACCAGAACACCCAATAAATGCACCTCCTCTAAAGCTATTTTTTAAACTTAATTCTCCTGTTTGACAAACCTTACATTTTCTATCAATTTTACCATTTTCATCTGTATCAAATATTAACTTTCCCAAACTTTCATTTAATAA
Organism: Candidatus Pelagibacter communis; assembly: GCF_001179985.1. GTDB lineage: Bacteria > Pseudomonadota > Alphaproteobacteria > Pelagibacterales > Pelagibacteraceae > Pelagibacter > Pelagibacter ubique_J. The sequence continues at coordinate 185,076 of NZ_CVSI01000058.1, read as the reverse complement.
ATCAAGTACTTCTCGTGTTCTCTTTTCTTTTACATTTAAAACATTCTTATTAAAATCTATCCAAAATTGATCTAAAACTTTTATCCAATTTTCTTTCCCAGAGGTGATATCATCTAATTGATCCTCAAGTTTAGCAGTAAAATCATAGTCAACATATCTTGAAAACAGTTTCTCCAAAAAGGCAGATAGTAATTTTCCTCTATCGGTTGGGAAAAATCTCTTATTTACTATATCAGCATATCCTCTATTAGATATAACAGAGATAATACTTGCATATGTTGAAGGACGACCAATTCCTAATTCCTCTAATTTTTTAACTAAACTTGCTTCTGAAAATCGTGGAGGTGGTTGTGTAAAATGTTGCTCATCATTAAATTCTTTTATTTCGATAGGTCCCTTAGATACTTCAGGTAATATTTTTTCATCATCATTTTCATCAATTTTTTGAAGTTTTAAAAACCCATCAAATTTTATAGTTGAACCACTAGATTTTAATATGTTCTTCCCATCTTCTGAGGTAATTAATATAGTTTTTCTATCGAATTTAGCTGGCTGCATTTGAGATGATAGAGCTCTAGACCAAATAAGATCATATAATTTATACTGATCTGTACTTAAATATTTTTTTATACTTTCAGGTGAATTTTTTATTTCCGTTGGTCTTATTGCTTCATGTGCTTCTTGTGCATTTTTTGCTTTTTTACCAGAATAATTATTGGCTTGCTCGGGAAGATAATCATCACCATAATTTTCCTCTATATATTTTCTAAATAATGGAATAGCTTCTTTGGATATATTAGTGCCATCAGTTCTCATATAAGTTATTAAACCTTTGGTATCCCCGTCTATCTCAATACCTTGATAGAGTCTTTGTGCAATTTGCATTGTTCTTGAAGCACCAAAACCTAATTTACTTGAAGCAGATTGCTGGAGAGTTGAAGTTGTAAAAGGACCTGACGGGTTCCTTGTATATATTTTTGAAGTTATATCTTTAATTAAATATTTTTTTTCCTTAATTTTTGAAATGGCACTATTTATATCTTCTTTGTTTCTAAAACTAAATTTTTCAATTTTTTCTCCGTTTAATTCAGATATTGATGAAGTTAAAATATTTTTTGAAGAAGTAATAAAATTTACATTTATTGTCCAAAATTCTTCTGGATTAAATACCTCAATTTCATGTTCTCTTTCAGTTAACAATCTTAAAGCTACTGATTGAACTCTACCAGCTGACTTAGAGCCTGGTAATTTAGTCCATAATATTGGTGAAATGTTAAAACCTACTAAATAATCTAAAGCTCTTCTTGCCATGTAAGCATCAACAAGTTGACCTTCAAGTGATCTAGGATTTTCTATGCCATTTATAACTGCTTTTTTTGTGATTTCGTTAAATACTACTCTTTCAATTTTTTTATCTTTAAGTATTTTTTTTTCATCTAAAAATTCTTTGACATGCCATGCTATTGCTTCTCCTTCACGATCAGGGTCGGTAGCTAAAATAATTTTATCAGAGTCTTTTGCAACATCTGTAATCTCTTTTAAATATTTTTTCGAAAAACTATCTACTTCCCATATCATTTTGAATTTATTTTCTGGATCTACAGATCCATTTTTAGATGGTAAATCTCTTATATGACCGTAACTTGCAAGAACTGTATAATCTTTACCTAAATATTTATTTATTGTTTTTGCTTTGGCTGGACTTTCAACAATGACTAAATTCATTATAATAAAAGTACATTAAAGACCTAGATAGTCAAATTAATAAATTTTTGTCTTAGATTCTGTCTTATTTATTAGGCGTTTTATATTTTCTCTATGTGTATAAAAAATCATTATGAACATTATAAAGTAGAAATAATAAAAGGGATCTGAAATTAAAAAAAATTGAAAAATAGGTATACAAAAACTTGATACAATTGAACTTAAAGAAGAGTATTTAAATATAAAAAAAATTAATAACCAAGTTACACAAAACACTATTCCTGACAAATAATTTAAACAAAATAAAATTCCAACATAAGTCGCTACACCTTTACCACCTTTAAATTTAAGCCAAACCGGAAAAACATGACCTATAAAAACTGATAAAGAAGCTAAGTATAATTGATCATTATAATAAAAATTAATAAACAAAATAGGCACTACAGCTTTTAAAATATCAAGAGCTAATGTTAAGTATCCTATAAGTTTATTTCCTGATCTTAAAACATTAGTCGCTCCAATATTTCCAGAACCTATTTTTCTAATATCCTTACCGATAAAAATTTTAGTTAAGATAAGCCCAAATGGAATAGAGCCAAATAAATAAGAAATAATAATAATAAAAGTAATTTCTAAATTTAACATTTAAATAACTCTACTCCATTAATAAAAGTGCTTAATACTTTACCTTGTAGTTTTTTGTCCTCTATACAAGTATTCTTAGATTTTGATATCATTTTTTCTTTTTTAACTACCCATGGCTTGTATATATCAACAATACAAAAGTCTGCATCACTTCCTACAGAAAGACTTCCTTTATTAATTTTTAAAATTTTAGCAGGGTTGCATGTCAGACACTCAATTATCTTATTTAATTTTATTGATCCGTTGTGAAATAATTCTAATGCAAGTGGTAAAAGAGTTTCTATACCAGAGGCACCTGTTGCAGCTTGTGAAAATGTTAATCTTTTTGACTCCTCATCTTCAGGTTTATGATCTGAGACAATTACATCTATCAAATTTTGGTTTATACCCTTTATTAGAGACAATCTGTCCTCTTCTGTCCTTAGAGGAGGGGATAATTTAAGGAAAGTACGAAAGTCTCCTATATCATTTTGGTTTAATGATAAATTATTAATTGAAACACCAGTTGTAAATTTTACAATTTCTTTTCTATTTTTAATTATTTCAACAGACTTTTCTGATGATATTTGAGCTATATGATATCTACAATTGAAATCCTCTAGCAAAGTCAAATCTCTTTCGATAATAATTTTTTCTGCGTAGTCAGGTATGCCTTGAAGACCAAGTTTAGTTGCGATTATCCCGTCATTTACTTGTCCATCTTTTGATAATTCATTATCTTCTGCATGTTGTATTACTAATGCATCTAAATCAAAAGCAGATCTCATAATTCTGGACATTAATCTTGTATTTTGAATAGTTTGCGTACCATCTGTATAACCTATTATTCCTTTTTTATTTAAAAGACCAAATTCATTCATATTAGTTCCTTCCAGACTTTTTGTTAAACTTGCGGTTGGAAATATATTAATTTTTGATTTATCTCTTCCTCTTCTTTTAAGAAAGTCAACCATAGAAACATTATCTATAACAGGTGAAGTATTAGGCATTGTAACTACTGATGTAACACCCCCAGCTAGCGCTGCATTACTTAATGTTCTGAAATTTTCTTTATATTCGTAGCCTGGCTCACCTACAAATACCCTCATATCAACAAGACCAGGAAATATAAATTTTTCTTTAAGATCTACATATTTTTCTCTTGAAGGAATATTATTCTGATTTACTTTTTTACCTATTGCTTCAATTTTTCCATTTTCACCAATAATCAAACCGCCAATTTCATCTATAGAGTTTTTAGGATCTATTATTTTTGCATTTAAAAAATATTGTTTTTTCATCATTCACAAAATAACTTTAGACAGGCCATCCTTACAGCAACACCTAATTCAACCTGTTCTTTAATTACACTTTTATTAATATCATCAGCTAATTTTGTATCTATTTCTATTCCTCTATTCATAGGACCAGGGTGCATAATTATTGCATCACTTTTTGCTTTCTCTAATTTATCTGGTGTAAGCCCATAATATTCATAATACTCTCTATTTGATGAGAGAAATGAACTTGTCATTCTTTCATTTTGTAATCTTAACATCATCACAATATCACAATCTTTCACTCCTTCTTTCATATTTGTAAAAGTGGTGACACCAAATTTTTCTAGATCTTTTGGCATCAAATTAGATGGTGCAACTATATTTATATCTGCACCCAACATATTTAATAAATAAATATTTGATCTAGCAACTCTTGAATGAAGTATATCTCCACAAATTGCAATTTTAAGACCTTCTATTTTATTTTTCTTTTCCATAATTGTTAAAGCATCAAGCAAAGCTTGAGTGGGATGTTCTCTTCTGCCATCGCCTGCATTTAATACCGCACAGTTAACTTTTTGTGACAATAAATTTGAGGCACCTGAGTCTTGATGTCTTACAACAATAATATCAGGGTGCATCGCATTTAAAGTCATTGCAGTGTCTACTAAAGTTTCTCCTTTTTTAATTGCTGAATTAGTTATATTCATTGACATAACATCAGCACCCAATCTCTTTCCAGCAAGCTCAAATGAACTTTGAGTTCTAGTAGATGGTTCAAAAAATAAATTTATTTGTGTTTTACCTCTCAAGATATCTATTTTTTTATTTTTGCTTTTGTTCAAAGCTATGAAGTTTTTTGATTCTGAAAGAATAGTCTTTACATCAGAGATTGATAGATCCTGAATACCTAAAAGATGTTTTTTAGAAATTTTAACAGCATTTTTTGAATTGGCCATTAAAACTAACTCTATAACTTCAAAGCATGTTTAATGCAAGCTTAATTATTAAGATAATCGATTGCCCCTTGTAAAATGAATGATGCAGCGTTTTCATCAATTTTTTTCTCTCTTTTGGTTACATTAACGTCTAATTCTTTAGAGATATTAAAAGCACCTTTGGTTGACATTCTCTCATCCCAAAGTACAACATCAATCTCTAAGTTTTTCGATATCATATTTGCTTTATCGGTAACAGATTGAGCTGCTCTTCCTAAACTGCCATCCATATTAATTGGGTATCCAATTATAATTCCAGACACGTTATTTTCATAAATAATGTTTGTTAATTGATCCAATAGATATTGCATATTCTTATAATCTATTGTTTTAAATGGAGTAGATATTTTTCTTCTATCATCACAAATTGCTACACCTATACGTTTTGACCCTAAATCCAAACCAATTAATCTCGCATTAATGTCAATTTTTTTCTTAAGACTCTCAATAGTGATCATATTGTATTTTTCAGATTTAATGATAGTTTTTGATATTCATATCATATGACAATTGATCTTAAAACAGTAAAGCACATATCTAAATTATCTAGGATTTCAATCGATGATAATAAAGCTAAAAAATTAGGCAAAGATTTAAATTCAATCTTTTCTTTTATTGAAAAATTAAATGAATTAGATACAAAAAATACTGAACCATTAACCTCAATTGCTGAAACTACATTAAAACTACGTAAAGACGAGATAAAATCTGAAAATATTCGTGAGGATATTTTAAAAAATTCACCAGACAAAAATAAAGATTTTTTTGTTGTGCCTAAGGTAGTTGAATGATGAGCAATATAACAGATTTAAAATTAGTTGAACTTGTAGACAAAATTAAAAAAAAAGAATTATCGTCAACCGAGGTAACTATTGCTTTTATTGAAAGATCGAAAAAATCAAAAAAACTTAATACTTATATTTCTGAAAATTATGAAAATGCAATTAAAAAAGCAAAAATATTTGATCAAAAACCAGACTTTAAAAAAAAATTACCTGGTATACCTATTGCCGTAAAAGACTTGTTTTGTACAAAAAATATTAGAACTACAGCCGGAAGTAAAATTCTTGAAAATTTCGTTCCAACTTATGAGTCAACAGTAACCCAAAATATTCTAGATGAAGGAGGTATTATAATTGGAAAGTTAAACTGTGATGAATTTGCAATGGGTTCTTCTAATGAAACAAGTTATTTTGGGAACGTTCAAAATCCAGTATCTGAGAATTTAGTACCTGGTGGATCTTCTGGTGGATCATCATCAGCATTGGCTGCAAAATTAACTCCAGCAACAATAGGTACAGATACAGGTGGATCTATTAGACAACCAGCGTCCTTTACCGGTACAGTTGGTTTAAAACCAACATACGGTAGTTGCTCCAGGTATGGTATAGTAGCATTTGCATCATCTTTGGATCAAGCAGGACCCATGACTCATGATGTCAAAGATTGTTCTTTGATGTTCGAAATTATGAGTACTTACGATATAAAAGATTCAACTTCTGTTGATTTCAAAAGAGAAAATTATTTAACTAATTTAAATGAGAATATTAAAGGAAAAAAAATAGGCATACCAAAAGAATATAGAGTTGATGGAATGCCAAAAGAAATTGATGAGCTATGGGAAAAAGGAATAAAAATTATTAAAGAAAATGGAGGTCAAATTATTGAAATAAGTTTACCTAATACCAATTATGCTTTACCAACATATTACATTGTAGCTCCTGCAGAAGCCTCATCAAATCTTGCTCGATACGATGGTGTAAAATATGGTTTTAGATCAAAAGGTGAAAATCTTATAGACATGTACGAAAAAACAAGATCAGAGGGTTTTGGTGATGAAGTAAAGCGAAGAATTATGATTGGAACATATGTTTTATCATCAGGTTATTACGATGCATATTATTTAAAAGCTCAAAAAGTAAGAAGACTAATCAAAAATGATTTTGATGAGGCTTATAAAAAAGTAGACGCTATATTAACTCCATCTACACCAAGCTCTGCTTTTAAGATTGGAGAAAAATTAAACGATCCAGTATCAATGTATTTGAATGATATTTTCACAGTTCCAATTAATCTTGCAGGCTTACCTGCTATATCAATTCCAGCGGGTCATGACAAAAAAGGTTACCCACTAGGTTTACAAGTTATTGGAAAGGCATTTGATGAGCAAAGTATTTTAAATATCGCATTTGCTTTAGAAAAAAATATAAGCTTTAAAAATAATATAACTGATTGGTGGATTAAGTGAGTAAAAATAATGGTGAATATCTAATAATAAGAAATGATAACAAATATGAAGTTATTATTGGTCTTGAAGTTCATGCACAAGTCTTATCTGAGTCTAAATTATTTTCAACTTCATCAACAAAATTTGGATCAGAACCTAATACTCAAGTTAGCTTGGTCGATGCAGCATTCCCTGGAATGTTGCCAGTAATTAACGAACATTGTATCAAACAAGCTGTTAAGACAGGTATTGGATTAAAAGCTAAGATTAACAAAAGATCAATATTTGATCGAAAAAATTATTTTTATGCTGATTTGCCTCAAGGTTATCAAATTTCTCAATATAAAAATCCAATTGTGGGTGAGGGTTCTGTTACATTAGATATGCCGAATGGGGAAAAAAATATTGGAATTGAAAGACTTCATTTGGAGCAAGATGCAGGAAAAAGTATTCATGATATAGATCCTCAAAGCACATTAGTTGACTTAAATAGATCAGGTGTAGCTTTAATGGAAATAGTTAGCAAACCTGATTTAAGATCTTTAGATGAAGTAAATGCATATATTAAAAAATTAAGATCGATAATGAGATATTTAGGAACTTGCGATGGTAATATGCAAGAAGGCTCATTAAGAGCTGATGTAAACGTTTCTGTTCGAAAAAAAGGAGATAAAAAACTAGGCACAAGATGTGAAATTAAAAATGTCAATTCTATTAAATTTATGCAAATGGCCATAGATTTCGAAGCTAATCGTCAAGTAGACGTAATTGAAGAGGGTGGCTCTATTGATCAAGAAACAAGATTATTTGATACCAAAAAAAATGAAACAAGATCTATGAGATCTAAAGAAGATGCACATGATTATAGATATTTTCCAGATCCGGATCTTTTACCGCTTGAATTAAATGATAATTATATAGATCAAATAAAAAAAGATATTCCTGAGCTTCCTGATGAAAAAAAGAAAAGATTTATTGAAAAATTTAAACTATCACCTTATGAGGCAAATATACTAGTTTCAGACATTGAAATTTCAAAATATTTTGAGGAAGTTTCAAAAAACTCTGATGTAAAATTAGCTACAAACTGGATAACAGGAGAGTTATTTGCATTATTAAATGAAAAAAATATTGAAATAACAGAAAGTCCAATTTCCTCAAAAAATTTATCAAAATTAATTAATTTAATCAAAGATGGAACTATTTCAGGCAAGATTGCTAAATCTGTGTTTGAAATAATGAGAGATGGAGATAAAGATCCAATAACTATTGTAGAAGAAAAAGGTTTAAAACAACAAAGTGATCCTAAGGAATTAGAAAATTTAATTGATAAAGTAATCACCGAAAACCCAAAAAATGTTGAAGCTTATAAATCAGGAAAAGACAAATTATTTGGTTTTTTTGTTGGTCAAGTTATGAAAAATTCAAATGGTAAAGCAAATCCAAAACTTGTTAATGAAATTTTGAAAAAAAAATTTAAGTAAAATGGGTTCTAACATTAAGATTACAAACGAACTCGAAGAATATATAAACAATCATTCTTATAAACTCAATCCGATTCAGAGGGAGATTATTAAATATAACAAAACTTTGGGTGAAAAGAAAAAAATGCAAATTTCATTAAGTCAATGCCATCTATTACACCTTATAATAAAATTATATAATCCAAAAAAAATTTTAGAAATTGGAACATTTACAGGTTTAAGCGCTTTAACAATGGGATTAGCTATGAATAATGATTCAAATTTAATAGCTATAGACAAAAACAAACAAACATCTGAAATAGCTAAAAATTTTTTTGTTAAAGCTAATCTTGAAAACAAAATAAATCTTTTATTAAAAAATGCCAGTGATGGACTAGATGAGCTTCTTGAAAACAAAGAAGTTTTTGACTTAGTATTTATTGATGCTGATAAGGAAAATTATATAAATTATTTTGAAAAATCTTTAAAAATGTTAAAAAAATCAGGGATAATTATAACAGATAATGTTTTATGGTACGGTGACGTTATAGACAAAAATAAAAATGACAAACTTACTATTAAAATTCGGGAATTTAATTCACATATCGATAAAGACAATAGAGTAGAAAATATCATTTTACCAATTGGTGATGGTTTATCAATTTGTAGAAAATTATAATGTATAATATTTTTGGTTTTTACAAATTTAAAAAGATTACAAATCTTAGAAAGAAAAAGGAATTACTTGATAATTATCTAAAACAAGAAAATTTTAGAGGGACTATAATATTATCCCCTGAAGGTGTAAATGGAACAATAAACTTTAAAATTGATAGATATATTTCAATAAGAAAAAATATAAAAAAAATTTTAAATTTAAAGAACTTTGATAGCCAAAATTTATCACATTATAAATATCAAGCTTTTCACAAAGGTAAAATTAAAATTAAAAAAGAACTTGTTCCTATTGGTATTAAATTAAAAAAAAGAATTATTGATAATCAAATTGATCCTGAAAATTGGAATAATTTTATTAAAAAAAAAAACACTGTCATTATTGATACCAGAAAAAGTTTTGAATTTAGAGTTGGTACTTTTAAAGGATCAATAAATCCAAAACTTAATAATTTTAGAGACTTTCCAAAATATTTTAAATCACTAAAAAAAAATAATAACATAGGTATGTTTTGTACCGGTGGTATTAGATGTGAAAAGGCAAGTTTTTATTTGAGAAATAAAGGTTTTAAAAATGTTTATCAATTAAATGGAGGTATCATTAATTATTTAAATAAAATTGATAAAAAAAAAAGTTTATGGAAAGGTGATTGTTTTGTCTTTGACAATAGAGTATCGGTAAAACATGGTCTAAAACCTGGTAATTTAAAAGTTTGTGCTGGTTGTAGAGAACCTATTACGAAATTAGAAAAAAAAAACAAGCAATATGAGGAAGGAGTCAGCTGTTCTAATTGTTTTCATAAATTAACTGATAAACAAAAACAAAGATTTCGTATGAGACAAAAACAAATCAACCTATCTAAAAAGAAAGGTCAAAAATATTTTTATCAAATTGAAAAATAAAATAATATGTATAAAAAAATTAATTTATTAAGAGATCCCATTTGGCCATTATTAAGAAAAGTAACAGTTCCTGCTAGTATTGGATCATTATTTCAAACTTTTTATAATTTAGTTGATACCTATTTCGCTGGTAAAATATCACCTGAAGCTCTTAGTGCTTTGGCTAAATCTTTTCCAATATATTTTATCATAATTGCAATTGGTGTTGGAGTAGGCGCTGCTACAAATACCTTAATCGGAAATTCAATTGGTGAAAAGAATGAAAAAAGAGCATCAATGTTTGTTGGGCAATCTTTTCTATATGCTGTTTTCGTTTCTCTTTTAGTTACCTATGTTGGTTTAAATATATCAGATTTTTTATTGGGACTAATGGGTTCTAGTTTAGAAAATATTTTATTAACAAGAGAGTATCTGGATATAATATTTTACTGCACTGTTTTAGTTTTAATACAAACATCTTTAAATGGCACTCTAAATGCTCAAGGAGATACAAAGAGTTACAGAAATGTTTTGGTTTTTACCTTTTTTTTAAACATAATCTTAAATCCTATATTCATATTTGGATATGGTTTTATACCTGCCTTTGGTATTTCTGGAATTGCCATAGCAACAGTTATATGCCAATTTTTAGGTGCAACTTATTTAATTTACAAAGTTTATTGTTGTAAATTAAAACAGTATCTACTTTTTGAATGCTTTAAACCAAAAATTTTTTACTTTAAAAACCTAATATTTCAATCTGTTCCAGTTATGTTTAGTATGCTTTTAATTGGTGTTGGATTGTTTAATGTTTTATATTTTGTAGGAAAATTTGGCGATTTGGCTGCAGCTGGTTATGGTACTGCTTTAAGAATTGAACAAGTTTTTTTGTTACCAGTTATTGGATTAAATACGGCTGTACTTTCTATCTCAAGTCAAAATTTTGGAGCTAAAAATTATGAGCGAATTAGAGAATTATATTTAAAAGCTCTCAAATTTGGTTGTTCTTTTATGACATTAGCAGGTATCATAATTTATTTTAATGCATCATTTCTCATAAGTTTATTCACAGAAGATTTGAATACAATTAGTTATGGTACAATTTATTTAAAAATTGCAGCTTTGATAGGTCCCATTTATCCTACTTTCTTTATAACAACAGCCTTATTTCAATCAGTAAAAAGGCCAATATATAGTTTATACCTTGGTATCTTAAGATTAACAGCTCTACCATTTTTATGTTTATGGTATGTAATAAATATTAAAGATGGATCATATGAAGATATTTTCTATACTTTGTTGTTCACTAATTGGTTTATGGGATTTTGCATATTAATCTTTATTGGATCTTTTTTTAATTCAGTATTTAAAAAAACTAGTTAGACTTTGCTAATTTTTTTTCAAATTTTCTTACAAAATAAGAAACTACTAAAATTAAAATTAGATATTCAAATATTAAAAAAGTATAAATTTCTAATGGTCTATAAGTTGTAACAACAAGCTCATTTGCTTTTCTCGTTAAATCACCAATTCCTATAATTGAAACAAGGGATGACATTTTTAAAACATATACAAATTGATTACCAATAGCAGGAAGTATATTTTTAATAGCTTGTGGTAATATTATGAGTCTTAATTTTTTAAAAAAAGAGAACCCAAGAGAACTACCAGCTTCCCATTGAGATTTTTTAATTGAATTTATTCCAGCTCTAAATATTTCAGCTTGAAAAGCACTTTCACTTATTGATAAAGCTATAATACCAGACACAAATGGACTAAAACTTATACCTGTCATTATTGGTAAACCATAATAAATCCATAAGATTAAAACTAATAATGGTATCGCTCTAATGATTTCTACATAGCCAATATTTATATAAGTAAGAAATTTATTTTTTGCTAATGATGGAATTGCAATTATTAGACCTAGAATTATTGAGATAAATATTGAAACTAAGGATATGTATATTGTTGTTGTAAATCCACTTATGAGAAATTTCAGATTTGTTAATCCATCTACATTATTTGGAGATAAAATTAACCAGTCTAACTCTTGTTTAGAACAAGAATTAAGAAATAATAATATAAATATTAGAAAAATAATATTTTTCACACATATATTTATAAAGTATTAAATATTAATATCTAATTTATTATAAGCTCTTTAGATTATATTTTGCTAAAAGTTCTGTAAAAAAACCAGACGATTTTTTATTACTTATCCATTCATTAACGTAATTTTTCCATTTATCATCACCTTTACCAACCATCATTGCTAAAAATGCAGGATTTTTTTCACCATCTGGAACAATTGCCAATTGAGGATATTTAATGACTAATTTATTAGCCTCTGTTGAGCTGGTTATATTTCCATCTGCTCTACCGGCTAAAACTTCTTGAAAATCTCTTGCAGGTGCTTCAACGGAATTTAGTTTTGATTTTGGAAAAAATTCTTTTGCTTTTTCTTCTTGTGAAGTTCCAAGTGTAGTTGCAATCGTTACTTTACTATCATTTAAAGAGTCCCAAGTTGGGAATTTTTTTAAATTTTTCTTAAGAACAAGGGGCACTGTTCCATATTTATAGTAAGTGTCAGTAAAGCCTGCAACTTCTGCTCTTTTAGGTGTTTTAGTAACACTTGTTGAGATATCATATCTTCCTGAAGTAATACCAGATACTATAGTCTTCCACTCAGCAGGCACAAATTTAATTGTTACACCCATATCTTTTGCTAATTCATTCATGACATCTATATCAAAACCTCTATATTTATTAGTTGCAGGATCTTTAATTGTCATAGGATCCCAATCTCCAGTTGTTCCAACTCTTAGCTCGCCAGAGGACAAAATTTTATCAAGACTTGATGAATAAGAGGGTAATGCAAAGAATAAACTAAATATAAATACTATGATTTTTTTCATATTTAGTTAGTACTTAAAATAAGCAAAGATTTCCAGGTTAACCTTGACGCACATAAATAATCAGATGAATCTAGCACTATCATTCAACCAGAGCCATAAATCTTCTGAAAATGACCTTCTGACAAATAGATTAATGTTGTTATCCTCTTTGTTGTGTAGGATTACATCTATGTGATTAACAATTGTTTGAGCAACAGATCCTTTTTTCTTTTTATAATAATTAAAATTATAAGGGCAACTTTTAGACAATAAATCGTACACTTTATTTCCTTTTAAATTAATCATTATCCAGTGATCGGAAACATTTGTTACAGCTCCTTGATTTAATTTTGAAATTTCATTAAATAATTTATCTTCTAAATTTATTTGGTCATCTAAAGTCATTTTTTTATCATTAGAGTAAATTAACCATTCATCTGGACTCAACCACAATAAATTAAATTTTTCGTTACCAGATGAAGTATTTGCTTCGTTTGGCGGTAAAATTGATAATATTTTTCCAATTTTTGTAGAGAATTCTCTTTTATTACTTCTAAGGTTAATTTTAATTATAGGCTCAACTTCAATAATATTTAAATCATTGTATTTTTTTTCTTCCTTAATTGATGAATTAAAATTAAGCATTTAATCTTTTATTTTCCTTATCATAAAAAACAGTGTCTGTAATAGTTACATTGATATTTTTATTTTCCATAGGAACTATTAATTTTTTACCTTTTAATTTTTTTCCGCTCCTTACTACAGCTAGAGCAATAGATTTATTAAGATTTGGACTAAAATAACTAGAGGTAACATGACCCAACATATCAATTGGCTTTTCTAAACTTTCAACAAGTTGAGCTCCTTCTTCTAAAACTTCCTTTGGATCATCTGTTAATAATCCAACTAATTGTTTTCTATCTTCTCTTATCGTATCACTCCTGTATAATGATCTTTTACCTATAAAATCATATTTCTTTTTTCCAATAATCCAGTCCATTTGAAGATCTGAAGGTGTTAATGTTCCATCTGTATCTTGACCTGTGATTATGAAACCTTTTTCAGCTCTAAGTAAATGCATAGTTTCAGTTCCATATGGTGTAATATTAAATTCTTTACCTGCTTCTATACATCTCTCCCAAACATCTTTGGCGTAATTAGACTGAACATTAATTTCGTAACTATGCTCTCCAGTAAAACTAATTCTCATAATACGACAATTAACATTATCTATTTTTGAATTTTTAAAGGACATATGTGGGAAACTTTCATCTGAAAGATCTAAACTTGGTATTATTTTTTTAATAATTTTTTTAGAATTTGGTCCACAAATGCTCATTGTTGAATATTGATCTGTAACAGTAGTTAAATATACATTTAATTCTGGCCATTCTGTCTGTAAATAATCTTCAAGTTTTGATAAAACATTGGCTGCACCACCAGTCGTAGTCGTCATTATATAATGATTTTCTCCAAGTCTTGTAGTAACACCATCATCATAAACCATGCCATCTTCATTTAGCATCAAGCCATATCTACATTTACCAATTGCTAGTTTTGACCATGCATTAGTATAAACTCTATTTAAAAATTCGGACGCATCCTCACCTTGTATATCAATTTTTCCTAAAGTAGAGGCATCAAGTATTCCAGCACTTACTCTTGCAGCTTTACTCTCTCTTTGAACAGCTTCGTACATAGTTTCTCCATTCTTAGGAAAATACCAAGGTCTTTTCCACTGTCCAACATTTTCAAATTCTGCTTTATTTTCCACATGCCAATCATGAATAGCGGTTCTTCTTGTATGATCAAAAAACTCACCAACGTTTCTTCCTACTATTGCTCCAAATGTTAACGGTGTATAAGGAGGCCTAAAGGTAGTTGTGCCTAGCTCTCCCATATTTGTACCAGTTGTATCAGCAATTATACCCAGTGCATGCATATTTGATAGTTTACCCTGATCAGTTCCCATTCCTGTTGTAGTATATCTTTTTACATGTTCTATTGATTTAAAGCCTTCTCTCAGAGCTAGCTTTACATCTTTAGCAGTCGAGTCATTTTGGAAATCTAAGAATGGTTTTGTTTTAGATATAGCCTCATTTGAAGGTAACAACCATATGTTTCTTTTTTGTTTTTCTTTTGAACATTTAATATCTAAATTTTCATATTTATTTTTATCTAAGCCAAGAAAAATTTTAATATTTTTGACAGTATTATTTATAACATCATCTAATTCAAAGTCTCCATTTGATGACCCCACGCTAATTTGTTCTGACGGTGTTTTATTTTCGTCAGGAATAAAAACATTATCATTATTCCTGAATTTTAATTTTCCACCTGATTGAGTAAACAAATGAACCATTGGCGTCCATCCACCAGAAATTCCTAAACAATCACATTTATAGGTAACTTTTTTACCAATAACGCTACCACCATCTTTTGATAACTTCATAACATCGATAGATTTAATTCTTTTGTACCCATCAGTATTAGTTATTGTATATCCTCTTAATATTTTTATTCCTGTTTTTTCTATTTTTTCTGAAAGTATTGAGCTAGGATTTTCTCTAATATCTATAATTACTTTTACTTTAACTCCACTTTTATTTAATGAAATTGCTGTTTCATAAGCACTATCATTATTAGTAAATAATGAAATATTTTCTCCAGTTTTTACGCCATAGTAATCAATATATTTTTTTATAGATGATGATAAAATTATCCCTGGTCTATCATTGTTACTAAAAATTAAAGGTCGTTCAATAGCACCAGTTGCTATCACAACCTTTTTAGCTCTTATTTTTAGCAATCTTTGTCTAATTTTCCCTTTTCTTTCATGAGCACTTAAATGATCAGTTAAATTTTCTCTTGCTAAAAGATAATTATAACCATGAAAAGCAGCAACACTTGTTCTGTTTTTAATTGTTAAGTTTGGTATTCTTTTAAGTTTCTCTATTTGATTTTTTAACCATACATTTGAGGTTTCATTATTTATTTTAAAAATATCATCATCTTGATATATTGTTGATCCTCCAAGATAACTTTTGTCATCTATCAGTATTGTATTAAGACCTTTTTCTGCTGATAATTTAGCTGATAATATGCCAGAGATACCACCGCCAATTACTAAAACATCACAATGTACATATTGATGATCATACAAATCTTGATCTGGTTTAGTTGGAGATTTGCCTAATCCAGCTGAATGTCTAATAAAAAATTCATATTTCTCCCAAAAACTTGCCGGCCACATAAAGGTTTTATAATAAAATCCTGCAGGTAGAAGAGGGGATAGAAAATTATTTATACCTCCAATATCAAAATTTACACTTGGCCAACAGTTTTGGCTAAAGGCTTCTAAACCTTCATATAGTTCAATCTCAGTAGCTCTTACGTTTGGATCGGTTAATGCAGGATCTTTCCCAACTTGAATAATTGCATTAGGCTCTTCTGAACCACAGGTCATTATTCCTCTGGGTCTATGATATTTAAAACTTCTTCCCACTAAATGAATATTATTTGCCAATAATGCAGAGGCTAATGTATCACCTTTGTAACCAAAAAGCTTTTTACCATTAAACTTGAAGGAAATTCTAACAGTTTGATCTATAAAATTGTTTTTATTAATTCTTAAATTGTTACTCATAATTATTTTATGGGTGGTCTTTCTCCCATTTTATAAACTGCATGTATCTTATCATTTGAAGTATCTCTAACCACATTGAACCATTTTCTGCATCCATGAATGTGGTTCCATCTTTCAAATTGAATACCTTTTATGTTTTTTCTCATAAAAAGATATTCAGCCCATTGATCGTCGCTTAATTCTGTAGGTTGTTTTGGTCTTTCAATGTGAGCTTCACCACCACAAGAAAATTCTGTTTGATCTCTTTCACCACAATATGGACAATTAATTATAAACATTAGTGTGCTACTGCTGCAGCACCATGTTCATCTACTAGATCACCGCTAACAAATCTATTTAAGTTAAATGCTGCATTTAATTTATGCGGTTCGTCATTAGCTATAGTGTGCGCGAATAAATCTCCAGAACCAGGTGTAGCTTTAAAACCGCCAGTACCCCAACCACAATTAAAATACAAACCTTTAACTTGAGTTTTGCTAATTATTGGACTTGCGTCTGGACAAATATCTACAATACCTCCCCATTGTCTCAGCATTTTCATTCTACTAAATATTGGATATAATTCTAATATTGCTCTTAAAGTTTCTTCGACAATATTATGACTGCCTTTTTGAGTATAAGAAACATAAGAGTCTGTACCTGCTCCAATTACAAGTTCACCTTTGTCAGATTGACTTACATAAGCATGTACAGCGTTTGACATTACAACTGTATCAATTATTGGTTTAACCGGCTCAGATACTAATGCTTGGAGAGGTTTACTTTCTAACGGCAATCTTATACCCGCCATATTTGCTATAACACTAGAATGTCCTGCAGCAACAACACCAATTTTTTTTGTTTTTATAAAACCTTTTGTTGTTTCTATACCCTCAACTGTATCATTATTTCTTTTAATACCTTTAACTTCACAATTTTGTATAATATCAACTCCCATTTTATCTGCGCCACGAGCATAACCCCATGCAACAGCATCATGTCTTGCTGTACCAGCTCTTCTTTGTAATGTTCCTCCAAGTACAGGGTATCTAATACTTGGGGATGTATTAATAATTGGACAAAATTTTTTAACTTCCTCTGTATTTAACCAGACAGCATCAATTCCATTTAATCTATTTGCATGAGTTCTTCTTTTTAAATCTCTTACATCTTGAAGATTGTGTGCAAGGTTCACAACACCTCTTTGACTAAACATAACATTGTAATTTAATTCCTGAGATAATCCTTCCCAAATTTTAAGCGCATGATCGTAAAGTCCAGCACTGGCATCCCATAAATAGTTCGATCTAATTATTGTTGTGTTTCTACCGGTATTTCCTCCACCGATCCATCCTTTCTCGACAACCGCAATATTAGTCATTTTATGTTTCTTGGCTAAATAATAAGCAGTTGCAAGTCCATGACCTCCACCACCAATTATTATTGCGTCGTACTCTTTTTTTGGTTCTGGATCTCTCCAAGCTCTTTGCCAATTTTCGTGTCCACTAAGAGCATTTTTAATTAGTGAAAATATTGAATATTTATTTTTCATTTTGAACAAAATTACTTCATAAATATTGAATATTCAATGATTTCAAGTTACACAGTTAAATAAGGAAGAGTGGGTGAGAGGTTTAAACCAGTCGTTTGCTAAATGACCGTGCGAGGAAACTTGTACCGAGGGTTCGAATCCCTCCTCTTCCGCCATAATTTAGTACAAAGGGTCATTTTCAAAAAAATCTTTTATTTCCAACGGTTCTTGATTAAGAATATATCTATATACATTGTAATTTTCTAAAACTCTTTGAACATAATTTCTTGTTTCTTTAAATTTTATAAGCTCAATCCAATCTACATAATCAATTTGTTTTTTTTGTGGATTTTTATTTAATTTTTTCCAATATCTCACTCTCTTAGGACCTGCATTATAGGCTGCAATTGCAAATGGATATGATCCATCATATTCCAATATTAAGCCTGCTAAATAATGAGAACCTAAATTTATATTATATTCAGGATCTTGTGTTAATCTTGTTTTTGAATATGGTAGTTTAGCCTGTTTAGCTACTACCTTAGCTGTGTATGTCATTAATTGCATCATACCTTTAGCTCCAGCATGACTATTTGCTTTAAAATCAAACTCACTTTCTTGTCTAATGACTGCTAAAATTAATGCTTGATCAGGTATTTTTCTACCTCCGACATATTTTGGAGTGCTTACTATAGGATAATTATATTTATTATGGAATCTTTTTTCATAAGAAGCTATCTTAGAAATTTGTATAGCAAAATCATACCTCCCTATATCTGTTGCCAATTGAGCTGACAAAATTTCACTTCCTTTTTCTATATTATCCAAAGCCAAATACCTTAAAATATGTTTTGTATATTTATCTTTGTTTAATTCATGCAATAAATGTACAAGTTTATACAAATCTTTTTTAATAAATATTTTTTTGTAATTTTCATCTACATCCATTGTTTTTTCCAAATTAAATTTTTCATTTTTTGAAATTTTCAAGTGAGCTAACTGACCATAATAGGTTGTTGGGTAACTCGAAGCAATTTTATAATATTTATTTGCTGTAACTGTATCATTTAAAGATTCATAACTTCTAGCAATCCAATAGGCACCTCTAGATAAACTTATTGGATAACCGACATTTTCATAAAAAGCTTTAAAGTGTTCTCTAGCTCTTATTGGATCATTCAAGAAACTTATACAAATCCATCCACTTAACCACTCTGCTTCTGCAAACTCTGGTGTACCTTTATCGAGGGCATGGTTATTAACTATTTTATAAGATGTTTGATATTTTTGTTTATATATTAAAGATCTTGCGATAATTGATCTTTCCAACCACCATTTTTCTGGTCTAACTAAATAATACTTATTATTTTTTATTTTCAATAAAATTTCTAATGAACTATCAACTCTACCTCTTTTTCTTCTCCACTTTAGTCTATCATAATTTAAGCCAGCATCATTTTTAAACTTTTCAGGAACCTTTGAGATAGCCGCATCAACACCATAAGACCTACTCATTAAAAGTTGTCTAGCATTATAAAGCGCTTGGTAGTCTTTTGGTAAATATCGCAACATTCTCTTTAAATCCCAATATTTATTTTCCCAGGCTAAATATTCAGCTCTTTTAATATGATCTTCTGAAACTAAATATTTATTATATTTTTTTTTATAAATTCTTAGTTCGCTTTTATTTAGATCGGCTCTAATCCAGCCTTTCTTAATTAAATCGACACCTTCTTTCTCATTACCTGTCTTGATAAGACTTTCACCTAAAATCATTTCACCAAATCCACTCAAGGGCTCACTATCTTCAAACATTTTAATAATTTTTTTTGGACTAATATTTTTGGTTGACAATTTTTTTTCTGATAAATATTTTATTCGTCCTATCCTAGGATAACTTTTATTTCTTTCCAAAAATTCATTGTAAAGACTAAAATCAGCATTATTAGTTCTTTCTAATAAATATCTCCAAACTATAAAATTATAAATAGATTTGTCTTTTGCTTTCTTTGAAGCTGTTATTGCGGTTTTCCATTTTTTCTTTTCTATAAGCTGTATTGATTTTCTTGCTATCTCTAGATCTTTTTTATTATAAAATTTTGATTTATAAGTTTTACTTTTGTTTTCTATTTTTTTAGTGACTATTAAAGGTTTACTTTTTGGGATTAATATATCTGTGAATTGTTTTTTTTTCTCACTTTTTTGACTCTGGATGACCTCATTTTTTGATTGCAGAGGTTTTTTTAGAGGTAATATTTCACTTTTAAGTTCGCTTAAAACTTTTGTTTCATTACTAATTTGTGGTTTTTTCTTCGGTATAATTAAATTCTCACTATGTGCATTAAACAGAAAATTTATTAAATAAAATGCTATAATTAGAATGATGTTTTTTTTGTTTTTAACCATAATTTTAGTAAATGAATCAATAATTTATGTTATAAAGTCATATGTTTAAAGGATCAAATGTCGCTTTAATTACTCCTTTTAAGGATAATATATTAGATGAAGAAAACTATATAAAATTAATTAATTTTCATATTGAAAATGGCACTAACGGATTAGTTCCCGCTGGCACTACAGGAGAGTCGCCAACTTTAAGTCATGACGAACATCAAAAAGTGATTGAAATTTGTATAAAGGAATCAGCTGGAAAAATTCCAGTCATAGCTGGAACAGGTTCTAATTCTACAGAAGAAGCTGTTTCACTAACAAAGCATGCTGAAAAAGCAGGCGCAGATGGAGTATTGGTTGTTACACCTTATTATAACAAGCCTACACAGGAGGGTTTATATCAACATTACAAAGCAATAAATGATAATACCAGCCTGCCAATTATCATCTACAATATACCTAGCAGATGTGTGATTGATATGACAGTAGACACTATGGCTAGATTATTTGAACTAAAAAATATTGCTGGTGTTAAAGATGCTACTGGTGATCTTAATAGGTTAGATCAAACTATAAAAAAATTAGGTCCAGATTTTATTCAATTAACGGGTGAAGATGGTTTGGCTTTAGAATTTAATAAAAGGGGAGGTGTAGGAATTATATCTGTTACAGCAAATATAGCTCCCAAACAATGTTCAGAAATGCAGAAATTATCAAAATCAAGCAGTGACAAAGATATTTCCAAAGCAGAGTTGTTAGATAAAAATTTACAACCATTACATAAAGCACTATTTATTGAAAGCAATCCAGCGCCAGTAAAATATGCCGCAAAAGTTCTAGGACTTTGTAATGATGATATAAGACTTCCTTTGGTAAATATTAAAAAGGAAACTAAACAAGAAATTGATAAAGCTTTATACATTGCAAAATTAATAAATTGATGAAAAATAAAACCAGGTCTGGTTTAAAGATAATATGTCTCAACAGAAAAGCATCTTTCAATTATTTTTTTGAAGATATTTATGAAGCAGGCATAATGTTAAAAGGATCAGAAATAAAATCTGTTAGAAATGGGGAAGTTAGCATTGCCGACTCATATGCAATAGAAAAAAATGGAGAACTTTATTTGATTAACTCTCACATATCATCTTATAAAGAGGCGAGCATGTTAAACCATAACACTGTTGAGGAAAGAAAGCTTTTACTTAACAAAAAAGAGATAAATAAGCTAATTGGCAAAATGCAAAGGGAAGGCTTCACCTTAATACCTACTAAAATGTATTTTAAAAAAGGAAAAGCTAAAATTGAGATAGCTGTAGCAAAAGGTAAAAAACAATATGATAAAAGACAAACGATTAAAAGAAGAGATTGGAATAGAGATAAAGCAAGATATTTTAGAAAATCATCCTGAACCAGTTTATTTAGGAATTGGCTCAAATCTTGGTAATAGAAAAAATAATATTAATAAAGCTTGCTATTTATTACATACTTTCTGTTTAATAGACAAAATTTCTAATTTTTATGAAACCAACTCATGGCCAAATGTAAAATATCCAAAATACTTAAACATTATTTTAAGATGCTATACAAAACTAAATGTCATATCGTTGCTTAAAATAATAAAAATAATAGAAAAAAAACTTGGAAGAAAAAAAACATTAAAAAATTTTCCTAGAACATGTGATATTGACATTATTGATTTTAAAGGAATTAAACTTGATAAAAATTATATAAAAATTCCTCACCCAAGATTATTGAAGCGTAATTTTGTTTTAGTACCACTTTATGAAATTGAAAAAACATGGAAACATCCTAAAAATAACATATCTATAGATAATTTATTAAAAAATCTTAATTTTAAATCCCTTAGGGGTATTAAAATTTATTAAAATAAGTGATATAAATAACTATGCTTAAATCTGAAGAATTAATTAATAAAGTAAAAGAATATAACAGATTTTTAAATCCTCAAGCGCTAACCAAGGCTTACAATTTTGCTCTTAATGCTCATAAAAAACAAAAAAGAGATGAAGGTGTGCCGTATATAAATCATCCTGTTGCTGTTGCAGACATTTTATCTGATTTAAAATTAGACAGTGCAACAATAACAACAGGACTTCTTCATGATACCATTGAAGATACTCACGCAACTTATCAAACTATTAAAGAAGAATTTGGTCAAGAGGTTGCTGACTTAGTCGAAGGTGTTACAAAAATATCAGTTTTTGAAAATCAGGCTATAGCTGATGAAGATAAAAAAAAATTTTCTAAAGCAGAAAATTTTAGAAAGTTAATAATTGCTACTTCTAAAGATATTAGAGTTCTATTGGTCAAACTTGCAGACAGATTACATAACATGAGGACTATTAAATATTTAAAAGATGAAAGTAAGAAAATACGTAAAGCTCAAGAAACTATGGAAATTTACTCTCCTCTTGCGGATAGAATGGGAATGAACAGAATAAGAGATGAACTGGAAGATCTTTCTTTTGAAATATTAAATAACGGAGCAAGAACTTTAATAAAGAATAGATTGGATGAAATTAAATATAATAACTTAATGAACTTCAATTCCCTTTCAGAAGAATTTACAAAAACATTGAGTAATTCTGATATAAAAGTAAAAATTATAGGAAGAGAAAAGACACCTTTTTCTATCTGGAGAAAAATACAAAAAAAAAGAACCTCTTTAGAACAAATTACAGATATAATTGGTTTCAGAGTTATTGTTGAAGATGTAAGTGACTGTTATAAGGCACTTGGTGTTTTTCATTCAAAATGGAATTGTATACCTGGAAGATTTAAAGATTACATTTCATCACCCAAAATAAACAAATACCAATCTTTACATACAGCAATAATAGGTCCAAACAAAAGACCAATTGAAATACAATTAAGGACAATGCAAATGCATGAATTTGCTCAAAGAGGGATAGCTTCGCATTGGAAATATAAATCAAATGAAAAATTCAATTCATTAACATGGAAAGAGTATGACTGGCTTAAAGATTTAGTTGATATTATTGAGAGAAATGAAAATCCTGAACACTATTTTGAGTACACTAAGCTTCAAATGTTTCAAGAAAATGTTTTTTGTTTTACCCCAAAAGGTTCTGTTATTAAATTACCTAAAAACGCTACACCAATTGATTTTGCTTATGCGGTACATACACAAGTTGGAGATACTGCAATAGGTTGTGAAATCAATGGAAAAGAAAGTCCACTACAAAGTGAATTAAGAAATGGTGATTTAATTAAAATTATAACTTCAAAAAAAGTTTCACCTTCATTACATTGGCTATCATCAACAAAAACAGGGAAGGCTAGATCTGCAATTAGAAAATATTGGCAGTATAGAGAAAACACAAAAAAAATTGACAAAAAATATAATACTTCATTATGGATTTCTCTGCCAGATAAACCAGGTATTCTTGGAGATGTAACAACACTAGTAGGTGAAAATGAAATTAACATTTCAAGTGTTGAAATGACGGAAAAAACGAAAACTTCGATAAATTTTAAATTTAATCTTATTATTTTTGATCTCAAAAACTTTACAAAACTTTTAAGTGAGCTAAAACAGAGACAGTATAAGTTTAAAATAATTAGACATACTAATAAAAAATATGCTTTCTTTAAAAAATTCTTTAAAGGTCTTAAAAAAAACTAATGCTTTATTAAAAGGACATTTTGTTCTATCTTCAGGTCTACATTCAGCTCATTATGTTCAGTGTGCAAAATTGTTAAGCCAACCAAAATTTTCAAAAAAATTCATAAATTCACTTGCTATAAAGGTAAAAAAAAAATTTAAAAAAATAGATTTAATTCTTTCTCCTGCAATGGGTGGTATTATCGTAGGTTATGAAATAGGTAGAATTCTTTCCATAGAAACAATTTTTTGTGAAAGAGTTAATAAAAAATTTACTTTAAGGAGAGGCTTTTCAATAAAGAAAAATTCAAGAGTATTAATTGTTGAGGATGTTATTACAACTGGAAAATCAAGTTTAGAATGTGTGAAACTTATAAAAAAATTCAAAGCTAAATTAATTGGTTTTGCTTGTTTAATAGACAGATCTAATAATGAAAACATTAAAGATAAAATAATATCTCAGGTAGAATTAAAAATTCCCACTTACAATAAAAAAGATTTGCCTGACCAGCTAAAAAAAATACCTATTACAAAACCAGGTAGTAGATTTTTACGATGAAAAAACTTGGTATCAACATTGATCATATCGCTACTCTAAGAAATGCACGAGGTGAAAATCATCCTAATATTATTGAAATTGCAAATATCGTTAAAAAGTCTAAAGCAGATTCTATCACGGTTCATTTGAGAGAAGATAGAAGACATATCAATGATCAAGATCTATCTGATTTATGTAAAAAAAAATTTAATATCAATATGGAAATGGCTGCAAATTTAAAAATGATGAATATTGCAATTAAAAACAGACCAAAATTTGTTTGTTTGGTTCCAGAAAAAAGAAATGAAATTACTACTGAGGGCGGTTTAAACTTAAAGAAAAATTATAAGATAATTAAAATGATTGTAACGAAGCTAAATAAAAAAAAAATCCGAACCAGTTTGTTCATAGATCCGTCAATAAGTAATATTATACTTTCTAAAAAAATTGGTGCAAAGTGTGTTGAATTACATACTGGAAAAATATCTAGGCTTGTTAAGAATAATAAAGATTTTAAAAAAGAACTTATTAAAATAAAGAAGTGTTCTAAATTTGGATTAATAAATAATATTGAAATACACGCTGGACATGGTTTAGATTATAAAACTACACGAATTTTGTGTAAAATCCCTCATATCAGTGAATACAACATTGGACATTTCATAATAGGTGAAAGTACAAAAATTGGTATATCTAAGGTAATACAAAATTTTATGAAGATAATTAAATAAATGAAAATATTTGGTATAGGTGTTGATATTATCGAAAATAAACGATTTAAAAAATTATTAAATAATAAAACATTTATAAATCGGATTTGCAGTTCAAAAGAGTATCGTGTTTTAAGAAAAAAAAGGAATAAAGTCCTATTTTTGTCAAAGAGATTTTCTGCAAAAGAAGCCTTTGTTAAATCATTAGGGAGTGGTTTTAGAGATAATTTATGTTTTTCAGATATATCAATTTTAAATGATAAAAAAGGAAAACCATATTTTTCATTTAATCAAAAGGTAAGGAACTTACTTAAAAAAAAATATAAGTTAAATAAATTTAAAGCTCATTTGTCATTATCAGATGAAAAAAAACATTCTATCTCTTATGTAATTTTACAAAAATTAAAATGAAAAAAATTATTATTGAAAATTTAAAAACTTTATTTTATGCACTAGTTATAGCTATTTTAATAAGGTCTCTGCTTTTACAACCTTTTTATATCCCATCATCATCTATGGAACCTTCATTATTAGTGGGCGATAGATTGTTTGTTACAAAATTATCTTATGGTTATAGTAAACATTCTTTTCCTTTTAGTTTAGGGCCCATTAAAAATAGAATTTTTTTTTCAGAACCAATACGTGGTGATGTAATTGTATTTAAAACACCGACAGATAATAGAACAGATTATATAAAAAGATTAATTGGTCTTCCAGGAGATAAAATTCAATTTATTGATGGTAACTTATATTTAAATAATGTTGAAATTTTAAAGTCTAAAATTAACTATAAGTCTAAAATTTATTGCGGAGAAACAAATGTAGATACCACTGTTTTTAAGGAAATGTTATTAAATAAAAAGGAATATTTGATTACATATTTTAACTATGGAAGTTATCAAAATTCTGATGAGTTCATAGTTCCAAAAGATCATTATTTTTTTCTTGGTGATAACAGAGATTGTTCAAAAGATAGTAGATTTTTATCTAGCGTAGGATTTGTTCATAAAAATAATTTAGTAGGTAAGGCGCAATTCATTTTTTTTTCAACTAATATTAAAGAAGGGAGTATCTTTAATATCATGAATTGGAAGAATATTTTAAGAGTGGACCGATTTTTTAAAAAAATTAATTAATGAAAAATAATTTGATCAATTTTCAAAAAAAAATAGGAATTAATTTTAAAAATCAAAGTTTATTAATAAAAGGATTTACTCACAAAAGTTACGACCCGTTAGATAATAATGAAAAATTAGAATTTTTAGGGGATAGAGTATTGGGTCTAATAATCTCTCAAAATTTACTAAATTTTTTTCCAGCTGATAAAGAAGGTGATTTAGATAAGAAACTAGCTTCACTTGTTAATAAGAATCAATGTGCAAAAATTGCAAATGATATAAGACTTCAAGATTATATTTTATTAAAAAATTCTAAAAATAATACAAGTGTAGAAAAAAAGGTTTTGTCAGATTGTTTAGAAGCAATAATCGGATGTATTTATTTAGATCAAGGACTGGACGTTGTGGAAAAATTTATAATAAAATATTGGCGAAAATATCTAAACAATAGCCTTATATCTGAAAGAGATTCTAAAACAAAATTACAAGAATATTCTCTTAAATTTCATAAAACTTTACCATCTTATCATTTGATAGATAACAAAGGACCGAGACATAAACCATTGATTAAAGTTTCTGTAAAGATTAAAAACTCAAAAAGTATAGTTGCTACAGCTAATTCAAAAAAACAAGCCGAACAGTTGGCTGCAAAAAAACTTTTAGGAATTTTAAAAATAAAATGATTTGGACAGATAGTGGATACTTATTATCTAAAATTCCTTTCCAAGAAAATTCAATTATTGTAAATTTTTACACACAAAAACATGGAAAGTGTTCAGGTATAATTTATGGCGCTACATCTAAAAAGATTAAAAATTATTTGCAAAAAGGTAATGAATTATATTTAGAGTATCATTCGAAAAGTGAAAATGCCCTTGGTTACTTTAAAGTGGAAATTATAAAACCTCGTACGTCTGAATTTTTCTCTGATAAAATAAAGCTTAATTGTATTGTATCTACTTTAGAATTGATTAAAATTTTGACAGTAGATGGAGAAAAAAATTTAAAAATCTATAATTTAATAGATAATTTTTTTTTTCTTTTAAACAATAAAAATTGGAAAACAAATTATATTTATTGGGAACTTAAATTATTAAAATATATTGGATTTGATTTAGACATTGCAGAATTTTGTAAATACGAAATGTTTAAAAATGATAAGAGATATTATATTGAAACATCCTCAAAAAAATTAATTGTACCTAATTTTTTAATAGACGACAATAATGTAGATATATCTGACAGAGACATTTTTAACTCTTTAACTTTATTAAGCGAATACATGAAAAAAAATATTTTTATACCAAACAATATTAACTTTCCTCTATCTAGACAAAATTTTATTAACTACTTTAAGTAACTATTTTAAAATTTTGTCTAAATAATCAGCATAATAGCTTATTATTGCATTAGCTCCAGCTCTTTTAAATGAAAGCAATGTTTCATAAATTGAGTCTTTTGTTAGAATTTTATTCTTAATAGCATTTGATATTAAGCTATATTCTCCAGATACTTGGTAAGCTAATACTGGTATTTTAAAATTATTTTTAACTTCTTTTATTATATCAATATATGGTAATCCTGGTTTTACCATAACCATGTCAGCACCTTCTTTTATATCTAGAGCTACCTCTCTTATTGCCTCATGTACATTACTATAATCCATCTGATATGTTTTTTTATCTCCTTTTAATAAATTTTTTGAACCAATGGCATTTCTAAAAGGTCCATAAAAAGAAGAGGAATATTTTATAGCATATGAAAGTATTTGTATTTTTTCATATCCATTTTTATCTAATTCATTTCTAATTTCACCAATTCTTCCATCCATCATATCTGAAGGCGCGATTACGTCACATCCCATTTGTGCCTGTAATAAAGATTGTTTAATTAAAATTTTTATTGTTTTGTCGTTTAAAATTTCATTTTTATTAATCAATCCATCATGACCATGTGATGTATAAGGATCTAGTGCAACGTCACACATAATACCTATTTTATTTTTATACTTTTTTTTTATTGTTACTATTGCTCTTGATACTAAATTATTTTCATTTAAAGCTTCTGTTCCATAAGCGTCTTTAAGTTTTTTATTAGTATTGGGAAAAAGTGCTATCATAGGAATTTTATTTTTAAGTGCACGGTCAATGATACTAGATAAATTATCAACACTGTACCTGTAAACACCTTTCATAGATTTTATTTCATTTTTTTTATTTTTACCTTCCGTAAGAAAAATGGGTAATACGAAATCACTTCCCGAGAGAGTATTTTCTCTGATAAGTCTTCTAGACCAATCCTCTTTTCTAGATCTTCTCAATCTTAATTTTGGGTATTTTCCAGTGATAATCATTGTTTATTATATGCGACAATAGTAATATATATAAATATAGTCTATAAGTTATTAATAAAAGGATACTATGTCACTATCATTTAATGATTTCCAAAAACAAAACATAAAATTTGATATTAAAAAACTTAAAGAAGCATATCAACAAATATTAAAAATCAGAGATTTTCAAGGTGTTGAAGGTGTATCTAATTTTGGTGCTATTTCATTGACACAAATACCTGGAGATCCAGACTCTATTAAAGGTAATAAAGCAAGGGGTGTTTTTTGGACTAAGCCAGATCAAACTGGAAAAGAAGTTATTAGAGACCAAATGATTGATGAGGCAGCTTATTCAGAATTTGTTAGTGATTATAAAGATACATACTTTAAGGAGGTAGTAGATACTTTACAAAAAAATTATAAAATCGGTCGAGTGAGGATTTTACTAAAAAAACCTAGGTCTACATTAAGTTGGCATAGAGATCCTGAACCTAGATTGCATATTCCTATAATAACAAATCCAGGCTCAATTATGGTTATAGATAATATCGCCAAACATTTGCCAGCAGATGGTTCGGTCTGGATTACCAATAATAGAAAATATCATAATGCTTTTAATGGTGGTGAAGAAGACAGGATTCATTTAGTAGCTTGTGTTTTAAATTACAAATTTAATTAAATTGAAAATTTTTATTTCATCAGATCATGCAGGCTTTGATTTAAAAAATTATATTTTTGAAGATTTAAAAAAAAAAAATTATAAGATTGATAATTTAGGCCCTTTTAGCGATAAATCTGTAGACTACCCAATTTATGCGAAAAAATTAGCTAATAAAGTGTCCAAAAATAAAACAAATTTTGGAATTCTTGTTTGTGGGTCTGGGACAGGTATGGCAATGGCTGCAAATAAAGTAAAAAATATAAGAGCTGCGGTGTGTTATAATATGAAAAATACTAAATTATCTAGATTGCATAATAACGCAAATATTATTACAATAGGATCTAGGCTAATTAGAAAAAACTTAGCTCTAAAATTAGTTAATATTTTTTTGAAAACTAAATTTGAAGGTGGTAGACACTTAAGGAGAATTAAAAAATTTTAAATATATGTCTAGTGAAAAAAAATATATAAATCCTGACTTTCAAAGCTTTTTTGAAAATAATTTATCTTCATCTGATCCAGAGATCTATAAAGCTATTAATGATGAATTATTAAGACAACAACAACATATTGAACTTATAGCCTCTGAAAATATAGTTTCGAACGCTCTGCTACAAGCCCAAGGCTCAGTTCTTACTAATAAATATGCAGAAGGCTATCCAGGCAAAAGATACTACAATGGTTGTGATCATGTGGATACAGCAGAAAGTTTAGCAATAGAAAGAGTTAAAAAATTATTTAATTGTAAATTTGCAAATGTTCAACCGCACTCTGGTGCACAGGCAAATGGAGCTGTTTTTTTAGCATTATTAAAACCAGGTGATACTATTTTAGGCATGAGTTTAAATTCTGGTGGTCACTTAACTCATGGTTCAAAAGCATCTGTTTCTGGTAAATGGTTTAACGCAATTAGTTATGAAGTAGATAAGGAAACTGAATTATTAGATTACAAAGATATTGAAAATAAAGCTATCGAATATAAGCCCAAGTTAATAATTGCAGGAGGAAGCGCTTATTCTAGAGTTATAGATTTTAAAAGATTTAAAGAAATTGCTGAAAAAGTTGGAGCCTACTTGATGGTAGATATGGCACATTTCTCTGGTCTAGTAGCTGGTAAAGGTTATCCAAATCCAGTTGACCATGCAGATGTGGTAACTTCAACAACTCATAAAGTTTTTAGAAGTGCACGAGGTGGAATAATTTTAACAAACAGAGAAGATTTATCTAAAAAATTTAATTCTGCAGTTTTTCCAGGATACCAAGGCGGGCCACTAATGCATGTGATAGCTGCTAAGGCAGTTGGTTTTTTGGAAGCGCTAAAACCAGATTTTAGAAATTATATATCTAACGTTCTTGCAAACGCTAAGATGTTAGCTGAAACATTAAAAAATAATGGATTTAAAATTTATTCTGGAGGTACGGATACACACTTAATGTTAGTTGATTTACGTCCATTTAATGTAAAAGGGAATATGGCAGCAGATAGTTTATGTAGAGCTAACATTACTTGTAATAAAAATGGAATACCTTTTGATACAGAAAGCCCAATGATTACATCTGGAATTAGATTAGGAACCCAAGCAGCAACAACAAGAGGATTTGGATTAGAGGAATTTAAATTAGTAGGTAATTTGATTACTAAAGTAATTAAAGGATTATCAACTAACCAAGAGGATAATAGTAAAGTTGAGAATGAAGTAAGAAAAGAAGTTATCGATCTTTGCTCTAAGTTTCCGATATATAAAAATTTAAAATAAGTTAAAAATGATTTGTCCGTGTAAAAAAGGGGAAACTTCAGTTGTGGATTCTAGACCAACAGAAGATGGCACAGCAATTAGACGAAGAAGACTTTGTACTACATGTGGTGAGAGATTTACAACATTTGAAAGAATTCAAATAAGAGAACTTGTTATTGTTAAAAAAAATGGAAGAAAGTCTCCTTTTGATAGAGAAAAGCTGTCTAAATCAATTTACATAGCATTAAAGAAAAGGCCAATAGATACAGATACAGTAGAAAAATTTATAACCAAAATATCCAATTCATTGGAAGAAATTGGACAAAGTGAAATTTCATCTAGCACAATAGGAACTATGGTAATGGATGGTCTTAAAAATTTAGATCCTGTTGCTTATGTTAGATTTGCATCCGTGTATAGAAATTTTAGAGAAGAAAAAGATTTCGTTCAATTTGTAGACAAGATAGATGTCTTCAAGAAACGATAAATTTTACCTAAAATTAGCTTTAAATCTGGCCAAACAAAATGAGTGTTTGACCAGAGAAAATCCTTCTGTTGGTTGTGTTATAGTTAAGAATAATAAAATTATATCACTCTCAAAAACCTCAATTAATGGAAGACCTCATGCAGAAGCGAATGCTATTCGATTAGCAAATAGAAATGATTTAAAAGACTCGACTATTTATGTAACTCTTGAACCATGTACACATCATGGAAAAACTCCACCTTGTACTGATTTAATAATTAAAAATAAAATATCAAAAATTGTATATGGATCTAATGATATTGATAAAAGAACTGCAAAAAAGCTAAAAATAGTTTTGAAAAAATTTAATATTTCTACAAAACAAGTCAAGATGAAAGAAATTACAGACTTTTATAAAAGTTACTTTTATATTAGAAAAAACAAATTACCTTACATAACTGCCAAATTAGCTTGCTCCAATGATTATTATATTTACTCAAAAAAAAATAAAAATATAACTAATGAATTATCTCGAAAAACCTCGCACTTATTAAGATATAGGAATAATGCAATACTAATCTCATCTAAAACTTTAAATAAAGATAATCCTTTTTTGGATTGTAGGATTAATGGCTTGCAAAATTTTTCACCTATAAAAATTATTTTAGATAAAAACCTAAATTATAAAAAAAATCTTAATATATTTAAAAACAAAAAAATAAGATGCATTTTTTTTTATAACTATTCGAGTAAAAAAAAATTGTCTGTACTTAAAAAAAATAAGATAAAATATTATAAAGTTAATTTAGATAAGCAAAATAATCTAGATTTTAAGGAAATTAAAAAGAAATTATTTAAATTGAATATAAATTATCTTCTAATAGAAGGTGGCAAAGAATTGACTAAATCTTTAATACAAAAAAAACATATTAATCAGTTTTTTTTGTTTAAAAGTGGTAAAAACCTAAATACAAATGGACAATTGAAGATTAAGGAAATAGTTAATCAACTAAATAAAAAATTTAAAAATAAAATGAATTTAGATGTTTACCTTAATAAGGATAAAGTTATTAACTATAGTTAATTATGTTTAATGGTATTATTTTTAATAAAGGGATTGTAAATAAGATAAAAAAAAGCACTAGAGGTGTAAATATTTTCATCAAAAGTAATCTTAAAGTTAATAAAAAAGACTTAGGTGTTTCAATATGTTGCGATGGTGTTTGTTTAACAATGGTATCTCTAAAAAACAAATTAATGGAATTTTATTTATTAAAAGAGACAATGAATAGATCTAAATTTAAAAATATTTCATTAGGTGATAAGATAAATCTTGAATTACCCTTAAAATATGGTCAGAAAATTTCTGGTCATTTATGCCAGGGACATGTTGACTGCACATCAAAGGTAAATAGAATTATTAAAAAAGGTAAATCTAGAATATATGATTTTACAATTGATAAAAAAAATTTATCATATTTAATACCTAAAGCATCTATACTTTTAAATGGTGTATCTTTGACAATATCTAAAGTTACTAAAAAAGGATTTCAAGTATGGTTAATTCCTCACAGTTTAAAACTTACAAATTTATCAGATCTTAAAAAGGGACAAATTGTCAATGTTGAAATTGATATCTTATCAAAATATATAAAAAAACATTATGGTAAAAAGTAATTACACTCCAATAGATAAAATTATAAAGTCTGCAAAAAAGGGTGAAATGTTTATCCTTGTTGATGATGAAAATCGTGAAAATGAGGGAGATTTAGTTGTTCCTGCATCATATATATCTTCTAGTAAAATTAATTTTATGGCTAAATTTGGCAGAGGATTAATTTGCTTAGCTATTACAGACAAACAAGCAAAAAAATTAAATTTATCATTGATGTCCCCAATAAATAATTCAAGAAATCAAACAGCTTTTACCGTTTCTATTGAGGCAAAAAAAGGTGTTACAACTGGTATTTCAGCCAAAGATAGGTCAAAAACTATCAAAACAGCTATTAAGGATAAGGTTAAGAAAGAAGAAATTGTCTCTCCTGGACATATTTTTCCAATTATATCAAAAGACGGTGGTGTATTAGTTAGAGCAGGACACACAGAAGCGTCTGTAGATATTTCTAAACTTGCAAATAAAAATCCATCAGCTGTTATATGCGAAATAATGAATGACGATGGTGTTATGGCAAAGGGGAGAGAGCTTTTTGATTTTGCAAAAAAGCATGACTTAAAGATTGGAAAAATTGAAGACTTGATTTCTTATAGACTAAAAAATGAAAAATTGATCAAATTAAAAAAAAAAGATCATATAACAATAAATAACCAAAAATTTTTAATTAAGGTGTTTGAAAACTTGTTAGATGGATCAGAGAATTTCGCTTTAGTCAAAGGTAAAATTAAATCTAATAAGAATATTAGGGTAAGAGTTATATCTTCAAATATTGTTGAAAATTATCTTATGGGAATAAATCTACCAAATTCTTTTAGCAAAACTTTAAGATACTTTCAAAAATTTAATAATTGTGTATTAATATTTATTAGAGATACTAACATCAAGTCTGTATCAGCAACTCTACGTGATTTGAAATCAGAAAAAATTAAAAAAAGACCAGATCAATTGATAAGGAATTATGGGATTGGTGCACAAATAATAAAATCATTAAAAATAAAAAATATGATTTTAGTTACAAGATCACCAAAAAAAGTTGTAGGTCTAGAAGGATTTGATATAAAAATTGTAAAACAAGAGATTATTAAATGAAAAAAAAAGTTCTTATAGTTGTATCTGATTATTATAAAGGTATTAGTGGGCCTTTATTAAAAAGTGCTAAAAAATATATCAATAAAAAGTCTCATTTAAAAATTATTAAAGTTCCTGGTGTTTTTGAAATACCAGTAATAATTTCAAAAAATATTAAAAAGTTTGATGGTTTCATTGCTATTGGTTGTGTAATCAAAGGAAAAACTGCACATTTTGATTTAATATCAAAATCTGTAATTGATGCGATCATGAATATAAGTATAGATAGTAAAAAGCCTGTGGGGAACTGTATTTTAACATGTTTTAATTATAGGCAAGCTTTAGCAAGAAAAAACAGGGGTAAAGAGGCTGCATTAGCTCTGAATAGCATTCTTTATAAATAAATTAATTTTAAAATGAAGCCTTTTTATAGTCCTAGAAATAACCCAAGGGTAATAATTATCCAAATTTTATATGGAAAATTTTATAATGACAATCAAAGGATAATAATTCCAAAACACAGGTTTAAAAAATTTATAAAAGATGTTGTCTTTGGTACGATAGAAAGAAATGAAGTTATAATTATGGAAATAAAAAAATATTTAGACACAGATATAAATTTTAAAAAACTTGACAATGTTTTTTTAATCATTTTAAAAAGTGCAATTTACGAGCTTTTGTACAAACCAACTACCTCCTCAAAAATAATTATAAAAGAATATTTAGATGCATCTAATTTTTTTATAGATGATAATAAAACAAAATATTTAAACGCACTACTTGACAAAATTTCAAAAAATTTAAGATTAACAAATGAATGAAAATATTTTTATTAAAAATTATTTAGCAAAATTAGTTAAAAAAAATTCAGCAGCATTAAAATTAAATGACGACGTATTTTTTGATAAAAAAAGTAAAACTGTAATATCTGTTGATACTTATGTTGAAAAAACTCATTTTCCTAGTTTTGATAACCCAAAATTATTAATTAAAAAGGTTATACGATCTTCAATATCTGATTTAATTTGTAAAGGTGTTGTTCCAAAATTTTATTTTATTTCTGGAAGTGGAAACAAAAAGTCTTTCACTAAAAAAAATATAAACAAAATAATCAGTTCATTGAAGTCTGAACAAAAAAAATTTTCTATTAAATTATCAGGTGGAGACACAGTTTATTCTCAAATAAACTCATTTACTGTTATTTCACTAGGCTTTAGCAATAAAATAGTTAAAAGAAACAATGCCAAAATTAATGATGATATATACTTAACTGGGGAGTTAGGTGATAGTTATTTAGGTTTAAAATATCTTCAAAAGAAAAACTTTGAAATAAATATTAATAAAAAATATTTTATCAATAAATTTTATTTACCAAAAATTAATTCAAATTTTTCAAAATATTTAACTAAATTTGCAAACACATCTATAGATATTTCTGATGGACTTTTAATCGATTTAAATAAAATGATTAATAATCAAAATATTTCTTATGAAATCTATTGTGATAAAATACCAATATCAAATAATTTAAAAATTTTTTTAAAAAAAAACTCTTTAGAAAAAAATAAATTTATATTTAACGGCGACGATTATCAGATCTTATTTACTGCAAAAAAATCCGATGAACAAAAAATTCAAAAAATTTCAAGAAAAACTAATACAAAAATCACTAAAATAGGAAAAATATTATCAAAAAAAAAATTTAAGTCTAAGCTATTAAATGGCGATAAAGTACTAAAATTAGCAAAAATGCCGGGCTATGAGCATTTTTTTACTTAATATTATATTGCCTTTTATGATCTATTTTGTATTGTCCGCTTTTAAAATTTAATTTATGTCAAGTAATACTGAAACAATATTAATTTACACAATCTTAGCAGGGCTTTTGTCAATTGTTTACGGTTTCTTTACAGGCAAAAGCATTCTAAGCTCAAGTGCGGGTAATCCTAAAATGCAAGAGATTGCATCCGCTATACAAATAGGTGCTAAGGCTTATTTAAATAGACAATATAAAACAATTGCAATTGTTGGAGTAGTCGTTTTAGTTATTGTAAGTTTTTCATTTAATACTTTAGTAGGTTTAGGGTATTTAATTGGCGCAACACTCTCAGGCATTGCTGGTTATGTAGGTATGTTAGTTTCTGTTCAAGCGAATGTTAGAACTGCCGAAGCATCTAGAAAAGGTTTAGCTAGTGGTTTATCAATAGCATTTAAATCTGGAGCAGTTACAGGAATGTTAGTTGCTGGATTAGCACTATTGTCAATCGCTGTTTATTATTATTTATTATTAAGTTTTAGAGTTGATGAAAGAGAAATAGTTAATGCGCTGGTAGCACTAGGTTTTGGTGCATCATTAATTTCTATATTTGCAAGGCTAGGTGGTGGAATATTTACAAAAGGTGCAGATGTTGGTGCTGATCTTGTTGGTAAAGTAGAGGCGGGTATCCCCGAAGACGACCCAAGAAATCCTGCGGTTATAGCAGATAATGTTGGAGATAATGTCGGAGATTGCGCTGGGATGGCTGCAGATTTATTTGAGACATATGCTGTTACGATTGTAGCAACTATGGTTTTGTCATCTATATTTTTTCCAGGAGACATGAGTATGATGATATATCCTCTTTCTATTGGAGGTGCTTGTATATTAACATCAATAATCGGAACTTTTTTTGTGAAATTAGGAAAAAGCAAAAATGTAATGAATGCCTTATATAAAGGTTTCGTAGTTTCTGCTTTTTCCTCATTAATAATTTTATACCCAGTTACTGACTATGTTCTAGGATTAGATAATGTTTATAATCTTAAAAACAAATCTTTCACAGGAATGAGTTTGTACTATTGTGGTATAATTGGTTTAGTAATCACTGGATTATTAATTTGGGTTACAGAATATTATACTGGCACTAATTATAGACCTGTTAGAAGTGTTGCGGGTTCATCAACTACTGGTCATGGAACAAATGTTATACAAGGGTTAGCAATATCTTTGGAAGCAACAGCGATACCTGCATTAATTATTGTTGTGGGAATACTCACAACAAATAACATTGCTGGATTATATGGTATAGCCATTGCTGTAACTACTATGTTAGCACTCGCTGGAATGGTTGTGGCACTAGATGCATATGGACCAGTGACTGATAATGCTGGTGGAATTGCTGAAATGTCGAAGCTACCTAATAATGTAAGAAAGACAACAGATGCACTTGATGCAGTTGGAAATACTACAAAAGCTGTAACAAAAGGATATGCTATTGGTTCAGCTGGTTTAGGTGCATTAGTTTTATTTGCAGCTTATACAGAGGACATTAAACATTTTTCTAAAGTAGCTGGTTCAAATTTAGAGGGAATAATTGTTACTTTTGATTTATCTAATCCATACGTAGTAGTTGGACTTCTAATTGGAGGGATGCTACCTTATCTCTTCGGTTCAATGGGAATGCAAGCTGTTGGTAGAGCAGGTGGTGCAGTTGTCATTGAAGTTAGAAGGCAGTTTAAAAAATATCCAGGTATAATGAAAAAAAAACAAAAACCTGATTATGCAAAACTCGTTGATTTACTCACGGTTGCAGCAATTAAAGAGATGATACTACCCTCATTACTACCTGTTCTTTCTCCAATTGTTTTGTACTTTGCTATTTTATTTATAGGCGGACAGGTTGCAGCACTAGCAGCTGTTGGAGCAATGTTATTAGGTGTAATTATTACAGGATTATTTGTAGCTGTTTCAATGACTGCCGGTGGTGGTGCGTGGGATAATGCCAAAAAATATATCGAGGATGGAAATTTTGGTGGAAAAGGTTCAGAGGCTCATAAAGCGGCGGTTACTGGAGATACTGTAGGAGATCCATATAAAGATACAGCCGGTCCAGCTGTCAATCCAATGATAAAAATTACTAATATTGTGGCATTATTATTATTAGCTGTAATTGCTGTATAATTAACGCTTAATGAATATATTTTAGTTTCCTTGTTTTCTTTTTTTTTGTCTAATACCTAGAGGATCATTAACTCTTTGTCTTAAACTAGATAAAAAATTATATACAAAGTTTCTTTTTTTCATACTTTCTGATCGTTGATTATCAAATTTTAAATTTTTCATATCTTGAATATTATAGAAATCCTTTTTAGCTAGAATACCTTTATCATCTATTTCTAAAACCATCACATTATTTACTATTAATTGTCTTTTACCAAAAAAATGCGTATTTGATATTTTTCTCTCTATATATATCCAAACATCATTATCAAAAGTGCTTTTGGTTGAGGGTTCACCAAAAATACTTAAGATATCATTAACATTTGTCTCTGACACAATTATTTTCTTTTCTTTTTTGTCTAAATAATAGACACCGTGATGATCATCAACTAAATTTAAAGAACAATTTGATATTAAAAAAAAAAGAGATATATAAAATAATAATTTCATGAATTCAGAATATATTAATATATATAATAATTTAGTTAATCTCTCTAGAAATAAAAATCTTTTTTTTAATTTTACTGAAAAAGATACTTTTTCAGATAGATTATTAATATTCTTTTTTCATTTAGCTTTTTTTTTTAAGTATTTTAAATCAAAGATTAATCAAAAATATATGCAAAATTTTTATGATTATGTTTTCAGGCAAATCGAACTTGATATAAGAGAGATTGGATATGGTGATCAAACTGTGAATAAAAAGATGAAAACTTATGTAAATTTACTATATTCAATTATTAATAAATTTGAAAATTGGGAAAAGTCTAATTTTGATGAAAAAAATACAGTATTAAAATATTTTATAGAAATTAATGATAATAACGAAAATTTTGTTGATTATTTTATAAAGTATACAAAATATTTATCAAAAACATCTTTAAATTCATTTACAAAAAGTGTAATAAATCATAAATTTTAAACTATGGCAGTTCCTAAACGTAAAACAACTAAATCTAGATCTGGTAAAAGAAGATCTCACATTAAATTTGTAGGTAAAAATATTGTTGAAGATAAAAAATCTGGTGAATATAGATTATCGCATCATATCGATTTGAAGACTGGCGCCTATAAAGGTAGACAAGTTTTAGATCCCAAGGAATAATTTTTTATGTCAGAAAATATTAAAATTGCAGTTGATGCAATGGGTGGTGAAAATTCTCCAAAAAAAGTTATTGAAGGTATAATTGTAAATCATAAAGAAAATAGTAACATTTCTTATAATATATTTGGAGACTTAGAAAAAATAGAACCTTTATTACCAAAAAATTATAACAAAAAAATATTTAATATTGTAAACACTAAAAACAAAATCCTAGATACTGACTCTCCTTTATCTGCTGCAAAAAAAGGAAAAGATACAAGTATGTGGTTAACAATTCAAAGTGTTAAAAATAATGAGTCAGATATTGCTATATCCGCAGGAAACACTGGAGCTCTTTTCGTTATATCAAAATTAAACTTAAAGATGATTAAAAATATTGATAAGCCTGCTTTAGCTGCTTTATGGCCTAATAAAAAGAATTTTAATATTGTATTGGACCTTGGTTTAAATATTGAGTGTAATGAAAAAAATTTAATAGATTTTTCCATTATGGGATCTTCATTATTTAAATCTTTGTATCCAAATGATAACGCTACTGTAGCCCTTCTAAATATTGGTTCAGAAGAATTAAAAGGTAACGAAGTGATTAAAAAAGCATATCAGAATTTACAAAAAGAAGTAAATAAAAATTTTAACTTTTATGGTTATATCGAAGGTAACCATATTATGGATGGCAAAGCAAATGTAATAGTTACAGATGGTTTTACTGGCAACATTGCATTAAAAACAGCTGAGGGTACAGCTGATTTCATTATTAAAGAATTTAAGAAGTCAATGACTTCAAATTTTCTAGGTAAAGTTTCTAGTCTAATCAACATTAAGAATTTAAATAAAATCAAAAAGAAACTTGATCCTAGACTTTATAATGGAGCTATATTAATAGGACTAGATTCACCTGTTGTTAAAAGTCACGGATCAACAGATCACATTGGTTTCTCCCATTCTTTAAATGTTTGTATTAAAATAGTTAAAAACAATTTAATACAAAAAATTAAAGAAAATATTATCAAATGAGAATAAATTTAACAAAAAAAGATATAATAAATTCTATGTACATAAAGCTAGGATTTTCGAAAAGAATATTAAATACAATTCTGGATGATATTCTTTACACAATAGTTGAAAATTTAAAAAAAAATAAAAAAGTAAAAATTTCTAACTTTGGCACATTTGAATTAAGAAAAAAAAAGAAAAGAGAAGGCAGAAACCCAAAAACAAAAGAAAAAAAATTGATATCTGCTAGAAATGTAGTTTTGTTTAAAGCCTCGAAGGATTTTAAAAAATTTGTTAATATAAAAAATGAATAATAAATTAAAAGAATCATATAAAACTATTAGTGAAGTTGTTAATATATTAAATACCAACAATCCAAATAAACAAAATAATCAATCTCACACTATTAGATATTGGGAAAAACAATTTAAACAAATCAAACCAATTAAAATTAATAACAGACGTTATTATGATTATAAAAATATAAATATACTGTTAAAGATACAATACTTACTTAAAAATCAAGGAATGACTATAAATGGTGTTAAAAAGATATTAAGTAGAAGCAATTTTAATATTGACGAAAAAGAAAAAAAAATTATAAGTTCGTTAGATATTAAGTTCAGATTGAATAAAATTAACAATTTGTTAAAAAGTATTAAAAAAAATTAAATGGCAAAAAAATCACATATCAAAGTTAGATTAGTACCAGAGGCTAAACCTGACAGCGCTTTCTATTATTACGTAAAAAAGCCCTCTGGTGGTGAGAAAGCTAAGGTAAAATTAAAAGCCAGGAAATACAATCCCGTTACAAGAAAACACGAAGTTTTTATAGAAAAAAAATTACCACCTCACAGTAAGTAATTATTTTTTCCTTTTTTTAAAGTTTCTGTACTCATAATCAACAAAAGCGTAAATCATATTTTTCCAAATTCTGTTACTTATTTTTGGGTCAATACCTTTTTTTAGTGATTTGCTTTTAATATTTTTAAGAATTATCTTTATTCTTTTTTTATCTATAATTTCATTCTTATACTCTTTTAACAAAAGAACATTCTTTACATGACTTGCTCTTATTTTAATTAAGTTTAGCAACTTATTATCTATTAAATCTAATTTTTTTCTTAAAATTAACAATTTTTTTTTATTATTAGGCGACATTTATTCTTTTGGAATTTTATTAAGATATTATATCTATTTAATCATGTACTTAAATAATAAAAAAACAAACCAATATTTATATTATTGGTTAGTTGCAATGTTTATACTGGTTTCTAGCATAATTATTGTTGGCGGTTTGACTAGGCTGACAGACTCGGGTTTATCTATAACAGAGTGGGAACTTTTTAGAGGTTTTTTGCCACCTTTATCAAATTTCGAATGGGAAAATTATTTTAGTTTATATAAACAAATTCCAGAATACAAATTACAAAATTTTAATATGAGTTTAAAAGAATTTAAAGTTATATTTTGGTGGGAGTGGGCACACAGATTTCTAGGCCGAATAATAGGAATATTTTTTTTAATACCAATGATTTATTTTGTATATAAAAAAGGGTTCTCTAAAACCAGATCGCTTTTTTTAATATTTTTTTTAATTTGTTTTCAAGGTTTTCTTGGCTGGTTCATGGTTTCGAGTGGATTAGTAAATAGAGTTGACGTAAGTCATTTTCGATTATCATTGCATTTAGTTACTGCCTTTATAATTTTATCATTAATTTTATGGCAAATTTTAAATTATAAATATAAATGCGAAATTATTGAACAATCCATTGGATATAAACTCCCTTCAATATTTTTATTTATAGTTTTTTTACAAATTATATTTGGAGCTTTTGTTTCAGGAATGGATGCTGGTAAAATTTACAACACATGGCCATTAATGGGAAATAATTACTTTCCTGATGATAATATTTTTTCTAATCTTTTTCAATTTGCTGCATTAAGTGATCCTTCTTTAGTACAATTTATTCATAGAAACCTAGCGTATTTAATAATGATTATATTTTCGATTATTTTATATTTTGTAATTAAAGATAAATTATTAAATTTTTATAATATTATAAAGTTATTGGGTTTGGCTTTAATATTTCAAATAATTTTAGGAGTTTTGACAATATTAAATGGTGCACAAATGTTTTTAGCATCTATGCACCAAATTGGATCAATAGCCTTAATAAGTATTAGTGTTTATCTATTATTCTTCAACAATAGAAAATTAACTAACAGCTTTTAAACTTGGTTTACCAGATGCATCTAAAGCTTGTTTTAAGTCAGCTATTATATCGTCAGGATGCTCAATTCCAATCGATAAACGAACATATCCTGGTGTAACTCCTGCTGCCAATAGCTCTTCTTCAGTAAGTTGACTATGTGTAGTAGTCGCAGGATGTATAGCTAAGCTTCTTGCATCTCCTATGTTTGCCACATGATAAAACATTTTAAGTGCTTCTATAAATTTTTTACCAGCTTCAACACCGCCTTTTACTTCAATGCCTATTAATGCGCCATTGCCACCAGAAAAATATTTTTTCGTTCTATCTCCAACAGCACCTTTATGAAGTGTAGGGTAAATTACTCTTTCTACATTTTTATGTTTTGTTAAAAAATCAACAGCTTTTTCTGCATTAGAGCAATGTTGTTTCATTCTTAATGGCGCGGTCTCCAATCCTTGTATAATTCCCCATGCATTATCTGGTGCTAGAGGAGCCCCTAGGTCACGTAATAAACAAA
Organism: Candidatus Pelagibacter communis; assembly: GCF_001179985.1. Taxonomy (GTDB): domain Bacteria; phylum Pseudomonadota; class Alphaproteobacteria; order Pelagibacterales; family Pelagibacteraceae; genus Pelagibacter; species Pelagibacter ubique_J. The sequence goes on along the minus strand of NZ_CVSI01000058.1, from coordinate 142,016 downwards.
CTCTAGCTCTTACAGCAAAAGAAACATTCGCTCCCGTTAATTGTGGAACTACTTCTCCCCATTTTGCTCCACCATAACTCATATCAGGTTCATTAAATAAAGGCTGCCTTTTTGGATCTGCTGTCCAATCAAAATTACCACCATCAACTAAACAGCCACCAATAACAGTACCGTGTCCGCCGATAAATTTCGTTAAAGAATGAACTACTACTGCTGCACCATGATCTAAAGGTTTGCAAATAATCGGTGCCGCCGTGTTATCCATTATTAATGGTATATTATGTTTTCTTCCAATATCAGATACTTCTTTGATTGGAAAAACTCTCAATGCCGGGTTTGGCAATGTTTCTGCGTAAAAACATCTTGTTCTCTCATCGATTGCTTTTTCAAAATTTTTAGGATCTGAAGGGTCGGCATATCTTACCTCTATACCTAATTTTTTTAAAGTATGCGTAAAAAGATTTACAGTTCCACCATATAAATCTGTTGAACTAACAAAGTTGTCTCCAGCTTGACAAACATTAACAATTGCAAATGTTGATGCAGCTTGACCAGATCCGACTGTTACGCATGCTAATCCATTTTCTATCGCAGCCACTCTTTTTTCTAATACATCATTTGTTGGATTCATTATTCTCGTATAAATGTTTCCAAATTCTTTTAATGCAAAAAGATTTGCGGCATGACCAGTATTATTAAATTGATAGGAGGTTGTTCTATAAATTGGAACAGCCACAGCCGTTGTTGCTGGGTCACTTCTGTATTCACCTCCGTGCAATGCTATTGTTTCTGGATTTTTTGATTTACTCATAATTTACTCCTTTTTTTGTGTTTTGCTTATGGTGGTTCACAATAAAGTTCAAACACCCATTTAAAACCCTTTTAGGGTATCATAATGATAATAGATATAACAAGCTAAATATAATAATTTGACAATGTAATATTATTAAGTATTAATCCGCCTCAATATGACGAAGTTTGTTAAAAAAGACGAAATCAATTCTAAGTGGTATGAAATCGACGCTAAAAATGCTGTCGTTGGTAGATTGGCTACAATAATCACAAAAATATTAAGAGGCAAGAATACAGCTAAATTTACACCACACATGGATCATGGTGATTTTGTTGTTGTGAAAAATATTGAACACATAAAATTCACAGGTAACAAATTTTTAAATAAAAAATATTACAGACATACTGGCTATCCAGGAGGAATAAAAGAAACAACTCCAGAAAAAATTAGTGTAAAAAAACCTGAGGAAATTTTAAAGTTAGCAGTTAAAAGAATGCTGCCTGGTGGACCTCTAGCAAAAAAACAACTTTCAAAACTTAAAATTTATATTGGCGAAAACCATCCACACTCAGCGCAAAATCCTGAAATTATAGAAGTTAAAAATTTAAATAATAAAAATATAATAAGAAATTAAAATGAGACAGGCACCAAATATTGAAAATTTAAATTTTAAAGAAAGCAAATATGCTACAGGAAGAAGAAAAAAATCAATCGCTAAAGTTTGGTTAAAAAAGGGAACAGGCATAATAATAGTTAACGGGAAAAATTATGAAGAGTATTTTAAAAGAGTAAATCACAAAAGTGAATTAACCAAACCATTTGAAATAATAAATCAAACAACATCATATGACGTAAAATGTTCAGTCAAGGGAGGTGGTCATAGTGGACAAGTAGGCGCTATGATACACGGCATTTCAAAAGCATTATTACAGTTTGACTCCACTTTAAAACCAACACTAAAAAAAGAAAAACTTACCACAAGAGACTCTAGAGCTGTTGAACGTAAAAAATACGGTCATAGAAAAGCTAGAAGAAGTTTCCAGTTTTCTAAAAGATAATATCTTTTTAAATTTCAACTGTTAATATAATAAATATGAATCGTCTTAATGTTTTAGTTGCAGGGTCTACTGGTTACATAGGTATCCAACTTGTAAAACTTTTATGCAAACATAGATATATTAAAATTAAATATCTTTGTGGGAACTCATCGATTGGAAAAAAAATACATTTTTACGATAAAGAACTAAAAAAATATAATTTACCAAAGATTATTAAGATTAATTATAAATATTTTAAGGAAGTTGATGTTATTTTTACAGCTTTGCCAAATGGACAAAGTCAAATAATTGCAAATAACTTAGATAAGAAAAATGTGTTGATAGATCTGTCAGCTGATTTCAGAATTAAAAAAGTAAATATTTATGAAAAATTTTATAAAATTAAACATAAATCGAAAAAACTGTTGAATGAAAGTGTATATGGTTTATCTGAATTAAATCAAAAATTAATAAGAGATAAAAGAGTTATTGCTTGTCCTGGTTGCTACCCAACTTCAATAATCATCCCGTTATTTCCTTTATTTAAAAAAAGATATTTAAAAAATAATAACTTTATTATTGACTCCAAATCAGGATATTCAGGTGCTGGTAGATCAATATTGAAAAAAAAAAAAGATATGAATTTATTTAAAACATTAAGTGCATACGGTATCTCTAAACATCGGCACAATGCTGAGATTGATCAAGAACTATCTTTTTTATCAAAAAAAATAAGATTTAATTTTACACCTCATATTTTACCTATGTTTAGGGGAATTTTATCAACAATATATGTTGAAAAAGAAAAGACGATAAGTACTGAAAAAATTGTAAAATTTCTAAAGGAATTTTATAAAAAACATAAATTTATTCGTATTAATAAAAGAAATGCACTTATTGGTACTAAAAATGTAATAAATACTAATTATTGTGATATTTCTGTTTGTGAAACAAGAAATAAAAATAGATTAGTGATAATATCTACTATTGATAACCTGATAAAAGGGGGTGCAGGTCAAGCAATACAGAATTTGAATATTAAGTTTGGCTTTAAAATTGATGAAGGTTTGATTTAATGCGAATTTTATTACTTATTATTTTCATAATTTTATTATCGTGCAGTTATAATAACACTGACGATAATTCTATAAAGATTGATATTAGTGACAACTTAACATTTGATGAGTTTAAAGAATTAATAGAAAAAAAAGGATTAGAAAAAGATTATCCTGATATAAACAAATGAAAAATAATATAAATATTGCTGTTGTAGGATTAGGTCAAATTGGGAATTACCTTTTAAATGAGCTAAAAACTAAAAAAAAAGAGATAAAATTACTAACTGGCAAAGATATAAATGTTATAGCTATATCTGCCAAAAATAAAAATAAAAAAAGAAAATTTAAAATTAATAAAAAGATTTTTTATAAAAATCCGTTTAAAATTTTAGATAATAAAAAAATAAATATTTTATTTGAATGTATTGGTCAATCAGACGGCATATCGAAAAAAATTGTTGAAAAAGCACTCAATAATAAAATACATGTAATTACACCAAATAAAGCATTAATATCAAAACATGGTGATTATTTAAGTAAAATTGCAGAAAACAAAAAAGTAAATCTTGAATTTGAAGCATCTGTAGGAGGAGGAATACCAATATTAAGAACTATAAAAGAAGGCTTATCAACAAATGTAATTACAAAAGTCTATGGAATATTAAATGGTACATGCAATTATATTTTATCAGAGATGGATAAGACTAGTGATAATTTTAGAGACGTATTAAAAAAAGCACAATCTTTAGGATATGCGGAACCTGGTGATCCAAAATTAGATATAAATGGTTACGATACCTTGGCAAAAGTAAGAATTTTATCTTCTCTGGCTTTTAAAAAGAAAATTTCTAGAAATAATCTGCTTATGGAGGGCATTGAATTTATTGAACCAAAAGATTTTGAGATAGCAAATCAATTAAATCTCAAAATAAAGTTATTAGGTATAACAGAAATTATAAACAACAAATTATTTGAGAGAGTTCATCCATGTTTAGTTAAAAAGAAAAGCTATATTGGTAATGTTGATGGTGTTATGAATGCGATTATATTAGAAGGTAAGCCTGTAGGTGAAAGCATATTACAAGGGGAGGGTGCTGGACCAGGGCCCACATCATCTGCTTTAATGTCAGATCTTCTTTCTGTCTTAAGAGGTAATATTAAAAATCCGTTAGGGGTATCTAGTGATAAAAGGAAATTTATCTCTCCATTTAATATTAATAACTATGAAAATTCTCTTTATCTAAGATTTGAGGTTAAAGATAAACCTGGTGTACTTTCTGAAATAACAAAAAGTTTAGCAAAAAACCACATATCCATTCAAAGAATGATACAAATACCTGACAATAAACTTAAAACTGCATCTATAGTAATTATTACTCATAAAACTAAACAACTTAATTCAGATAATTGTCTAAAATCATTAAAAAAAAACAAAAAGATTCTTAAGAGGCCTGTGTTATTAAGACTTTTTAATTGATGAATATATTATTTCACTGTCCATCAAAATTTGATTTAAATTCAATTGGTAATAGCAAATTAGGCGGCATAGAAACTCTTAACTTAGAACTATGCAAAAATCTTTCATCTAAATATTATAATATTTATCTTTCGACCATATGTAAAAAAGTAATTAAAAGAAAAAATTTAACAAATCTTCCAATATCTAAATTAAAGAAAGAAAATCATAATTATCATTTTGATTATATAGTAAGTTCAAATGATCCAAATATTTTTAATTTGTTTAGAAATTCAAAAAAAATATTATGGATGCATAATACTTTAGCAATTGAAAAAGCTTTAAGAAAAAAAAAATTGTTATCGATTCTGAAAAATAAGATAACTGCAGTTTTTGTAAGTAAATATCTTGAAAGAAAGACTTCAAATTTATATTTTTTTAATAAAAAAATTATTATACCTAATTTCTTGTCAAATAAATTCATTATAAAGAAATATAGTTATAAAAGAAAAAATAATTTTATATGGTCTGTACAGAGAGAAAAGGGGTTAAAAGAGACCTTAGATGTATGGATAAATTATATTTATCCAAAAAGTAAAAAAACCAAATTATTTATTTTTGGTATTGATAACAATAAATTTAGAAAATTAAAAAATTATTACAAAAAATATAATATTTTTTTTTTTGGTAGAGTTAAAAAAGAAAAATTAAGAAAAGTTTATAATCAGTCATTAGCAATGATTTGTCTTGGTTACGACGAAACTTTTTGTCTTAATGCTATTGAAGCTAATGCGTGTGGATTACCAGTTATTACTTTTGGAAAAACTGCTCTAAAAGAATTAATTAAGAATAATTATAACGGTTTAATTGTAAAAGATTATAAATCTCTTTCTTTAAAGATGATTAATTTAATGAATAAAAAAGATAAAATTAAAAAGAAATTTATTTTAAATTCTATTTCTAATTCAAAAAAGTATAATTTTGAGATAATTAAAAAAAAATGGATAAATTTATTAAGTAAATAATGAGTATTTTTAACGATATTACATTAATAATCGTATCTTATAACAGCTATAAGTTAATAAAAAAGAACTTAAATCAAATTCAAAAATTCAAAACTATAATTATTGAAAATTCTGTGTCGAATCAAATTCAAACTATAATAAAAGATATTGATAATATCAAATATATAAAAACCGATAAAAATTTAGGTTATGGACTAGGAAATAACTTGGGTGTAAAAGAATGTAACACACCCTTTGTCTTAATATTAAGTCCAGATATAATGGTAGATCCTAATTCTATACAAATTTTATATAACAAATTTTTTAAATACCAAAATGTAGGTATTTTAGCACCAAGTTTGTTTGATCAAGAGGGGAAACGAAGATCTAATGGTAATATTTCACATATCAAAAAGAATAAAATTTTAAAAAAAAATCTATTAAATGATAAAAAAGCTGAAGGCGACACTTGTTATGAATTTATTGTTGGGTGTTCTTTTTTAATAAAAAGAGATTTTTTTGAAAAAATTGGTGGCTTTGATAAAGATTTTTTTATGTATTTTGAAGATAATGATTTGTGTGACAAAGTCATTTCGAATAAAAAATCTATAATAGAAATTCCAGATTCTAAAATGATACATTTGCAAGGATTGTCATCTGAATTGACGTTCTTCCTCAAATGTAAATTGTCAATAATTCATAAAATTTCTGAATATATTTATTATAGTAAAAAAACCAGTTTTCTATATTTATACAAAAAAATTATAATTAATTTTTTTGATTACCTTCAGAGGTTTTTAATTAATCTTATAAAATTAAATTTTAGGAAATCTTTTAAAAACTTATTGCGTATTGTATCTATTTTTTTGTTTTTGTCTAAATTATATTTAATATTATATTAATTTAAATTTTGAGTTTATTTAAGGCATTATTTTTAAATATGTTAGATTCTCTTATGTATCTTCTAACCATCTGAGTTGTTTTGTGACCAGTCATTGCCATTATACTACGTTCATCAGCACCAGACTCTGCAGCGACAGTTGCAAAACCTGATCTTAGACTATGACCTGCGAAATTTTTATTTTCTATACCTGCTAAATTTAAATATTCTTTCATTAATAAAACTACTGATTGATCAGTTAATCTTTTGTCAGTTAATGATGAACCTTTTGAAAATCTTCTAAAAATTGGTCCAGATTTAATTCTAGAAATTTCTAACCATTTTTTAAGATTAATAATTGGACAATAAGTTTCATTAGTGAAGTAGGGCAGTCCTTTAATCATCCCTTCACCAAATTGATCAGTTTTTGATCTTTTAACAGTGATTTTGATCCCCTCAGGTACAAATTCTAAATCTTCATAATCAATTGAAATTAGCTCAGTTCGTCTAAAACCACCTCCAAAGCCCACTAAGATTATTGATTTATCTCTATACTTCTTTATGTCCTCAATTTTTTGTTCATCAATTACATTAATTATTGATTTTAAATGATTGATTAATATAGGTTTTTTTCCTTTTTGAATGCTTCCATTTACCCTTTTTATTCCCATTAAATTTTCAACAATAATTGGATGTTTTGTATCTAAATAATGACCTTTTAGTTTATGGACCATGCTAATTGACACTAATCTTCTTCTTAAAGTACTGATTTTTGAATTTTTAGAAAGATGAGTTAGGTATAAAGAAACAATTTTAGGTTCTGATGGTAACGAATTTAAACCATGCTTAGCACAAAAAGCTCCAAAATCTTTAAAGTCTGATTTATATGCTCTTAAAGTGTTATTTGCTTTTGAACTTTTGAGGTTATTTAAAGTTGCCTCATGAAGCGATTTTAGATCTGTTGTCAGTTCATTCATAAAATTAGTATTGATAACAATTAATTATCATTAGTAATATATTATCAAAAATACTTTGTCAATAACAAAAGTTATTAACACAATCCACATGGGACCCCTTAAATCAATCAAAAAGTGATACATACAACCATTATCATTTGTTAATTTTAATTAATTAAGGGGCAACCCTTAACTGGCCGACTGGGGAAAGGCCGAGAGGACCAAGCCCAGGGGGCAGAAAGTCTTACGGAGTAGCGCTAAAATCGTAGGGCGGAAGGCATGGCGGTAGCGCATACAACGACGTGCCAAAACTACTGTTCTTTGCACCGTAAAAAGTGCAGAGAAACAGGGGTTTTTTCTCAATGAAAGGCACTAAATTTCAAATCAAAGTCTGGAAATATCTCAAAAAGATCCCTAAAGGATCAGTCAAAACATACAAAGATGTTGCAAAAGCTATAAATCAGCCTGAAGCAGCGCGGGCTGTAGCAAATGCCTGTGCTATGAACCCATATGCCCCCAAAATACCCTGTCATAGAGTAATTAGGTCAGATGGAGGCCTTGGTGGCTATTCTGGCAGAGGTGGGGTAAAAAAAAAAGTAAGTTTATTAAGGTCTGAAAAAGTTCAAATTTAACCTTTTTTAGTAGATATAATGTTTAAAAAAGCTAATAAAATCAACAATTATTGATCAATTTACTATTATTAAAAGAAATTATTATATTTCACCCTTTAGTTGTACCATATAAAACAATTTGCTTAAATTTGACCCTTCTATGTTCGTTTAAATGGCATATTCAAATACTGCATCGCTCTACTATTTAATAATATCAACACTTTTAGAAAAATCTATTTTATAGTTTGCAAACGATATTTTTCCCTAAAAAGTCTTATATTTCAGTGTTTTTTTAATATTAGTAAATAAAACAATTAATTTATTAGTATTATTAATTAATTAATTTTATTTAGATTTATCAATTTCTAATAAGTAAATAAATTCAATAAAAACAATAGTATAAGTCTTAATATTAAAGTAAAACTTTCATAATTAGTAAACTAAATTTACCTATATTTTTATTTTCTTAACAATATTCTCTCTTCTAGAAATATATATTCCACTAAAAACTATAATAAACAAGCCTAAAAAAGTCCAACTATCAGGAAAATCACCAAAGAAATAATAAGCAATAATGATATTAGTCACGATCTCAAAATAACTAAATGGTGCTAATTTAGATGCATCAGCATACTTCAAAGATAAAATAATAAATAAATGACCTATGCATGCGAATAATCCAATTGCTGCCATTATAAACCATTGATTAAAAGTTGGAGAAACCCAAACAAAAGGTATGAATGTTGTAGCGATAATGGCCCCTACTACACCTGTTAATAATAAAGTTAATAATGGGTTATCTGAGGTGCTAAGTTTACGAGTAATTATTAAATAAAAACCATACATAATACCAGTTCCAAGTGCTGCTAAACTTGCTAGATTTATTTCTAATAAACCCGGTCTAATAACGACAAGAGATCCTATAAAACCAATGATAACTGCTGTCCATCTTCTGTAGCCCACTGACTCACCCAAAAAAAGAGGTGAGAAAGCAGTTACAACTAATGGAGCCACAAATGCAAGTGTTAATGCTTTAGGAAGAGAAATAACCGAAATTGAGTAAAAAAAACATATGTTTGCGGTTAATAAAATCAAACCTCTAATTAATTGTAATTTTGGTTTGTCAGTCCAAACTAAATATTTTTTAAAGAAAAAAAACATTAAAGGAAAAGTAAATACTACAGTGAAAAAATATCTAGCCCAAGTTATTTGAAGAACTGGAAGTTCAACGCTTAAATATTTTGCAAAACCATCCATGATGGGTAACATTACCCAGGCTAATAAGTTCAAAATTATAGCTTTCATTAAGAAAAAAATCTTAATGCTATATAAACTACTATTGGTATTGTTACAAAAGAAATTAAAGTAGAAACAACAATGGTGCTGGCTATACTATCTACTATTTTTTTAGGTGAATATATTGAACCAACTAAATAATTTAAAACCGCGCTTGGCATTGAACATTGTATTAGAAGTACCCCAGCGGCAAATCCTTTAAGATCAAAAATAAAAATTAGTAAAAAACCAATAACAGGACCAATTATCATTCTTGTAAAAGACGAGATTAAAGCATTGGACAAAGAAAATACCTTTAATCGGGTAAGGGCAATACCCAGAGACATAAGTATAAGAAAAATAGTAACGTACATTAACCATTCTGTGGTGTTAACAACAAATACAGGCATTTTTATACCGTAGAAAAGCATAATTGCAGAAAATATGATTGCATAAAATGGAGGATTTTTAAGTATTACATTTAAATTAAATTTTCTGTCAGCTAAAAAAACACCTAAAGTAAAGTGGCATAGTATAATTAGAGAAGTTATAGATGCTGATACACCCAAACCTTTAGAACCATATGCAAACATACAAATAGGTAACCCCATATTTCCAGTATTAGGAAAAATTAAAGGTGGTAGCTCCCTAACAATATCCTTAGTTTTCAATAAATATAGAGTAAAAATGCCTACCAAAGCAAATAAGCAAATTGCTAAAAGATAATACCAAAAATAATCTCGAAATATTTCAAAGTTTATACCTGTAGAGGTTATTGCATAAATAACCATTGCAGGAGTTCCAATATTTGCAGCAAAACTAGTAATAAAAGTAGTATCTATTTTTGGATTATTTTTGCCCAAATAATATCCGATGCCTACTACGAAAAATACAGGAAATAATACTTCAAATAATTTTATATATATTTCCATTTAGTTGTTAGGTACATAAACTAGATCATCATGTATCCAGTTAACTAATTTATAGTTTTGATCTTCCATAAATTTATTTATTGATGAGTTTAAAATACTATCTATTTTTAAATTGTAATATTCAGAAACATTAAAATCTATAAATTCCAGGACAACAAGTTTAGGCTTATATTTTTTAAAATCTAATCCTTGTAAAACATCTATTTCTGTACCCTCAACATCTATACTTAAAAAATCTATTTCTTTATCTTTAAAATGAGTACTTTCAATAATATTATTTAAGGTAAAGGTTTCAACTTGTCTTACCTCGCGTGCTTTATTTGCCGCAGCTTGAGATAGAGTATTGATTGCAGAACGATTATGAAAAAAATAGAGATTTTTTTTATCAACAGAATTAGATATTGCAGCTTGTATATTGGTGTCACCTTTCCTAAAGAAATTAAACATATCAATTGCACCGAAATCTAGATCAATATTAATACCCCTCCAGCCTTTTTTATATAAAATATAAGTATTATTATTTAGTAGTGGTTGATGACAACCTATATCAACAAAAAAACCGTTTTTTTTATTTTTAAAATAGTCTTCTGCCATCATATCTATGCCCCAATTTGAATGAAAGCGTCTCTTATGTAATATTTTAATAGATTTTAAATATTGATAAAAAAAATAAATTAATTTAAAAAAATTCATATTTTTTTTAGATAAATACTTATTTTTTAATTTTTCATCTAATTTCATTATTTCAATTTTATGTTTATTAAATTAATGATTCCAAATTGCGGTTTTTTTCATTTTATAGTCAAAAGATTTAGACAAAATATATTCAGACACGATATCTGAATTAAAATATTTTAAATATTTTTTTTTACCATTTTTTGCTATTTTTTTTCCTTCTTTTTTATCAATTTTATATTTATTTAATTTATTACTAAGGTCATGGATATCTTTATAAAAGATAATTTCTTTATTTGAAAAAAAATCAGTCAATAAAGTTTTTTCATCTATAAATGTTAGTAAACCATTTCCGACTAGCTGCACTATTCTATCACTGCTGTAATACTTTATAGGCTTTCCTCTGCTTAAATTTAATCCCATGTAAGAATTGGCTATTTTCTTAATAAACTGATCTGCCCAAATAGGTTGAACATTATTCATTCCATAAACATCAAATTTTATATTTTTGTTTAAATTAATTAGTCTATTTATAAAATTTTCTCTATCATCACCTTTTCCTGACTTTAATTGACCTCTATGAACGCCATGACTCATTGCAAAAAAGACATCAAATGGACAATTTTTATTAAAGTTATTTAACGTTTCAAATGAGTTATCTGCAGGATTTGGCATGAAATAAGAGTTAGGTATATTTATAGATAAGGCAGATGGATCTGTTGTCAAAAAAGTAGTATCTAAAAAATTAATTTTATCTAAAATTCTTTTTGAATTACTTTTATGATCTGGTCCAAATTTTGATAACGGGTCTAAAAACCACTGAGAAAAAATTACATTTTTATTGATGTCTTTAATCTTCGATAATGTTGAATTTAAAACTCTATCAGCGTGTCCCAAAATTATTATATCTGGTTTAAAATTATTGAATGATTCGATAATTTTATTTTGTAAGGTCTGTTTGCCAGAAAAATCTTTTAAACTTTTATAATTATGAATAATATCTCTATCACTTAATGTTAAGACATTGTGACCATTTCTTATAAAACCATTATTAAGTCTACGCCCAGTATTGTAATGTAGCCTACCATCAAACCGCTCGTTTAAATTAGTTATATGCATAATTTTAAAAGAGTGATCTTTATGGGTATAAAATTTTTTATTGACAACAAATGTATCTCTTATCTCATCAATTAAATTAGAAATATACTCATGATCAAACTCAAAATTTTTATAATTAAGTTTTTGGTATTTTAGTAATAATTTATTATTTAAAATAAGACTTTCAATTTTTTTATATAATTCTTCTGAAGAAAGATTTTTTAAAATTAAAGCATTTTTAGAAGTTTCAGGTAATCCTCCCCTGTTGCTTATGATTACAGCGCAACCCCTGCTAGCAGCCTCTAAACTTGTTCTACCGAAAGGCTCTTCCCATCTCGAACAAACCACAGAAATACTAACTTTTTTTAAAATATTTAATACTTTTTCGTGTTTGACATAACCAGAAATTTTTAGATTTTTGTGCTCAAAAAATAATTTCTCTCTTGGTTCATCTCCAATTACTATTGCTTTCCAGTTTTTATATTTATTCAAAATTTTAATAATTGTTTTTCCAAAAATATCATAGCCTTTTGCACTATTTAATTTACCTATAAAAGAAATTAAATTTTTTTTTTTGGTAAAATTTATTTTAGTTCTATTTGTTGACTGATAACAAACTGATGTTTTTTGTTTAAGTAGTTTTTTATTGTCAATGTCGATAAAAAATCGTTCTTGAGACCATTCACTATTAAATAAAATTTTATCAATTTTATTTAATAAAAATAATCTGTCTGCTACTGATTTAGATCCATTCATTGATAATGGGTCATTATGAAAATACAAAATAATTTTTTTATTTTGTAAGTTATTTAAAAATTTAATGTAATTCGGTCTATTATGTATTTCAATTATGTCAGAATTTATTTTTTTTTCTTTTTCCAAAAACTTAACTATGTAATTCTTTGAATTACTTTGTATTAATGATCTGTTTAATTCAATGTTAATATAGTTTTTAAGAAAAGGTTTTTGATTGGTCATATTTCCAAAAATAAAAGAACTTTTAGAAAATTTACTATTTTGAATAGTATCTTTTACAAATAGAGAGACGGCGCCAGCATTAACAGATGAAAAATTTTCTTTATAGGGAAGTAAAACAGATATCTTCATTTATCTAAAAAAAGTTTTTTAATTTTGGTTCTTAATTTATAATTGTGTTTAAGTATATATTCTTCTTTTAAAGCAATATTTTTAGATTCATACCCCTTAGTATAAGCAAGTTGCCAATATCTCCCTCTAGTGAATTTAGCACCTTTAGAATTGTTATGTAAAAATAGTCTTTTTTTAATATTATTTGTGCACCCAACATAAGAAAGCCCCTTTTTACTTTTTGTATGTGTTGTTACTATTAAATAAACGTAATATTTCATACTGGCGGTCCCTAGGGGAATCGAACCCCTCTTTCATGAATCATTAACATTGTATTTTATAGCTTTTTTCAACTTCAAAATCAAAAAATTAGAATCAAGTGTGCCCAGAGTGTGCCCGCAATCACTAAAAGTTTTTTCATTTAGGTTATTCTAAAATATCTTTCATAATTGGTTCGAATAATTCTTTACAAATTAGCAAATCTGATTTCATATATGGTGTCAAATAATTGCCAGTTTTTGCGTGATACTCATATCCATCCTTAATATAATTTCTGTGTATTAATTCAACATGATCAGTAACTCTTTGAATTGCAATCTCAGCATCCAATTTCATATTTTTTGACAATACTCTCATGCTAAAAGACATTATAGCATTAGCGGCTTCCTTAAATTTATTTCGTAATTCTTCATCTGTTGTAGATCTTCTTGCATAATTCAAAACAGCCGTACATCTATAATAAGTATAATAAATGAAATCTTTATCATTATAATTTTTCTCCATGTAAGTTTTAAGACTGACCATTGATTGACTAAAAGAACTAGTACTTATCAACAAACCTAGAACCACGATCCCTAAAAGTTTTTTCATTTAATGATTATACCAGTGTGCCCACAGTGTGCCCAGTGAGAAATTTTTAGCACAATTATTTAAATAAGTGTTGCTGTATCTAGCAACTAGTGGCGGTCCCTAGGGGAATCGAACCCCTCTTTCATGGATGAAAACCATGTGTCCTAACCGATAGACGAAGGGACCAAAAAACAGTCTTTTATTGCAAAAAAAAATATTAATCAAGTTTAAAGAATTTATATCAATATATCTTTTATAATAATTTGATTTTTTTTTTTACCATCCCAAAAATATTGATCAATAGTGCCAATTAAACTAAATTTTTTTTTATAATTAACTAAATAATTACCAATTGATGTATTAACTGCGTCAAATGCGATCGATTGAAATGATCTTTTTTCTTTATTTTTTAAAATACAATTTATGTGTCGATTATTAATAATTTTTGTTTTAATAGACTTAAGATTTTCAAATAAAAATAACGGCTGTTGGTTATCGTGACCAAAAGGTTCTAATTTCTTTAAATCAATAAAGATAGAAGAATCATCTTTGGGTAATAATTTTTTAAAATCATAATAAAAAGTATTTATTTTTTTTGACTTTCGATATTCTGTATTTATGAATTCTTTTAATTTAATTAAATTTTCTTTTTTTACTACAAAACCAGCAGCCATATTATGACCTCCCCCACTTTCTATAAGTTTAAAATTTAATAATTTATTTAATAAATTATTTAATTTAAATTGACGAGTAGATCGAATTGAACCTTTATAAAAATTAAAAGACTTTGTGATTACAAAAGCAGGTCTATTTAATTTGTCTTTTAATTTACCTGCAATAATACCCAAAATACCTTCGTGAAATAATTCATTTTCTTCGAATATGACTTCTTTATTATTCTCGTATTTTTTTAAATCTATAAGGTTAATACAAAAATTTTCAATTTTTTTTCTCTTAAGATTTAAAATTTGTATTTCTTCTACGATTTTTTTAATTCTATTTAAATTTTTTGAACAAAGTAATTCAACAGAAAGTTTTGCATCTTTTAGTCTACCTGGTGAATTAATCATTGGACCTATAGAATAAGAAATATCTGTATAGTTGACTGATCTCTTTAAAGATAAGAAGTTTAATAACTGTTTAATACCTGGATTTTCAATTTTATTAAATTTATTTAAAGCAATCTTTGAAATATGTTTATTTGAATGTCTTAAGGGCATAAGGTCACAAATAGTTCCTAAAAGTGCAAAAAAAAGAAAATCATAAATATTAATTTTTTTTTTTAATTCATTATTCAAAAAATTTATTAAATAAAAGGTTAATGCAGCAGCACAAATATTCTGTCCCATATAATCTTTGGGATTTTTCATCGGATTTATCATATTTAATGTTGATGAAATTTTATTGTTAATATGATGATGGTCTATTATTAATACTTCTATTTTTTTTTTTTTTAAAAAATTAACAATTTCTGTAGAATTACTCCCACAATCTACAAAAATTACAATTTTTGTATTTTTTTTTAAGTTTTTTTTTATTAAGTCTAAATTAGGACCATATCCATCATCGAATCTATTTGGAATTAAATAATAATTTGGAATTTTAATATAATTTAAAAAATTTACTAAAATTGCAGTAGAACAAACTCCATCAACATCATAATCACCATAAACTAAAACTAATTCCTTTTTTTTAATAATGTTTATTAATAAATTTTTAGCTTTCAAAAAGTCCTTGTTATTAAAAAAGGGATTATTTAATTGAAATTCGTTATCTAATTCTTTTATCTCATCAAATGAATAATTTCTATCTAAAATGAGTTTTGATAAATCGTATGATAAGTTATTATCTACAGATATTTTTTCAATAATCCTATTATTTAATTTTCTCTCAGACCATTTATTTCCTGAGACAGATATCATGTAATTTTTTGTACTTTCTCTTGTATTTTTTTTTTAATGTTCCTGCTTTTGTGAGTAACAAAAGTATCTGTCATAAAATAATCACCAGATATTTCTATACCTTTGACTAATTCGCCGTTTGTAATTCCCGTAGCACAGAATATGCTGTCTCCTCTAACAATATCTTTTAATTCATATTTTTTTTCTAAATCAACGATGCCCATATCTTTTGCTCTTTTAGTTGCAATATCATCATCAAATATAAATCGACCTTGAAAACCACAATTATAAGCATCAAGTGCACATGCAGCTAAAACACCTTCTGGTCCACCACCTATACCTAAAAAAAGATCTACTTCATATTTTTTGTCTGTTACTAATAGTGCGCCTGAAACATCTCCGTCAGAAATTAATTTAGTTTTTAGTTTTAATTTTTCAGCTTCTTCAATAATATCTTTATGCCTAGATCTGTCTAAAATACATATAGTTATGTCCTCAAGTTTTTTATTTTTAAAATCAGCCAAATTTTTTATATTTTTTGAAAAATCATAGTCTAAATCAATAACCCCTTTTTCTATATCAGATCCGTAAGCTATTTTATTCATATAAGTTTCTGGAGCATTTAATAAATTATTTTTGTATGAAGCGGCAATAACTGACAAAGCCCCGGGTAAATTATTAGCAGCAAAATTTGTACCCTCTAAGGGGTCAACAGCGATGTCTATTTCTGGAAAGTCATTATTTCCTAAAATTTCACCAATATATAACATTGGGGCTTCATCTATTTCTCCCTCTCCTATTACAACTCTTCCCTTCATTTCAATATTGTTTAAAACTTTTCTCATGGCATCTGTTGCAAGTTTGTCCACTTCATTTTTGTTCTTTTTTCCAATTTTGGGAAGTGTTGCTATTGATGCTTGTTGTGTAACTTTAACAAATTCTTTTAAAAATTTTTCTTCAATGTCCATTAAGCTTTTACTTCATCAGGCACATTATTTAATTTAGTTTCAAATTCTGACAATCTTCTTTGAACAGAAATTAACTCTACTATTATTGGCCAACTCCTTACTAAATATTGTAATGAGTTTTCTACCTTGTTAAAAGCTCTTGCAATTTGTTGAACAAATCCTAACGTGATAGCTCCTGTGACTATTGTTGGGGCTAAAGCTACATATGGTACAATTACCATACCTTGCAAATAACTCCATTTAACTGCATTAAAATATAAATAGTGAAAGTACATTTTAAAATGAATTTTACGAACGTTTCCATACAAAAAATTTACACTACTTGATCCTGCATTATTTATATTATCTTCTCCTAATACTAGTTCTTTTCTATAAGCTGCCTCTTCTTTTTGAATATCATATTCAATTCCAGGTAATTTAAATCCAACAGCAGCTAGTAATAACGTTCCACCTAAGGCTGATACTATAGCAACCCAAACTAAAGCATGATTAACTTCACCAAAAAAAGGTAACATGGTAATTTGTTTTGATAATCCCCACAATATTGGTAAAAACGCAACGAGTGTCATTAAGCTTCTTAGAAGCTCCACACCCAAACCTTCCATAATCCTCGCAAATTTTAAAGTATCTTCTTGAACTCTCTGTGAAGCCCCTTCTGTTAAACGAGCTTTATACCAATTTTCATGGTAATAATCAGCCATTGCTGTTCTCCATCTAAACGTCCAATGACTAGTAAAATAATCTGTAGCGACAGAAATAACCATCCACACACCAGCAATTTTAGCAAATGTTAAAAGATAAGATATAAACTCTTTCTCTGATACTGAGTTAGGGGTTGTTAAGGCCTTTTGTAAAGTATCATAAAATTCACCGAACCATTCATTAATCATTACGTCAAGTTGAACTTGGTACCATGTAGAAACTAATATTATTAATGAACCAAATATGCTCCAAGGATACCACCTTTTATTTGTAAAAAATTTAAACATTTATTCTAAAAAATTGTCAGTATACGATTTTTTAACAAAAGATCTTTGATTATTTTCAATTAAAACAAATTCAATTTTATTTTTATTAGCATATTCTATTGCTTGATCTTTAGTATCAAAAAAAAGTTTTAATTCAGATAGAGTATTTGTTGAGCTTTCCCAACCCATTAAAGGGTTAATAGATATCGAATCGTCAATATATTCAAGTATCCACCTTTTAGTTTTGCCAATACCCGATTGCATTGATGTTTTGGTAGGTTTATATATTTTTGCTTTTTTCTTTGTCATAAATGGTCGGGGCGGTAGGATTTGAACCTACGACCCTCTGGTCCCAAACCAGATGCGCTACCAGGCTGCGCTACGCCCCGAATTTGAATACTATTACAGTAGATAAGCTAATTTTTAAAGTATAAAGAGATCAAAAATAAAAGTATTTTAAATAGAATCTGATATATAAGAAATTATGATTATTGTTTGTCCCTGTGATCAAAAAAGTTTTAATATTGATGATAAATTAATACCTAAAGAAGGTCGCTTGGTAAAATGTGGAGTATGTAATCATACATGGTTTTTTAAACCAACAAAAATCATTGAAAACAAACGAGAAGTTGCGACATCGGATACAACAATTAACAAAGAGAAAAACATAGAATTTATTCAGGTTAAGCAGAATAAAGAAACCATAAAACCAAAAATAGATAAAACAAAAGGAAATAAGAAATATTTACCAGCAATAAAGATAGAAAAAAGTAAAAATTTTTCTAAGCTGTTTTTGGTTTCCTTAATAACGATAATAGCTATTGTTATCTTAATAGATACCTTCAAGGTTCCCTTGAGCTATATTATTCCAAATATCAGCTTTTATTTAGACAATTTATATCAAAGTTTGATAGATATAAAATTATTTACAATAAATTTAATTAATTAAAAATGTTAAGATACTTATCAAGTCCGTTTAAGTGGTTTTTCAAATTAGAGGCTGCAAGTGGTTTAGTTTTATTAATAAGTGCAATATTAGCTTTAATAGTAAGTAACTCAGATTTATCCAACGTTTATTTTGAAACCTTAAATAAATATTTATTTATTGGAATAAATGATTTTGGAATAAAATTATCTGTTCTGCATTGGATTAATGATGCCTTAATGGCGATATTCTTCTTTTTTGTTACACTAGAAATTAAAAGAGAGTTTATTGAAGGAGAGCTATCTAATTTTAAACAAGCAATGCTTCCAATAATGGGTGCAATTGGAGGTATGGTTGTACCCGCACTAGTTTATATTTTTATAAATTATGGTGATACGGAGACATTAAGAGGATGGGCAATACCATCAGCTACAGATATTGCTTTTTCTTTAGGAGTTTTGTCTTTATTAGGATCAAGAGTTCCTATATCACTAAAAGTTTTTTTGACAGCTTTAGCAATAATTGATGACTTAGGAGCAATCATTATAATTGCTTTTTTCTATACAGGTGATTTAAAAATTCATTATTTAGGATTAATTGTTGTAGCTTTCATATTATTATTAATTTTAAATAAATTTAACGTTAAAAACTTTATACTTTACCTTTTGATCGGTATTGTAATGTGGGATTTTACTCACCAATCAGGTATCCATGCAACAATAGCTGGTGTTTTATTAGCAACAACAATTCCTCATAGAAAAAAACCAAAAGAATTCTCATTATTAATCAAAATTGAGCACGCAATAAGCCCCTATGTTGCATTTGGTATAATGCCGTTGTTTGCTTTTGCCAATGCAGGTGTTTCTTTGGAAGGATTGTCTTTATCATCCTTCATGTCAAAAGTTCCATTAGGTATATTATTAGGATTATTTTTAGGAAAACAATTTGGTGTTTTTATTTTTTCATACCTTTCAATTAAATTTAAATTAGCACAAATGCCATCGAAAGCTAATTGGATTAATTTTTATGGTGTAGGAGTTTTAACTGGTATCGGATTTACTATGAGTTTATTCGTAGGTAATTTAGCATTTATAGATAACATGAGTTATATGGACGGTGTTAAAATCGGAGTTTTAGGTGGGTCATTATTATCAACATTATTTGGATATTTTCTTATATTATTATCTCCAAAGAAATGAAATTTTCAAATTTTACTAAATTATTAGCAATTGTATTCTTAATGATCTCTTTTTTTTCTACAAAAACCTTAGCAAATTATGAAAAGGTTTTTTTTGATTTTTCTGTTGAACTTGTTAATGGAAAATTAATTGATTTAAATGAATATAAAAATAAAAAAGCAATATTATTGGTAAACACTGCAAGTTATTGTGGTTTTACAAAACAATATAATGATATGCAAAATATTTGGGAGAAATATCAGAATAAAGGTCTATTAGTTTTAGCTGTTCCATCGAATTCATTTAATCAAGAAAAAAAAACAGAAAAAGAGGTAAAAGAATTTTGTGAGGTGAATTTTAACATCACTTTTCCAATTACATCTATTTATGATGTTAAAGGTGATAGTGCACATGATATATTTAAATGGGCAAAAGAAAATCATGGAAAATCAGCAATACCTAAGTGGAATTTTCATAAAATTTTAATTAATAATGAAGGAAAAATTGAGGATACATTTTCATCTTTTACAAACCCTACTTCAAATAAAATTATTTCTAAAATAGAAACTTTGCTAAATATTTAAAGTTAAACCATCATAAGCTGGTATAACATTTTTAGGTAACTTTTTTTTAATTTGGTTGTAGTCAATAGAGCTAGCTAAATTTGTTAAAATTGTTTTTTTTGGCTTTATGTTTTTAATTAATAAAAGAATATCTGTTAAACAATAATGTGATGGATGATAATTATATTGAAGACAATCAATTACTAAATATTTTAAATTATTAAGTGATTTTAAATCTTTTTTATGTATTTTACTTACATCACTAGCGTAAGCTAACTTATTGTTAATTACATAACATATACTGTCAATATTTCCATGTTCGACCTTTATAGATTTGAGGCTAATAATCTTTCCATTATCTTTATATGAATGTTTTTTTTTTAAAGAATTATTCTGTAATATAGGTGGATATTCTCTATTTTTTTTAAAACAATATCCAAATGAATTGAGTAAATACTTTTTCGTTAAATTATTGGTATATATATCAATCTTTTTTCTATTCTTTAAATAAAAAAAACGTAGTTCATTTATACCATGAGTTTGATCAGCATGATGATGAGTATAAAAAACTTTATCAATATTATTAATTTTATTCTTGATTAGTTGCTGTTTCAAATCAGGCGATGTATCAATCAAAACATTTTTATTTTTAGATTTTATTAATGCACAGCATCTAGTTCTATAATTTTTTTTATTTTTTGGATCACAATTACCAAAAAAACCATCAATTCTAGGAACTCCTAATGAACTACCACACCCCAAAATTATAAATTTTATGGACATTAATTTACTTCAAATAATTTTTTGAAATTTCGTGAAGTTATCAATTCCATTTCTTGTGGAGGAATATTCTTAATTTTTGCCATATGTTCCAAAGTATACTTTAGATAACTAGGTTCGTTAGTTTTCCCCCTTTTGGGTACTGGTGCAAGAAATGGGCTATCTGTTTCAATTAATATTTTATCTGAAGGGATAAAATTAAAAGTATTATTTAGATCTGTACTCTTTTTAAAGGTAATAATACCACTTGCAGAAAAGTATGAATTCAAATCAAGCATTTTTTTTGCAAGTTTTAGACTTCCAGTATAACAGTGCATCAAAATTTTTATATTTTGATTTTTATATTTGTTTAATAATTCAAATGTTTCATCTTCTGCATTTCTAGAATGTATAATAATTGGTTTATTCAATTCAATGGATGCAAGAATATGTTCTTCAAAACTATTGATTTGTGAAACTTTGTCACTATTGTTGTAATAAAAATCTAAACCTGTTTCCCCTACCCCAATAATTTTATTATTCTTAGAAACATTTTTAATTATTTGGTCCTTACTTATACTGTTAGTATTAGCTTCATGGGGATGTATACCAAATGTGCCATATATTATTTGATCTTTTTTTACCAAATTTTCTACTTTAGAAAAGTTTTTGTTAGTTGTGCAAATAGTTAAAATTTTTTCTATACCAACATTTTTAGCCCTTTGCATAACTTCTTCAAAATTATTAATCAGTGGTTCACGGTCTAAATGGCAATGAGAGTCAATCATTTATTATCTTTTTAATAAGTATATTAATTTTATTTATTTTCATACCTTGTTTTAAAAACTCATTATTTAGCAATGAATTAAAGATGATATCTTTTTCTTTAATATTAAAAATATTTAAAGCTTTTAAAGAAGTTTCAGGTATTATTGGATACATTAAAATAGAAATTTTTCTAATTAATTCTAAGCTAACATAGATAATAGTATTTAATCTATTAGTATCGTTTTTTTTATTCCAAGGTTCTTGGTCATTAAAATATTTATTAGCTCCAAACAAAGTCTCCATTAAAAAATTCATATAAAAATTTATATCTTGTTTATTTACCGCATTTTCAATTTTACTGTAATTTTCTTTAAATCTATTTAATGTATTTAAATCTTCATTATTAAATTTTATATTTTTTGGGATTTTTAAATTTAAATTTTTTTCATTAAAAGATATTACTCTCTGACATAAGTTACCGTAATTGTTAGCAAGATCACTATTAATACAATTTTCTAATTTTTCTTTTGATATATTGCCATCGTTGCCAAAAGAAACTTCTTTTAATAAATAAAATCTTAAAGGATCAAGACCATATTTATCAATAATTTCTAAGGGGTCTAATATATTTCCTTTCGATTTAGACATTTTTTCCTCATTAGATAAAATCCAACCATGACCGTATATAGTTTTAGGTAAAGGTAAATTTGCTGCTAACAAAAAAGCTGGCCAGTAAACAGCGTGAAACCTTAATATGTCTTTACCAATTATGTGGACAGATGCAGGCCAGAAATTCTTATATTTATCATTATCAATATTAGGATAATCAAGTGCGCTCAAATAATTTGTTAGTGCATCTAACCATACGTAAATAATATGGTTTTTGTGGGAGGGAACATTTATCCCCCAAGATATAGATTTTCTACTTACAGATAAATCTTTAAGTCCTCCTTTAACAAAACTGATAACTTCATTTCTTCTACTTTCCGGTCTTATAAATTCAGGATTTTTATCATAATAATCCAGTAATTTTTTTTCCCAATTTGATAATTTGAAGAAAAAAGACTCTTCTTCAACCCATTCAACTTTTGAACCTGATAATTTGTTTACTTTAACATTATCTTTGTCTTCAATTTCATTTTCAGAATAAAAGGCTTCATCAGATACAGAATACCAACCTGAATATTTAGATAAATATATCTCATTTTTTTTTTCTAAAATATTCCATAAATTTTCAACTGCCATTTTATGACGTTTTTCAGTTGTTCTAATAAAATCATCATTTGAAAGATTTAAAATAGCAGACAAATCTTTAAAATTTGAGCTTATTTCATTACAAAAATCTAAGGGATCTTTTTTTGCTTCTAATGCTGCTCTTTGGATTTTTTGGCCATGCTCATCTGTACCAGTTAAAAAAAAAACATTATGTTCGCTGATTCTTTTAAATCTTGCAAAAAAATCAGCAACTATACTTGAGTATGCATGCCCCATATGGGGTTTGGCTGAAGGATAATATATTGGTGTTGTTATATAAAAATTATTTTTCATTATAAGCTAAATGTTTAAATTCAATCACATAAGACTCAAAATCTAGGTTATATTTAATTACATCATTAAATCTTTGAGCTAAATGTTTTGTTAGTAAATAATATTTTTCTTTTTTTGGGTCACTCTTGATACGATTGTGTAAAAATAATTGAGATAATAAAAAAAAATTATTTAATAAAAACTCATTATTTTTAAAATTTTTTTTTAAAAATATATCAGTTAAAAGACTATCTAAATTAATCCTATCTAAAGGTAAATCATTTTTTTTACAATACAAAAATAAATCTTTATAAAAAATCGGAGAAAGATATTTATTTTTAAAATCCGAGTTTAATTTTTCGTACTGGTTATTTAATATTTGATTAATTCTATCTTTTAATTCATCTTCATTAAGATAAAATTTAAATTGTATACATCTGGATTTAATTGTTGGTATTAAACGTTTTTTCGAATCATGAACTAAGAAAAAATGAACATTATCGTAGTTCTCTTCTAATGATTTGAGTAATGAATTTGAGGAAGATAAATTCAAATATTCGCTCTCATTAATTAGAATTATTTTTGGTTTGTCATTTAGTGAACTGATATTTAAAAAATTCTTTAAATTTTTAATTTGTGAAATATCAATATTTTTTTTGTCTTTTGGAGAAATAAAATAAAAATTAGGATGAACATTTTGTGAAATAAGTTTATTTGTTTTATTATTTAGATTAACCTTATATTTTTTTGTGTCATATTTGTAATCTTCATCTTTAGACAATATGTAATTTATTAAATGATAAGAAAAATTAAATTTACCAATACCCTTTTCACCTGTGAATAATAGTGTTTGAGGTAGTTTTCTTTTATCATAAAGATTGATAAAGAAATTAAAATTTTTTCTAAAACTTGTAAGTTCTTCATTAAATAAATCTTTAATCATGAATATTTAATATTTTATTTATCTTATTTTTTATTATTTCGACATTATATTTCTTAGTTTTTGATGAATCTATTATTAATTTATTTGTTTTTTTTTTTAAAATTTTTATAAAACCATCCTGTACGTTTTTGTAAAATTTTTTATTAAATTTATCATATTTATTTTTTTCTCCGGAAATATTTTGCTTTATATATTTAATAGGTACATAATGAAAAAAGGTAAAATTTGGTTTTAAATTACCTAAAACAAAATTATTTAGAGTATTTATTATATTTTTATTAATACTAAATCCATAGTGTTGGTAAGCCATTGTTGAATCAATAAACCTATCAATGAGTATTACCTTTTTATTGATATTTGGCTTAATCAAGTTTTCATAATTTTCATTTCTAGCAGCTAAATAAAGTAAAAGGTCTGTTTTTTTTTTAAATGTGGATTTGTTAGTTAAAATAATATTTCTAATTATTTCTGAATTTATTGTACCACCTGGTTCTCTAAATTTAACAAATCTAACTTTTTTTTTGTTTAAGTATTTAGAAACTTCATTTAAATGAAAAGTTTTACCTGATCCATCTATACCTTCAAAAACTATAATTTTCTTATACATCACCCCAGATAAGATAATTTATAGATTTAATAATTCTAGAAATAACATTGAGTTTTTTTATATCTTCAAATGCATAAACTTTAAATTCATTGATAATTTCATCTTTATATAAAATTTTTAAAATTCCTAACTCTTGATCCTTTTCTATTGGTGCAAGTATGGGTCCATTGTATTCAATATATGCCTTTAGGTGTTTTTTTCTAGCTTTTGGAATTGTTTTATATATATCGTTTTTTACGTAAACTTGAACTTTATCTTTTTTACCTAACCATACATCTAAATTGGAAATTTCTTCATCAGTTTTAGCTATTTGAATTGTATCAAAGTTAGTTAAACCCCATGTTAAAAGTTTTTTTGATTGCCTAGATCTTGAATTTTTTGTTTCAAAGCCACTTCCTACTGCTATTAATCTTCTCTCTCCTTTTTTAATTGAACTAGCTAATGAATATTTTTCTACAGCAAGATAGCCGGTTTTAATACCATCAGCACCATAATTTTTATATAATAAAGGATTTCTATTTCCTTGCGTAATTGGATCTCCCCCAGTTCTATCCCATGTAAAAGTTTTTTCTTTAAAATAAGAATAATAGACAGGATAGTTTTTAATTAAATAATTTGACATTAATAAAATATCTTCAACAGTAGAATAATTATCGGGATCATTTATTCCAGAGGAATTTGTAAAATTAGTATTTATCATTCCAATTTCTGCAGCTTTAGAATTCATCATAATTGCAAATTCTTCCTCGGTGCCAGCAACACCTTCCGCTAAAGCAACACAAGCATCATTACCAGATGCAATTATTATTCCTTTTAATAAATCTTCTATTGATACTTCATCTCCAACCATAATGAACATTGATGAATATCCTGATTGTGAAAGTCTCCAAGCGTTTTCTGAAACCATTACTTTGTCATCAAGATTTAGATCTCCACTTTTTAATAAATCAAATACAACTATTGATGTCATTATCTTTGTCATTGATGCAGGATAAATGGATCTTTGAATATCTTTTTCATAAAGAATTTCTCCTGATAAATAATCTTGTAAAATTGCAGTTCTAGCTTTTATATCAAAAGCAGAAACAGGAAAAGCCGCTAAACTAAAGTAAGAAAAGAAACAATAAAATAAAAATTTTTTAAATTCGTCCATTTTGCATAATTTCGATATTTTCAAAGCCTAAAGTTCTTATACTATAAAATGCCTTTTGTAGAGAATTAATATTATTATAAGGACCCAATATAATTCTATGTGTATTCTTTGAGACAGACAAAATATTCACAATTTGTATGTCTGTTTCTGTAATTATTCTTTCTTTTAGATCTTTAGCATTTTCAAAAAAGTAAAATTCAGCTACTTTAATTGCATATGAAAACTTGTTAACTTCTACATTTTTTACTTTTTTCTTTTTAGATGAGCTTAAGTCGTTGATGCTTATTGTATCTACAGGGGCTTTATTAGCTACATTTTTTTCTTCTTCAAAAGTTTTAGATTTCTTTGCTAAAAAAATTGAATTATTTATTATTTCTTTTATCTCAATATAAGGTTGGTTATGATTTATATTTAACTCATCTGAAATTCGTTTAGACACAATTGAATTATAAAAATCTAAATTTTTTATTTTTCTTGAAACATTTCCAACTAGAGATTTATTGTTTAAGAGGTTGGTAATTTTAACTTTTGTTCCTCTAGATAAATAGCTATGATGAATATCTAAACTTCTTATATCAATTTTTTTTTTTGTAATTTTATCTTTTATAAGTTCGTCTGAGTAGATTAGTGTAAATCCTTTGTTAATATAAATATTATTATCATAATTAACTTTTTTGTTAACAGTTTCTAATTTACATCCTGAAATTATAAAAAATATTAAAATTATAAAAATTTTATAATTCATTTTCAAATTTGTTTTTTAGTGTACAAACCGCGATAGCAAATCTTAGTGATCTATTCCATTTCAAAACTCTATCATAATTTGGAAATACCAAATAAGCAGGTTTTAACTTATTATTATCTTTAACAATATCACTATCAGGTGTTATTACAGCTACTTTTACGTTATCTCCTACGTTTAAATTTTCAAATTCTTTAATATATTTTTTAAAATATTTGAATTTTCTTTTATGTTTTATTTTTTTTGCTGAGGTATTTAATAATTTTTTAGGGATATTTTCATTTAACTCAATATTAAAAAAACATGGCTCATTTTTTTTCCAACCAATTTTATTTAAATAATTTGCAGCAGAGGCAAAAGAATCTTCGGCTTCTTTTAATTCAATAATTGAGTTATTATTATAGTCTATGGCATAATTAGAGATTGTAGTTGGCATAAACTGAAAATTACCAAAGGCACCTGCCCATGAACCAAATAAAATGTCTTTATCAACTTTGTTTTGGTCAATCAGCTTTAGTATTGTAATTAATTCATTTGAAAAAAATTCACTTCTCCGTTTATCGTAACTTAAAGTTGCTAATGATGAAATTATATCCATTTTTCCTAAATACGTACCATAGTTTGTCTCAATACCCATTAAGGCAAGCAAAAGTTCTTTTTCTACTTTGAATTCTTTGTCAACAATATTAATTAAATTTTTATTTTTTTTATAAATTCTTTTACCTTTTTTGACTTTATCTTTAGATGTTCTTTTTGAAACATAGGTCTTCGTATCTTCATAAAATTCCGGTTGATATCTGTCATACTCAATTACTTTAGGAAGAAAAATTGCATTATTCATGACTGCATCAACAGTTTTTTCTGAAATACCTTCATTAATAGCTTTTTTTTTAAATTCTATAATCCAAGAGCTAAATTTTTCATCAGAATTAACCTTGGTAAAAGTTATTAACATTAAAAGTAATGACGAGATTATAATACTAATTTTTCTCATATAAATTATTTAAATAAATCAATACGGCAATCCATATTATTATAAAACTAATAAACTTTTCAAAAGAAAATATCTCTCCATAATAAAAGTATCCTAACAAAAATTGAAAGGTTGGTGTTATATAAAATATCATACCTGTGGGTCCAAGACCAGATAACTCAACACCTTTCACATACAAAAATAGAGGTATAACAGTTATAGGTCCAGCTAAAACTAATAAAAACATCATTGAAATATTGTCTGTAGAAAAATAATTAACCTCAATATTAAATAAATAAATTAGGGCTAAAAGTGCAAAAGGAAATATAAAAAAACTTTCTACCAATAAACCAATATCAGTATCTACTTTTATTAATTTTCTACAAACATTATATAGTGACCAAGATATAGCAACTGTTAAACCTATCCAGGGTATGGTCTTAAATTCATATAGCATATAAAATATTGAGCATAAAACTAATATGATTGATAAGATTATTTTAAAATTTAGTTTTTCCTTAAAAAATAAATAACCAAAAAAAACACTCATAATAGGCATTATGAAATAGCCAAAACTAGCATTTATAATTTGATTAGTTGAAACTGCATATATCCAAACAGACCAATTTGTAAGAATTAAGATTGAGGATAAAAATAATACAAATATTTTTTTTGATGATTTTAGAATAAGAAAAAACTTTTGGTATTTAAATAAAAAAAAGGTTGTAATTAATAAAAATATTGTTGTCCATAAACATCTATGTATAACTAATTCGAGCGGACCTACAAAAGATAAAGATCTAAAATAAATTACTCCGATTACACCCCACCAAAAAGATCCTAAACTACTTAGAATAATACCTTGATTAAATTTTTTCATATAATTATGACTTATTAGGGACAATTACACTTAAAATATCTTAAGATATAGTAAAAAACATATTATGTTGTAGAAATTTTTTTTTTAAATATAAATGTCTGGAGTGGAGAGATGGCTGAGCGGTTGAAAGCACCGGTCTTGAAAACCGGCAAAGGGGCAACTCTTTCCTGGGTTCGAATCCCAGTCTCTCCGCCACTAAAACTTTTTAAACCTATCAATTATACCTAGCAAATTTTTGTCTTTAATATTATCCAATGATTCTTTTTTTTTAAAAGAAATTAATGTTTCATCATCCATATTAACAAACGTGTCCAATATTTTTAGTGTGTCTTCATTCAACTCGTCTATAAAAGATTTAACAAAAGCGGTCATTAATATGTCCATTTCTTTTGTGCCTCTATAAGAAGCTCTATAAATAATTTTATTTTTAAGATCTTCTTTATTTTGTGACATGGATATATAAGTAATTATGTCTAATTATGAATACTTGTTATCAGATATCAATAAAATTAATGGTATTGGTGCCAAAACAGCCAAATTATTTAGAAAAAAAAATATAAATACAATTTTTGACTTATTGTGGAATTTGCCAAGAGATATAATTGATAGGAGTGATTTAAGAAAAATAAATCAACTTCAAATTGGCAAAATACAAACTATATCAGTAAATGTAAGGAAATATAATTTTCCCAGAGTTAGGAATTTACCTAACAGGGTATTGTGTGAAGACGAAACAGGAAAATTAGACTGTATTTTTTTTAATAGTTACGAAGGATACATCAGGAAAATACTACCTTTAAACTCACGGGTAATAATAAGTGGTAAAATTAATTTTTATAAAAACAGATATCAAATTACAAATCCAACATACTTAGGTAATAACATAAATAGTATCAAGAAGGTTGATACAAAATATAGCTTAACAGAGGGATTAAATGAAAAAAAATATAACAAAATTGTTAGTGAGGTTTTAAATAAAATTCCAGATTTAAATGAATGGTTAAATAAAAATATTAGTAGTAAATTTGAAAATATAAAATGGAAAAATGCAATTATTCAACTACATGATCCAAAGAATTTAAATAAGAAGGGTTCTTTTTACAAAAGATTAGTTTTTGATGAAATTTTATCAAGTTTTTTAATTAATTCTAAAATAAGAAAATCAGTAAAAAAACTAAAGAAAACTAAAAAAAAATTTAGTTCAAATTACATTAAACATATAACAAATAAAATAGATTTTGAACTCACTAAGGACCAATTAAAAGCAATAAATGAAATTAATGATGATTTAAGATCTGAGCAAAAAATGTTTAGACTTTTACAAGGCGATGTAGGAAGTGGAAAAACAATAGTCGCTCTAACCACAATTTTAAATGTTATAAGTAGTAAATTTCAGGTTGCTTTTATGGCCCCAACTGAAATATTGGCGCATCAACATTATAACTTAGCTAAAAGCTTACTACCTGATAATGTAAAAATTGATATATTAACAAGTAAAACAGATAATAAAATTAGAAAAAAAATTATTAATGATCTTGAAAATCATCAAATTGATTTATTAATAGGAACGCATTCTTTATTCCAAAATAAAATTAATTACAGAAAATTGGGATTAATCATTATTGATGAACAGCACAAATTCGGAGTAAAACAAAGAAAGAAGTTATCTGATAAGGGTGGTAAAAATTGCGATATATTAGTTATGTCAGCAACGCCAATACCAAGAACTATGATTATGACTATTTTTGGTGATATGGATGTTTCAATTATAAAAAGCAAACCTAAAAATCGTAAGGAAATAATTACATTAAGTAAATTAGATAAAAAAATTGACGAAATATTAGCTTTTTTAAAAAAACAAATAAAAAATGGTAATCAAATTTTTTGGGTGTGTCCATTGATCGAGGAGTCAAAAAAAGTGGACCATCAATCATCTGTTAGTAGATACGAATATTTAAAAAAAAACTTTTCAAATAAAGTTGGTATACTTCATGGAAATTTAGACAAAAGTAAAAAAGAAAAAATTTTAAATGATTTTCTAAACAAAAAAATTGATATTTTAGTATCTACAACTGTTATTGAAGTGGGCATAGATTTTCCGAATGCCAATGTAATAGTAATAGAAAATGCAAACAAATTTGGATTATCACAATTACATCAATTAAGAGGTAGAGTTGGTCGTG
Organism: Candidatus Pelagibacter communis; assembly: GCF_001179985.1. Lineage (GTDB taxonomy): Bacteria > Pseudomonadota > Alphaproteobacteria > Pelagibacterales > Pelagibacteraceae > Pelagibacter > Pelagibacter ubique_J. Next base: position 111,268 of record NZ_CVSI01000058.1, on the reverse strand, counting down.
GTAATAAAGAGGCCTATTGTATATTAATGTTTAAATCTAACTTGAGCGAGAATGCAAAAAAAAGAATTAAAATATTAAAAAGCAGTAATGATGGTTTCAAGATATCAGAAGAAGATATGAAGCTAAGAGGGTATGGAGACTTGCTAGGTTTTAAACAAAGTGGACTACAAAGTTTTAGAATTGCTGATCCAATACTAAATAAAGACCTATTTTTTCTTGCTGAGCAAGAAGTTAAAAGAATTGAAGTTACAAATGAAAATATTGATAACTATATGCCCTTATTAAAAATGTATGATAGGGCTGATATTTTAAATGATTTAGTTTAATTTGATGGATCTGATGTTCCAGCAGAAACTATAAATTTTGAAGCTTCTTCGAATGACATATCCAAATAAATCACTTCATCTTTAGGATACATTAGTAAAAATCCACTTGTAGGATTAGGAGTGGTTGGTACAAATACATTGATCATTTGCTTGTTGACTTTTTTACTAATCTCTCCTTCGTTTTCTTTTGTGGCAAATCCTACAGCCCACGATCCTTTTTTTGGATACTCAACTAAAACAACACTTTTTTTATCTTTTCCTGTTGAAGTAAAACTTTGTGTCATTTGACCTATTGCAGAATATATAGTTCTTAGAATAGGTATCTTTTTAAATATGTCATTAATTAATGAAACTATTCTTTTTCCAAAAAAGGATAAAGAAATTCCACCAACAATAATTATTATAATAACAGATAATAAAATTTCTAAGCCTGGTATCGAAAAAGGTAAATAATTATTTGGATTTATTTCATTTGGAAGAAGTTTGGATGAAATTTTGATTAAAAAAATTGTTAAATATAAAGTAAATCCAATTGGGACAAGAACCACAATGCCGGCTAAAAAATAATTTCTTAATCTAGCTAAAATAGAAATTTTTTTTTTATCAGACATATTAGTTGTAAGACGAATAAATAACGAATATTAGTGCGATAATAAACAAAAATAACAATATTTTATTGTTTAAATTCATATATATTTTATAAATTATCATTAATACAAGAAAATAATTATTATGGATAGAAGAAAATTTCTAAATTTAGTTGGTTGTGGATGTTGCGGTTATTTTCTTACATCATGTGGAACAGTACCAATAACAGATAGAAAACAATTAAAGCTAATACCTGAAGCAAAACTAAATGCGCAAGCTGCTCAATTATATGAGAAAGTTAAAGAAAAGGAGAAATTAAGTGATGATATAAAATCACTAAATCTTATTAAGGAAATTGGTAAAAAAATGGAAGACTCAATTAGTCAGTATTTTGATAATAAAGATATTCCAGACCCAACATCTAATTTTCAATGGGAATATATATTGATAGATAATAAAAAAATGAAAAATGCATGGTGTATGCCAGGGGGAAAAATTGCTGTTTATACAGGTATGCTAGAAATTACAAAAAATGAAGATGGTTTAGCAGCTGTCATGGGTCATGAGGTTGCTCATGCTGTTGCAAAACATTCAGTTGAAAGAGCAAGTAGAAGTGTTGTTCTGCAAACTAGTACCCAATTATTAGATATATTTTCTGGTGGAAAAATTTCACAAGTCAACCGAACAACTGGTATGGATACAGTTGGGTTATTATCTAAGATTGGAATCATGAATCCATTTAATCGTAAGCAAGAGTCCGAGGCTGATTATTTAGGTTTAATTTTTTCATCCTTATCTGGATACGATATTAGAGAAACAACAAAAATATGGGAGAGAATGAAAGAGGCAAATAAAGGTAAGGAACCGCCAGTATTCCTCAATACACACCCTTCATCAACGAAAAGAATTGAAAACATTAATGGTTGGATTGACGAAATTAGATATGAGTATCCACCAATTTAAATATTATTTAAACTGGTGAGCCGTGTTGGACTCGAACCAACGACCCATTCCTTAAAAGGGAATTGCTCTACCAACTGAGCTAACGGCCCACAAAGAATTGACTTTTATAGTGATTATTTTTTAATTATCAATGCGAAATTTTATAACTTATTAGCATATTTTGTATAAAATTTGGTAAAAGTGCCTCTTTTAATATTCTTTCTAATCTCAAACATTAATTCTTGATAAAAATTAATATTATTTAATGTAAGAATCATAGAGCCTAACATTTCGTTAGTATTGAATAAGTGATTGATGTAATTTTTAGAGTATTTGTTTAAATCAAATATTTTTACCGATTCATCGAGTGGTTTGTTGTCTTTTTTGTATTTTGCGTTTCTAATATTTACTCTTCCGTTCCAAGTAAATGCTAGGCCAGTTCTACCAGCCCTAGTTGGTAATACACAATCAAACATATCAACGCCGCGCATTACAGATCCAAGTATATCTGAAGGTGTCCCAACACCCATTAAATATCTAGGTTTATTGATAGGCATGTAGTTCTTAAGATAATCCAAAACCTTAAACATCTCTTTTTGAGAGTCCCCTACGGCCAATCCCCCTATAGCATATCCATCAAATCCAATTTTAATTAATTCTTTTAGAGACTTTAATCTAAGATCATTAAATAAACCTCCTTGAACAATACCAAAAAGAGCTTTATGTTTGTTTCTTCCAAATTCTTTTTTTGATCGTTTCGCCCACTCAGTTGATAAAATTACAGCATTCAAAATCGTATCATAGCTTAATGTTTTTCTTGGACATTCATCTAGTACCATAACAATATCTGAGTTTAGTTTTTTTTGAATTTTAATACTTTGTTCTGGGCTTAATATGAATTTTTTTCCATCAATATGAGAATTAAATATTGCACCTTTAGATCTATCAATTTTGTTTAACTTAGATAATGACATAATTTGATAACCGCCAGAATCAGTTAAGATTGGTACTTTACAGTTCATAAAATTATGTAAACCACCAGCTTTTTTTACTCTATCTGCACCAGGTCTAATCATTAAATGGTAAGTATTGGATAAAACAATTTGACTTCCAGCCTTAATAACGTCTTTAATAAATGTACCTTTAACAGTTGCCTGGGTTCCAACTGGCATAAATACTGGAGTATCTATTGTACCACGGCTAGTAATTATTTTTCCAAGTCTTGCAAATTTATCTTTTTTAAGAACATTAAAATTAAATTTTTTTAATGTCATTAACTAAAATTATTCTGATTTAAAAAATATTATCTTATCTGGATCAGTCACAGCTCCGTTATTATTTGAGTCGCCTCTTTTAATTTTATCAACAAATTCCATTCCACTAATTACTTTGCCAAATACAGTATATTGTCTGTCTAAAAATGGAGCTGGTTGAAAACAAATAAAGAACTGACTATTAGCACTATCTGGATTTTGAGATCTGGCCATAGACAATGTTCCTCTTTCATGTGGCAAATTATTAAATTCAGCTTTTAAATCTGGTAAATCAGAACCGCCCATACCTGCTCTACTCAAATTAAATTCTTTGCTGTCCGAATTACCAAATTGTACATCACCTGTTTGTGCCATAAATCCATCTATTACTCTATGAAATACAACACCGTTGTATTTTCCTGAATTCGCTAATTCTTTAATTCTTTTAACATGTCCAGGTGCTACATCTGGAAATAATTCAATTTTTACTTCACCATCTTTTAATTTTAAAATCATAGTATTTTCCTCCGCCAATAAATTAGAACTAATAAATATAAATATTAAGATAAATACTCTAACCATTTAATTTTAATTTTAAATGTTTTAATACACTTTTAGTAGTAAATTTTTTTACATTTCCTTTTAAATCAGCTATCTCTTTTACTAATTTAGATGAAATAATTTGATTCTGAGGGTCAGACATTAAAAATACAGTTTCTATTTTATCATTTAATTTTTTATTCATTCCAGAAAGTTGAAACTCATATTCAAAATCTGAGGTTGCCCTAAGTCCTCTAAGTATAACATTGGATTTCATTTTTTTGCAAAAATCAGTAGTCAACGTATTAAATATTACTACTTTTACTTGATTTTTTTTAAATTTAAGATCATTAAAAAGAGATTTTTTAACTAAATATTCTCTCTCTTCAGCTGAAAATAAATATTCTTTATTATTACCATCTGAAACCGCAACTATAAGGTTATCAAAAATATTTAATGCTTTTTTAATTAAATCTATATGGCCAAAAGTAATTGGGTCAAATGTTCCTGGATAAATAACTTTTTTCATTATAGTAAGTTATCATCAATTTTTATTGCTGAAACAACTTTTTCATCTCCTGATAATCTAATTATTCTAACTCCTTGAGTATTACGTCCGGCAATTCTTATTTCTTTAACCGCAACTCTAATTACCCTTCCCTTATTTGTTGATATCAAAATTTCATCACCCTCAAAAACTGGGAACGAAGAAGACACATTTCCATTTCTAGAGGAATTAACTATACTTATTATTCCTTTTCCCCCTCTATTTGTTACCCTAAAATCATTTGAAGCAGTTCTTTTTCCAAAGCCATTTTCGGTGATTGATAAAATAAATTTATCACCTTTTTTTCCATTTTTTGTATCTTTATCAATAGTTGACAACGATACGATCAAATCTTTTTCTTTTAGATTTATACCTCTTATTCCCTTAGAAGATCTTCCTTTAAACAATCTAATCTTTTCAACGTTAAATCTTATAGATTTTCCGTTTAGCGAACTAAGTATAATATCTTGATCCTCTCTGCATATTTTTACGCCGATAATTTTGTCGTCAGGATCAAGTTTCATCGCAATTTTTCCAGATGCGTTTATATTAATAAAATCTTCAAGAGAATTTTTTCTTATTTTACCTTTTGAGGTTGCAAAAACTATATTAAGATTTTTCCACTCTGATTTTTCTTCAGGCAAAGGCATTATAGAGCTTATAGATTGATGATTTTTTAAAGGTAAAATGTTATACAAAGACTTGCCTCTTGAAATAGAAGTTCCCTCCGGTATTTTCCACGCTTTTAATTTATATACTAATCCCTCTGTTGAAAAAAAGAGGACTGATGTATGTGTGTTCACAGACAAAGTTTGCACAACAGAATCTTGTTCTCTAGTTTTAATTCCAGCCTTTCCTTTTCCGCCTCTTTTCTGTGCCCGTACACTACTTAAAGCACCTCGCTTAATGTAACCTTGTAGTGTTACAGTTATAATTACTGATTCTTTTTGAATAGTTTCCTCAATGTCGTAATTTAATATAGCATCAATTATTTTTGTTCTCCTTGGATTAGAATATTTTTCTTTAATTAAATTTAAATCGTTATTGATTACTTTTAATAATTCTTTTCTAGAAGTTAGAATTTTTTTATATTGTATAATTAATTCAGACAATTTTTTAATCTCTGCTTCTATTTCATTGATACCCAAAGCTGTAAGTTTTTGTAATCTTAATTCTAAAATAGAATTTACTTGATCAATTGAAAAAGAGTATGCTGCGATAGTATTTTTTTTCTCTATAAGTTTAATAAATTTTTGAGTTGAATTAATTTTCCATTTTGTTTTAACTAATGTTTCTTTTGCAATTTCAGGATTTTTTGAATTTCTAATTATCTTAATAATCTTATCAATATTTTCTACCGCTACCGAAAGTCCTATTAAAATGTGAGCCCTGTCTTCTGCTTTTTTTAAATCAAATTTTGTTTTTTTTGTTACTACATCTTCTCTAAATTTAAGAAAAGACTCTAAGAAATCTTTTAAATTACAATTTTTCGGTTTCTTGTCTACAATTGCTAAAGTGTTAAAACTGAATGAAGATTCCAAAGATGTGTATTTATAAAGTTGTCTTTTAACAGTTTCTGGTTCAGTATTTCTTTTTAAATCTATTGCAACTCTAATCCCTTCCCTATTTGATTCATCTCTAATGTCACTAACACCCTCAATTTTTTTATCTCTTATTAATTCTACAATCTTTTCATTTAATACAGATTTATTTATTTGATAGGGAATATTTATGATTACTAATCTTTCTTTACCATTTTTTAACTGTTCTATTTTGATATCTCCTCTAATTTTAAAAGAACCTCTGCCTGTTTTATAACCCGTTTTGATTATATCTTTGCCAATTATTGTTCCTCCAGTTGGAAAATCTGGACCAGGTATATGTTTCATTAATTCATTAATTTTAATATCTTTATTATTAATTAAAGCTTGTGTAGCATTTATTACCTCACCAAGATTATGTGGTGGTATACTGGTCGCCATTCCAACTGCTATTCCTCCAGCACCATTAACTAATAAATTTGGATATTGAGCTGGTAAAACAACCGGTTCTTTTTCTGTTTCATCATAATTGCTTTTAAAATCTACAGTATTTTTTTCTATATCCTCGATTAAATACTCAGCTATTTTAGAAAGTCTGGTCTCTGTATATCTCATCGCAGCAGGTGGATCTCCGTCGACAGAACCAAAGTTTCCTTGTCCATCAATAAGTGGAACACTCATTGAAAAATCTTGTACCATTCTAACTAAAGCATCATAAACAGCCTGATCTCCATGAGGATGATATTTACCAATAACATCACCGACAATTCTGGCAGATTTTCTAAATTGTTTTGACCAATCAAAGCCTCCTTTGTACATGGCATAAATTATTCTTCTGTGTACTGGTTTTAATCCATCTCTAATATCAGGTAATGCTCTGCTAACAATAACGCTCATTGCATATGATAAGTATGACGAGCTCATCTCGTCGTACATAGCAATAGGTTTTATTTTAGATTTTTGATCTATTTCACTTTTGTCCATAAAAGTTAAAAAGGTATATCATCATCAAGATTATTATCTGTTATCTGCGATACTTCTTGATTGTTATTTGATGAAGTTAAATTAGAAGTACCACCACCTCCTCCTAACATTGTCAGTGATGAGTTGTAACCTTGTATAACAATTTCAGTAGAATATTTATCTTGGCCAGATTGTTCATCTTTCCATTTTCTAGTTGTCAATTGACCTTCAACATAAATTTGAGCGCCTTTTTTCAGATATTGTTGAACCACATTTACTAAACCCTCATTAAATACAACCACACGGTGCCATTCAGTTTTTTCTTTTTTTTCTCCAGTGTTTTTATCTTTCCAGCTTTGGCTAGTAGCTAAACTAAGTCTAGCAACACTTTTACCATTAACCATTTGCTTAATTTCAGGATCTGCGCCTAATCGTCCAATTAATAGTACTTTATTTAAACTTCCAGCCATAATATTTTAATGATTTTATTATATCATAGAAAAGGTTTGATTATTAATAATATTGAAGTAAAGCAACAAAAAAGATGATTAAAAAGATAGTTATTAAAGGGGCAAAAGAACATAATTTAAGGAATATTTCTTTAGATATTCCAAAAGATAAATTTGTAGTAATAACTGGTCTGTCAGGATCAGGAAAATCATCTCTAGCTTTTGATACTATCTATGCCGAAGGTCAAAGAAGATATGTTGAAAGTTTATCAGCTTATGCAAGACAATTTTTAGATAAAATGAAAAAGCCTAAAGTTGATTTAATAGAAGGCTTAAGTCCCGCAATATCTATTGAACAAAAAAATACGTCAAAAAATCCTAGATCAACAGTAGCAACTGTTACTGAAATATATGATTATATGAGAGTATTATTTGCTAGAGTTGGCATCCCCTACTCACCATTTACTGGCAAAGAAATAAAATCACAAACAGTAACTCAAATTGTAGATAAAATTAAAACATTACCAAAAAAAAGTACTATTTATCTTTTTTCACCAATTGTGAGAGGTCGTAAAGGTGAATATAAAAAAGAAATTTTATCTTATAAAAAAAGAGGTTTTCGAAAAATTAAGATTGATGGGAAAATTTATGAGATAGATAACATCCCAGAATTAAATAAAAAAATAAAACATGAAATAGAAATATTAGTTGATAGGATAATACTAAATTCTGATTTAGGCAATCGTTTAGCTGAAAGTATCGAAACTTCACTTAATTTGTCTAATGGATTATTATATGTAGAATACGAAAATGAAACATTACCAGCTAAATTTAGAAAAAAAGAAAAAATAATATTTTCTTCTAAATTTGCGTGTCCTGAAAGCGGTTTTACTATAGAAGAAATTGAGCCAAGATTATTTTCATTTAATAGTCCATATGGAGCATGTGTTGAATGTGATGGTATTGGTATAAAATTAAATGTAGATCCTAATCTTGTTATTCCAAATGAAAAAAAGACAATTGCTGAAGGTGCGATTGAGCCATGGTCTAAATCAAGCTCACTATATTATGCTCAAACATTATCATCATTAGCGAAACATTATAATTTTTCTTTAGATGAAAAATGGTCAAAATTACCAAAAAAAATAAAAGATATAATTTTATATGGTTCAGATGAGGAGGAAATTAAGTTTTCTTACGATGATGGATATGAAAAATATTCGCATAAAAAAACTTTTGAGGGTGTAGTAAATAATCTTGAAAGAAGATATTTAGAAACTGATAGTGATTGGAAAAGAGAGGAAATATCACAATATCAATCAGATACTAAATGTGAGGCTTGTAACGGGTATAGATTAAAAGAAGAAGCATTATGTGTGAAAATAGACAATCAACACATAAGTGAAATATGTGAAAAATCTATTATAGATGCTGAAAAATGGTTCAAGTGTTTAAACGAGAAATTAGATGAAAGACAAATAAAAATTGCAGAACACATTTTAAAAGAAATAAATGAAAGACTAAATTTTTTATTAAATGTTGGATTAGATTATTTAACTTTATCAAGAGAGTCAGGAACTTTATCTGGTGGAGAATCCCAAAGAATTAGGTTGGCTTCCCAAATTGGTTCTGGTCTAACCGGTGTTCTTTATGTGCTGGATGAACCATCTATTGGTCTTCATCAGAAAGACAATGTAAAATTAATTAATGCTTTAAAAAGATTAAGAGATTTAGGTAACACTGTAATTGTGGTAGAGCATGATACTGAGACAATTGAAAATTCAGATTACATCATTGACTTAGGCCCAGAGGCTGGAAGTAAAGGTGGAGAAGTTATAGCTCATGGTGGATTAGATGAGATAAAGAAAAATGAAAAAAGTATAACTGGTAAATACTTATGTAATAAATTTTATATACCAATACCAAAGAAAAGAAGATTAAGTAAAAATGGAAGATTTTTACAAATTCTTGGTGCTTCAGGTAATAATCTAAAAAACGTCGATTTAAAAATTCCTTTTGGAACTTTTACTTGTATCACTGGAGTATCAGGTAGTGGTAAATCTACTTTAATTTTACAAACTTTATTTAATGCTTTGAATATGAGTTTAAATAATAACAAATCAAGAAAAATTCCTATGCCGTTTAAAGGATTTAAAGGAATTGAACTGATAGATAAAGTAATTGATATTGATCAATCACCAATAGGTAGAACTCCAAGATCTAACCCTGCTACTTACACAGCTGCTTTCGGACCAATAAGAGATTGGTTTACTAATTTACCAGAGTCTAAAAGCAGAGGATATAAACCAGGTAGATTTTCATTTAATGTTAAGGGCGGCCGATGTGAGGCTTGTGAAGGAGACGGTGTTATAACTTATGAAATGCATTTCCTTCCTGATGTATATGTAACATGTGATGAATGTAAAGGAAGTAGATATAATAGAGAAACTTTAGAAATTAAATTTAAAAATAAAAGTATAGCTGATGTATTAAATATGACCGTTGATGAGGGTTGTGATTTTTTTGAAAATATATCAAATATTAGATCAAAGTTACTGACACTTAAAAAAGTAGGACTTGGTTATATAAAAATTGGACAACAGGCAACCACATTATCTGGTGGAGAAGCACAAAGAATTAAACTAGCTAAAGAATTGTCAAAAAGATCAACAGGTAGAACTATATATATTCTTGATGAACCTACTACAGGATTACATCAACATGACATTAAAAAACTTTTAGAAATTTTGCATACCTTTGTTGCAACGGGCAATACAGTTATAGTTATAGAGCACAATTTAGATGTGATAAAAACAGCAGATCATATTATAGATATGGGCCCTGACGGTGGTGTAAAGGGTGGAGAAATTATCGCAGAGGGAAATCCAGAGAGCATTTGCAATGTTTCTAAAAGCTATACAGGTAAATTTTTAAAAAATTTACTAAACGGTAAATTTAAAAAAATTGCATAAATAATTAAATTTTGTTATAATTAAATATGGGAAATATCTTAAGTTCATTATCAAGAACTGTACATCTATCACTTGCTTTATCTATTGTGTTGTTTCTCATTTTATTTTTTCAAAATGGTGGTTTTGACTTTGACACATTGTTCTGGAGTTGGCTATTCAGATACATCCATGTTTTAGTTGGAATAATGTGGATAGGATTATTGTGGTATTTTAACTTTGTTCAAATACCGAATATGTCTAAAATTCCAGATGAGCATAAACCTGCAATTAGTAAAGTAATTGCTCCAGCAGCATTATTTTGGTTTAGATGGGCGGCTCTTGCAACAATCATTTCAGGGTTAATATTAGGTTATATAAACGGCTATATTCATGATGCCATGACATTAGGTATTATGTCAGGAGGTGGAAAAAGTACTGCGATAGGAATTGGAATGTGGCTGGGTATAATAATGGCATTCAATGTTTGGTTTGTTATATGGCCAAATCAAAAAAAAGCATTAGGCATTGTTGAGGTAGATGCAGACACAAAAGCAAAATCAGCTAGAGTTGCAATGTTGTTTTCTAGAACAAATACTTTGCTTTCGTTACCTATGCTTTTAAGCATGGTTGTAGCGCAAAATCTTTATTAATCTTCCTCTTTAATCAAAGTTTTTTGAGATACCTTAAAGTAAACAAGTACTGGATTTGCAATAAATATAGATGAGTAAGTTCCAAGTATAACGCCAAGGATCATTGCAAAAGAAAAACCTTTAAGGATTTCTCCTCCAAAAAAGAAAATAGATAAGAGTGCTAAAAGTGTCGTGACTGATGTTATTAAGGTTCTAGATAATGTTTCATTAATAGATAAATTCGTTAAATCAAAAATTTTTATATCTGCATATTTTTTTAAGTTTTCTCTTACTCTATCGAAAATTACAACAGTATCGTTCATCGAATAACCAACGATTGTTAGTACGGCAGCCACAATTGACAAATTAATTTCTAAACTTAAAAGAGAAAATATACCAAGTGTTATTATAACATCATGGAATATAGCTACTATTGCACCAATGCTGAATTGCCATTCAAATCTAAACCAAATATAAATTAACATAGCAGCCAATGCTATTGCTATCGCAGTTACACCATCTTGCAATAGTTCTGCACTTACTTTTGGTCCAACATTTTCAACTCGTCTAAAACTGTAATCCTCAAGATAATTATCCAAATCATTTTTTAAATTTTTAATAAAATCAGGTTCATTAAGATCTGATCTTTTAAATTTAATTACATAATCACCTTCAGCACCAAATTTTTTTACAGAAAGATCATCTAAATTAAGTTTATTGAACGCTCCTCTTATATCTTCAGTTTTATAATTAGTATTATCCGATCTTAATTCAATTAAAGTTCCTCCTTTAAAATCTACACCATAATTTAATCCCTTAAATATCAGAAAGAAAATAGATATTATGAATAATATTAATGAAATAATATTTGATAAATTATAATATTTGTTAAACAAGTATTTTCCGGTCATTTAATTGTCACCTCATTATTTTTATTTTTCATCACATAAAGAGATGTAAGTAATCGCGCAATGTAATAAACGGAGAATAATGTTGTTAAAATTCCAATTGATAGTGTTACAGAAAAGCCCTTTACAGGACCAGAGCCAAAAACAAATAGAATTAATGCTGCAATTATTGTTGTTATATTTGCATCTAGGATGGCGGTTCTTGATAATGTGTATCCGTTATCAAATGCAATTACTTTATTTTTTTCTTTTTTTAATTCTTCCTTAATTCTCTCAAAAATCAAAACGTTAGCATCAACAGCCATACCAACTGTAAGAATAATGCCAGCGATACCGGGTAAAGTTAATGTAGCTTCAAATATGGTTAAGAAACCAAGTAACATTAATAAATTTATTATTAGAGCAAAATTTGAAATTAAGCCAAATAACCTATACTTATAAATCATATACAAAATCACTAAAATAAATCCAATTATCAGAGATAAAACTCCAGCTTTAATAGAGTCCTCTCCTAAATCTGGTCCAACAGTTCGCTCTTCAATTATATCTAAAGGCGCTGGCAAAGCACCTGATCTAAGTAATAATGCAAGGTCAGTTGCTGACTGGAATGTAAATCCACCTGAAATTTGACCTGATCCGCTTGCAATTACATCTCTAATTACAGGTGCACTAATAATCTGATTATCTAATACTATTGCTAATTGTTTACCAATTCCGTTTTTTGTAGCTCTTCCAAATTTTCTTGCACCTAACCTATCTAAAGTAAAACTTACAACCGTTTCATTATTAATATTGTCCATCTGAGGTTTAGCATCTATTAAATTGTCACCACTTATAATAATTCTTTTACTAACATTCAGTTCTTCACCTGTATCAAGATTTTTTAATTTTTCTGAGCCAAAAGAGGCGTCGGTATTTTGAGTTACAAATCTAAATGTTAAATTTGCAGTTCTTCCTAATAATGATTTTATTCTATCAGGATTATCTAAACCGGGTAACTCTACAGCAATTCTATTTGAGCCACTTTTTGTAATACTAGGTTCATTAGTACCAACCTCATCTACTCTTTTTCTAACAATCTCTATTGCTTGATCTAACAAAGATTGCTCAATTTCAATAATACCGTATTTTGTAAGAGTTAATTCAAATATATTATCAATTAATTCAACATTGTATTGATTGGATTTGTAAACATCAAAATAAGGATTTAATTCATTATCATCTTTAAATAATTCTAATATTTTTTCTTGATCATTTGTATCTGACTTAAATAAAACTTTTTGTTTTCCTAATTTATAATCAAAAGTTTTTATTTCTTTTTTTTTAAAATAATTACGTACTTGTGTAAGTTTTGATTGAAGAGTTTGATTAATTACCGGGTTTTTATCTACTTCCAAAAGTAAATATGATCCACCTTGCAAATCAAGACCAAGGTTTACTTTTTTTTTCAAAAAGAAATCCTCGTTATTAATAAAGTTAGAAATACTAAAAAATATTAAAGAAAGACAAAAAACTATTATTGAAATTATTTTTAATCTCGAAAAATATAACACTTAAATTGACTATTTTTTTGGTTCTGTTCCACTAATCAAGGCTTGTACGCCTGTAGATTTGATCACTTCAACTTTTACATTGTCTGCTATAAGTATTTCTGCTCTATCGTTTTCTATAATTCTTTCTACTGTACCAACTATACCACCTGAAGTAATTACTTTGTCGCCACGTTTTAAACCTTCTACCATGACTTTATGTTCTTTTACTTTTTTTTGCTGTGGCCTAATTAAAAAGAAATAAAAAATTATAAAAATTAGTATTAAAGGTATTAGTTGTGCTATTCCAGACTCTGACATAAATTAAATTTTGTTAAAGTACCTATTATACCATTAATATTATTTTAACAACTCTAAATCTTAGAAATAACTTCTAAATTGTTCATATATGGTCTTAGAATATCAGGAATTAGAATAGACCCATCCTCTTGCTGATAGTTTTCTAATATTGCAATCAAAGTTCTCCCTACTGCAAGACCGCTACCATTTAGAGTGCCTAAGAATTCTTTTTCATTATTAGATTTTTTAAATCTAGCTTTCATTCTTCTAGCCTGAAAAGTTCCACATGTAGAGCAGCTAGAAATTTCTCTATAAATATTTTCTGATGGTAGCCATACTTCTATATCATAAGTTTTTTGGGCGCTAAAACCCATATCTCCTGTGCAAAGTTTTATTACTCTGTAAGGTAATTTAAGTTTATCTAATATTTTACAAGCTGAACTAGTCATCCTTTCAAGTTCATCTTTACAATTAACTGGGTCAACAATGCTAACTAACTCAACTTTATAAAATTGATGCTGCCTTATCATGCCTTTGGTGTCTTTTCCGTAACTCCCAGCTTCTTTTCTAAAACATGGTGTTGATGCAACAAATCTTAAAGGTAAATCAGAATGATTTAGTATGGTATCATTAACCATATTCGTTAATATTACTTCAGCAGTTGGTATTAGAAATTTTCTTCCAGATTTATTATCAAGTTTTATTTCAAATTGATCATCCTCGAATTTTGGCATTTGTCCTGTTCCAAACATACTATTTTCACTTGCAAATAATGGCGGGGAAATTTCTTTATAACCATTTTCATTTATATGTGTATCAATCATAAAATTTGATATTGCTCTTTCCAATTGAGCTAATTTATCTTTAACAAATACAAATCTTGATCCAGTTGTCTTGGTTGCTAGTTCAAAATCAAGCATATTCAAATTTTCACCTAATTCGTAATGTGATTTAGGTTTAAATTTAAAATTAGGAATGTTGCCACTTTTCTTTATTTCTTTATTAGATTTTTCATCTTTGCCAACAGGTACATCTTCAAGAGCTATATTGGGAATTTGAGATAAAATTTGATTTAGCTTTTTCCTTTCATTTAATTGATCTTCACTAATTTTATCAATTTTTTTAGATAAATCTTTCGATTTTGCAAATAAACTTTTGTCATTTTGTTTTGAAAGGGTTTTTTTTTCTGATTCAAGTTTTTCTTTTTCTTGTATCAAAGATCTGTTTTTGGTGTCTAATTCTAAAATTTTATCAAGATTAACTTCTGTATTCCTATTATTTACTTGTTTTTTAAATTCAGAAAAATTATTTCTAATATATTTAATATCATGCATCTTTTTTTTCTGCCTTTTTTTCTATAACTTTTACAGATATTATTGATAATTCATACAATAATAACAATGGAACCGCTAATCCAATTTGAGTGACAGGATCTGGCGGAGTCAGTACAGCTGCAACGGCAAAAATAATAATCACAACATATTTACGTCTCTCTCTTAAAAAAATCGAATCAATAAATCCAATTCTTGCTAATAAAGATAGAATAACTGGAAGCTGAAAGCTTATACCAAAAGCAAATATTAACTTCATAACTAATGATAAGTATTCATTAACTTTAGCTTCAAGCTGTATAGGTAGGGCTGTTGTTAAACCAGTGCTTTCAAAAGAAAGAAAAAATTTAATAGCAAGAGGCATTATTAAATAATAAACAAGCATTCCACCTAATAAAAAAAGAATTGGTGTAAGAACCAGATAAGGCATTAAAGCAGATTTTTCATGCTCATACAGACCCGGTGCAATGAATTTCCATATTTGAATTAAAATATATGGACAAGTTAAAAAGAATGCTGCAAAAAAAGCAACCTTGATATAAGTTAAAAAAGTTTCTTGTAACGCAGTAAATATTAATCTTCTTTCTATTTGACTATCTTTAACCGCTTCTGCATAAGGCGAAACTAGAAAACCATAAATCTCTTCAGAAAAAATGTAACATACAACAAATAAAATAGTTAAAAATATAAAGGAGTGAATTAATCTTTTTCTTAATTCAGTTAAATGACTTATGAATCCCTCTTCTTTATTTTCCTTCATTTTTATCTACTTTTTTTTCTTCATTTTCACTTGGATTATTTATGTCAAAGGTTTGATTATTAATCTCAATACTGTTTTCCTCCAAATTTGTCATTTCGTTTTGCAAGTTACTTACGTATCTTTTTACAGAACCAAACCAAGATCCAATTTTTTTCAACACGACAGGAAAATCTTTAGGCCCAATTATTACAATTGAAAGACCGATTATTATAATAAGTTCTAGCCAGCCAATTTGTGGCATTTTTATTCTTTATTTGGAGAGTCTTGATTGTTGTTGTCTTCAGTATTTTCTGAAATATTTTTTGGTTTTTCATCACCAGGATCAGTAGCCATCCCTTTTTTAAAACTCTTAATGCCTTTTGCAACATCTCCCATTAAGCTTGAAATTTTTCCTCTTCCAAAAAGAAGAACTACTAAGATAACTACGATTGCAATTTGCCAAAAACCTATACTCATAAATTATATATAACCTCTTTGTAGCTGATTTTAAAGTAGAATTTTACTCTTTAGCGTCATCATTTAAGGTGCTATTGAGCATTTCATCAATATTAGAATAAATATTTTCTTTTTTCTCATCTTGTTTTTCTTTGTAAAATTTTCCAGTTCCAAATATAGATGAGTCAATAGTTGAGCTGTCAATCAATCCTGCTGATCCTAGTTCATCAACGGTTGGTAAATCAGACAATTTTTGCAAATTAAAATGGCTCAAAAAATCCTCTGTAGTTCCATACTGTATTGGTTTCCCAGGAATTTCTTTTCTGCCCATTGGTTTTACCCAATTAAGTTCCATTAGAATATCAAGAGTATTTGTACCAAAAGCAACACCTCTAATTTCTTCTATTTCAGCTCTAGTTACCGGCTGGTGATATACAATAATTGATAGTGTCTCAATAGCAGCTTTGGAAAGTTTTTTCTCAACTGTTTTTTGTTTGGACATTAAAGACGACAAATTTGATGCTGTTCTAAATGACCATTTATTTGAAATGCAAACTAAATTAATTCCCCTATTTTTATAAACATCTTCTAATTTTTTTAAAATTTTCTTAACATCAATTTTTTTTGAAATTCTATCTTCTATGGTTTCTATTTCTAAAGGTTCTACTGCAGCAAATAAAATAGCTTCAACTTCCCTCTCTCCAGTAGATAATTGGCCTGGAAATGAAATTACGTTATTTTTTTTCTTTTCGTTCTTCATTTTTGTTTAATATAAATCTCATCAAATAATTTGTCTTGTTTTAAAATAACAGTCCCCTCTTTTACTAATTCTAATGATCCAGCAAAAATACTAGCACGTCCAGTTTTTTTTAAATTTGATTTTTTAAAGGCTTTTGGAATAATGTCCTCAAGGTTTTTCCAATCTTCTAGTTTTTTTATAATGCTTTTAATTAATTTTATACCTTCTTCTGTTGTGCAAACTGGTAATTTGGGAATATTCATTCTTTGAAAATCCTTTTGCATGACAATTGCAGAATAAGTTTTTAGAAGTTCGTATAAAGATAATTTATATGTAGAACTATAAATAGAACGAATTCTACCTTTAATACCTCTTACAAAGATATCTTTTCCAAGTCTTTTTCTCTTAAGCATTTGATCAGACAGTAATCTTATTAATTCTAATTTTTTTAATTGTAATTTTAATCTTTCAGCAACTTCATGAACTTTAAACTCTTCTTCATCAGTTATTGGAAGTAGTAATTTTGATTTTAAATACGCAAGCCAAGTTGCCATAACTAAATATTCTGATGCAATATCTAAATTAATATCTTTAACCTTATTAATATATTCTAAAAATTGATCAGCCAATAAAGTAATTGATATGTTTTCTAAATTAACTTTTTGAGATTTTGCTAAATCTAAAAGTAAATCTAAAGGACCATTAAATTGATCTAGATTTACCTGAAAAGTATTAGTTGAATCTTGATTCTCCATTGGACACTAGCTTATAATATTTATTTGTAATTTTTATTATAAATTTACTCAATTTTGGTGAATTTTCTGCAACTATATGCATTTCTTTTAAATTAGCATTACAATGTAAAACTAAATCACAACCTGCGGTAAATGCTTTAATAACATTATTTTTAATACCATATGGTAGAGCTTTCATTGATATATCGTCTGACATTATTAAATTTTTAAAATTTATTTTATTTCTTATTAATTTAATTATTTTTTTTGAATGAGTTACAGAATTTAGATTATCAATTTTTTTAAAAAGTAAATGACCAGTCATAGCAAAAAGAGAGTTTTTATTTTTAAACGTCAAAAAATCATTTTTAAGTAAATATTGATTACTATTGTTTATAATTGGTAGTTTGTAGTGTGAGTCAACTTTGCCTAGGCCGTGACCTGGTATATGTTTAATTACAGTTGCTATATTATTCTTATGAAATTGATCGATCGTAAAATTACCAAAAATATTAACTATTTTTTTATTTTTCGAAAATGATCTGTCACCTATTACTTTAGAAGTTTTTTCTCGAGCTATATCCAGAACAGGCACAGTATTAATATTTATGCCTAAGTTGTTTAATAAATAGCTTATTTGATCAATGTAAATTTTATAATAAAGAAGTGATTTTTTTTTATCTTTTTTATACATATCACCAAAAAATTTCGAAGAATGTAATTTGGTGTCTATTATTTTTTTTAGTCTATTAACTCTTCCTCCTTCTTCATCAATAAGAATGGGATAGTTTTGATCTTTAAATATCTTTTTAATTGATTGGATCAGCTTTTTGGTCTGATCTAAACTCCTAATATTTCTCTCAAACAATATTATTCCCCATGGTTTATATTTTTTAAGAAATAAAATTTCTTTATTTGACAAATTTGTAGACTTCAAACCAGATATAAATGACCTCTTTTGACTAATCTTCATTTTTGATCAGGTCCCAAAATGATAATTTTTTTTCCTTGTTTTCTTTTTCGTCAATATATTCAATAATATTATCTGTATCACTATCTAACTTTATTAAACTATTTTTCTTTAAATCTAATTTAGAGTCTAGATTGTTAATTGATTTATAATACTTTTTTTCAAACTCATCAGATATGTAGTATTTAACAGTAAAAAATATAAATAAAGAAATTATAAATACGAAAAAAATATATTTAATTTCTTTAATCATTACATGGTTTCCGGCGTATTTACATCTAATATTTTCATTCCAGTGCCAATAGTTTTTAAAACACTATTTAATAGAACCGCTTTGTTTTTATTTAGTTTTTTACTCTTATCTAAGAACCTCATTGACTCATTATCTTTTCCCATGTTCCAATATGAATGAAATAAAGCTGACAGTTGATATAAATAGATAGGTATTCTGTGTGGCTCTAGTTTTTGTGAGGATACCTCTACACATTTAGGCCATTCAGAAATTTTATTTATTATTTTTATTTCTTCATCATTAAATTCATAATTTTTTTCAACTTCAGTTAGGTTATTTTCTATTTTTTCATCAGCATTTTTAAAAACAGAACAGATCCTTGCATAACAATATTGAACATAATAGAGGGGGTTATCTTTTGATTTTTCTTTAACTTTTTCAAAATCAAACTCTAATTGGACATCATTACTTCTACTCAACATTATAAAACGAGTTGCATCCTTACCTACCTCGTTAACTAAATCATCAACAATTATATAATCACCTTTTCTTTTTGACATTTTGAAGGGTTTGCCGTCTTTAATCAATTTTACAAGCTGAGTAACTTTACAAATTAGATTTTTCTTTTTATTAGAGAGAGCATCTACAACAGAATTAATTCTTTTAATATAACCAGCATGGTCTGCACCAAGAATATTTATGTATTCATCAAAATTTCTCTTTAATTTGTTGTTGTGATAAGCAATATCGCCAGCAAAATATGTCCAAGAATTATCACTTTTTGTTAAAGCTCTATCTTTATCGTCACCATAATTTGTAGATTTGAATAGTAGTTGCTCTCTTTCAACCCATTTAGACTTATCTTCACCTTCAGGCGCCTCGATCTTGCCTTTAAATACTAAATTGTTCTTTTTTAAATTATCTATAGCTTCATCAACTTCTTTTGAATTAATAATATTATTTTCACTTACAAAATTATCGTGAACAACACCTAAAGAATTTAGATTTTTTTTTATTATTTCTAAAGAAGCAACAACACTCAATTTAGAGAGTTCATCTGAAATTTTTTCATAATTTTCATAATTCTTAATAGAATTTTTACTAATAATTTGTTCTGCTATTTCAATTATGTAATCTCCTGGATATAAATTTTCATCCTTAGGGTATTCTTCGTTAAATAATTTTTCCTTAATTCTAAAGTATACAGATAAAGAAAAGTTTTTGATCTGATTACCGTGATCGTTTACATAATATTCTTTGGTAACTTTATGATCACAAAATTTTAAAAGATTACACAAAGCATCTCCATATATAGCACCACGACAATGGCCTACATGTAAGGGGCCTGTTGGATTAGCAGAAACAAATTCCAGTAAATAATTTTTTTTATCATTTTTAAGACTTGCTCCATATTTTTGATCATTGAGCATTTTTGTTAAAAAAGTATTCCAGAATTTCTTAACAAATTTTATATTAACAAAACCTGGTTTAACAAACTCAATATTTTCTATGTCTTTATCGTTTTGTAGATCATCTAAATTAAGTTGTTTGTAAATCTCAGTTGGTGGCAATTTATTTAATGAGGAAAGAACCATGCAGACATTTGTTGAAATATCAGCTTTAAATTTAGAAGGAGCTGTATCTACGTTAATACCTGATAAATTTTGAGGAATTTTTAAATTAGCGGAATTATTAGTAACTATATTTTTAATTTTGTTAAGATAAATGTCGAAAATGTTCATTTTAAATTATTGTAAAGGTTTATAGCATATCTGTCTGTCATTCCTGAAATAAAATCAGAAACAGATCTAAACTTATCCTTATTTATTTTTTGGTTTTTAATAAATTTTTTTGGATTTTTACAGATATAAGCAAATAAATATTTTATAATTTTTTGGCCTTTAGTATTTTTAGATAATACTTTTTTATTATTATACATTTTGCTTCTTAAAAATTTTTTAAGTTCACTATCGATTTGTTGAAAATTTTCAGAAAAATTTATTATTTTAAAATTATTTTTTTTAATATCTCTCAAATTTTTAATTTTATGTTTCTTTAGATTTTTTTTACTGTTAGAAATAATATCTTTTACCATTAAATCTATTGAATCTCTTATTATTTGATAAATCAAAATTTTATTTTTTTTAACATTTTTATATCTTTTAAAAATTTCTTTAAAAAAATTGATTTCTAAAATTTCCTCAAGTTTAAATAAATTTGCGTTTAATCCATCTTGAATATCATGATTATTGTAAGCTATATCATCAGAGATATTTGAAATTTGTGACTCTAAAGATGAATATTGATTAAAATTAAATTTATTTTTTAAATTTTTAATACCTATTATATTATTTACTCTACTGACATTTAATATAGGTCCATTATGTTTTAATAAACCATCTAAAGTTTCAAATGTTAAATTAAGACCTTTAAATTTTAAATATTTATTCTCAAGAAACATTACAATTCTTAAAGTTTGCAAATTATGATCAAAACCTCCGTGATTAATCATGCATTCTTTTAGGCTATTTTCTCCAGCGTGACCAAATGGTGTGTGACCAAGATCATGAGCAAGACTTAGTGTTTCCGCAAGATCATCATTTAATTTCAAATACTTTGCAATCGATCTTGCTATCTGTGAAACTTCAATTGAGTGTGTGATTCTAGTTCTAAAGTGATCACCTTCTGTATTAACAAACACCTGTGTCTTATGCTTAAGTCTTCTAAAAGAGGCAGAGTGAATTATTCTATCTCTATCTCTTTGAAATGGCGTTCTGTATGAGCTATTTTTCTCATTAAAAAATCTTCCAGTTGACTTAAATTGTCCAAGTTTTTTGAAATTATTCATACTTTAAAAAAGGTAAATTATAATTATATTACTATTAACAGCCTTACGAGATGATTAAAGAAATTAAATTTACTGATAATGCGATAAAACAAATAAACCATTTGTTATCCAAAAAGGAAAAAGGATCTTTTTTTAGAATCGCTATCAAGGGTGGTGGGTGTTCCGGTTTCCAATACAATTTTTCAGTTGATACTGAAAAAGAGGATGATGATATTCAATATAACAATATTCTAATTGATAAAATATCAGCTGATTTATTAAAAGGATCAGAAGTTGACTTTGTTAAAGAATTAATTGGTGAACAATTTAAAATTAGCAATCCACAAAGTAAATCATCTTGTGGTTGCGGTGTCTCTTTTTCTCTATAATGATAATAAGCTCTTGGAATGTTAATTCTGTAAGAGCTAGAATAAATAATATCAAAGAATATCTTAAAAAATCCTCTCCTGACATTGTAATGATGCAAGAAATAAAAACTGAAGAAAAAAATTATCCTTTTGATGAATTTAAAAGCCTTAAATATGAAAGTTATGTTTTTGGACAAAAAAGTTACAATGGTGTTGCCTTCATATCTAAGAGTAAATTAAGCAATATAAAACAAAATATTTTTAAAGATAAAATGAAACAATCAAGAATAATTTCAGGTGAATTAACTCATAAAAAGAAAAAAATTAATTTAATAAATATTTATACTCCAAATGGAAATCCAGTAGATACAGAAAAATATGATTATAAATTATATTGGTTAGATAGTTTTATAAAAACAATAAAAAAAAATTTAAAAGAAAATAGTAATATTATTATAGGTGGAGATTTTAATATTATTCCTGCTGCTGAAGATGTTCATAATCCAAAGTCATATGAAAATGATGCCCTGTTTAGATTAGAAATAAGGAAAAGATTTAGAGAAATTATTAATTTAGGTTTCTTTGATACTTACAGGTACATTTATCCCGATAAGGAAGGTTATACTTTTTGGGATTATATGAGTGGAGCATGGCAAAAAAATAATGGTATGAGAATTGATCATTTTTTAGTCTCAAGCTCTTTAATAGATAGTATTAAAGATGTTAAGATAAATAAATACCCAAGAGGAAGAGAAAAACCCTCAGACCATACACCTATAGAAATAATAATCGATTAAATTTAATTAAGAACAATCCTTTAATGCGTTAGACATATCTTCAATTAAATTAAAATACATATTTTTACTTTTATTTATAGTTGCACCTAATGGATCAAGAACACCAGTTTTAACACCTGTGTCACTTGCAATAGATTTAATTATCGCTGGGTTAAATTGAGGCTCTGAAAATATACATTTTACTTTTTTCTCTTCGATAACTTCTCTAATTTCTGATAATTGCTCAGCACCGGGCATGACGTCTGGGTTAACTGTTAAAGCGCCTATAACAGATAGACCAAATCTTTTTTCAAAATATTGGTAAGCATCATGAAAAACAACAAAACTTGCATTTTTATTTAGATCTTTTTTTATAGTGCTAGTTAAATTATCTAAATCTTTTAAAAGCTTTTTAGAATTTGCTTTATAAGCGGAGCTATTATCAGCATCTATTTTAACTAACTGATTTGTAATTTTTTTAACAATAACTTTTGCATTTAAAGGATCTAACCAAATGTGTGGATCATAATCTCCATGCGCGTGGCCATGTTCATCATGTCCATGATCATCGTGACCTTCTTCTTTTTCTGCATGTTCATCATGATCATCCTCTTTTTTACCATGTTCATCGTGTCCGTGATCATCATGACCTTCAAAAATATTTTTTTCTCTAAATTTTAATTTCTTTAATCCACTTTGTTCTAATAAAGGAAAAACAATAGAATTTTTTGGTATGGATTTCAAAGCTGTTGGTAAAAAACTCTCTAAATCCTCACCTACCCAAATAACTAAATCAGCTTTTTGAAGCATCTTTGCATGTGAAGGTTTTATTTGAAAATTATGTGGTGATGCAACTCCATCGATAATTAAACCAGGTTCGCCCACCCCTTCCATTATATAGCTTGTTAGTGAATGTAGAGGTTTAATAGATGTAACTACATTAATATCTGCTTTAACAGGCGCAAAGACTAAAAGCATGCTAATAAATGGAGTTAATAATAAATTTTTGCTAATATTTTTCATGATAAATACCTTTATCTTTTATTGTTATATTATAACATTGTAATAATATAACAGGAAATTACAAGTATTTTTTTTATGACACAAATAAATAATTCTCTCGTAAAATTAGAAAATGTAGGGGTGTTTGCTAATGACAAATGGTTAGTAAAAGGAGTTACATTTGAAATAAATAAAGGACAGATTGTTACACTCATTGGCCCAAACGGATCTGGAAAAACTACAACAGCTAAAATAACTCTAGGACTATACAAAGATATTGAAGGTAAGGTGCAAAAATTTACAGAAAAAATAGCCTATGTACCTCAGAGAATAAATATAGATTGGACATTACCTATTAGAGTTAATGATTTTATGAATCTCACAAATACGTCAACTAATGATGAAATTAAATATGCATTAGAAATAACAGGAACGCCTCATTTAATAAATAAAGATCTAAAAAGTTTATCTGGCGGTGAGTTTCAAAGAATACTTATGGCTAGAGCTATTGCAAAAAAACCAGAACTTTTAGTTCTTGATGAGCCTGTGCAAGGTGTGGATTTTAATGGTGAAATAGCATTATACGAATTGATAAAAAAAATATCTGATACATTAAACTGTGGAATTTTATTAATCTCACATAACCTTCATGTGGTTATGTCTAAAACAGACCACGTTGTATGTTTGAATGGACATGTTTGCTGCTCTGGTACACCGATAGATGTAGCTAACAATGAAAAATATCAAGAAATATTTGGTAAAGATATTTCTAAAATATTATCTGTTTATGAACACACCCATGATCATGTTCACAATATTGATGGATCAATAGAAAAGAAAAAATAATGTTAGATGATTTTTTTATAAGAGCTTTATTGGTTGGGATTGGAATGGCAATAGTAACTGGCCCTCTTGGATGCTTTGTAGTTTGGAGGAGATTATCATTTTTTGGGGATACATTAGCTCACTCTGCTTTATTGGGAATAACTTTATCGTACACAATTGAAATTAATATGGCTTTCTCGGTTTTTGTTACATCATCTATAGTTGCATTAATTTTATTGAAATTACAAAAAACTACTAATTTACCCTCAGATGCTTTACTAGGATTGCTTGCGCATTCATCTTTAGCTATAGGTTTAGTAGTTATTGGTCTCTTAGCAACAATTAGATTTGATTTAATGGGGCTTTTATTTGGGGATATACTTGCAGTTAATGTTAACGACATTATTCTTGTATGGATTGGTGGAGCTATAATTCTTATTGTATTAAAAATTATCTGGAAACCTTTGTTTGCATCTACTGTTAATTTTGAATTAGCTGAGGCAGAGGGAATGAAACCTGAAAAATATAATGCAATATTTACAATATTGTTAGCGGCAATAATTGCGATATCCATTAAAATGGTAGGTTTATTATTAATAACAGGAATGCTTATACTTCCTGCGGCAATGGCAAGAAATATTTCGGATAATCCGATGCAAATGGTGATATTTTCTGTAATTGGAGGCTTGTTATCTGTTTTAATTGGTCTGTTTGCATCTTTAGAATTTAATACACCATCGGGACCATCTATAATTACAACTGGATTGTTATTATTTATACTTTCATTAAGTAGAATAAAAAAGAAAACTCAATTGAACAATTAAATGGAAATTAGTAAAATATAATATGGCTCAAAAAAAAAAATATTTATCAAAAAATCAAAAAATAGTTTTAGATATTATTGAAAAATCTGCACAACCTATGAAAGCGTATTCAATATTGTTTAATGTCCAAAAAAAAGGTTTAAAAGCACCTCCTCAGGTTTATAGAGCATTAGATAAATTAGTAGAAATAGGAAAAATCCATAAAATTGAAAGTAGAAATGCATTTATTGCCTGTAGAAATTCGGCTTGTACAATTACAAATGCTACAGCATTTTCTATTTGTGAGTCATGCGAAGATGTAAAAGAAATTAGTAGCTCAAAGCTGTCGAAATACCTATCAAATTTTCAAGATAAAGAAGGTATGAAATTCAACAAATACAATCTTGAATTTTTCGGTCTGTGCAAAAAGTGTAAGTAAACATTAAGAAATAATCAAAAAATCTATATATTTCAAATTAAGGAGGAAAATATGTTTGTAAAAAAATACCTTAAATGGATAAGTACATTTCTAGTTTTAGTTGGCATTCTTTTAACAAATCTAAATATATATCCACTTAATATATATTTTCATGGATTAGGAGTTGTTGGATGGACAGTTGCTGGGTTTATAAGTAAAGATAAAGCAATACTTACTAACTTTGGATTACAAGTCCCTTTATTTTTAGTTGGAATTTATAAAGTTATAATTTAAGACAAAGAATAACCTGCAGATCTTACCGTTCTTACAAGTTCTTTTTTACCAGAAAGGTTTATAGATTGTCTCAATCTTCTGATGTGAACATCTATTGTTCTACTTTCTACATTTATATTATTTGGCCACACACTTTCTAAAATTTGATCTCTTGAAAAAACCCTCTTTGGATTTAATAAAAAAAATTCTAAAAGTCTAAATTCAGTAGGACCAAGATGAATTTCATTATTATCTCTAAAAACTCTTTTTTCAGTTCTATCTAATTTCAAGTCCTCAAAAATAAGATCATCAGATACAGTCTTAGGATCTGATCGTCTTAGTAAAGCTTTTATACGTGCCATCAACTCATTAAAACCGAAGGGTTTTGTTATGTAATCATCTACACCACTTTCCAATCCTTTAACTTTATCTTCCTCTTCCCCTTTGGCTGTTAACATGATTATTGGCAAATTTTTAAAATTTTTGTCTCTTCTAAGACTTTTGCAAACATCTATTCCAGATAAATCAGGTAACATCCAATCAAGTAATAGTAGATTGGGCTCAAATTTTTTTAATTCTTTTAAACCATCATTACCATTAGTTGACGAAGATACAACAAACCCCTCTTTCTCTAAATTATGTTGTACCAGTTGAATTATTGAAGTCTCATCTTCAATAATAAAAATTTTTCCCTTCATCAATTATTCTTGAGCTTGCTTACCTTTTGGTCTGCTACCTTTAAGATATTCACCTTTTATTAAATAACAAATAGTTTCAGCTATGTTTGTTACATGGTCTCCGGCTCTTTCTAAATTTTTCGTAGCAAAAATAAGATGTGTTGAAAAATCTAGATTTTTTTTATCTTTTGAAAGAAAGTCTATGACACTTTGCATAGCTATGTTTGTAAGATCATCGACTTGTTCATCTTTTTCCCATACAGTTTTAGCCTTATCAAAGTTTTTATTGATATAACTGTCTAAAACGTCGTTTAATTGTTTAATAACTAAATCACCTAATCTTTTAAGATTTGATAATAGTTCTTCTGGTAAATCAAGAGGAAGTGGCTTTATTTTTTTTGCATTACTTTTGGATAGGTCTCCAATTCTTTCCAAATCTTGAGAAATTTTGAGTGAGCTTATTGTTTCTCTTAAATCAATCGCCATTGGAGCTCTTTTAACTAAAAGGTTCATTATTTGAATATCAATAACTGATCTAAATTTATTAATTTCATCATCACTTTTTATTATCTTGTCAATTGAATCTTTATCAACTTTAATAATTGCATCCATAGAGTCGCTCATTTGAGACTCGGTTAAACTACCCATTTTAATGAGTGAGTCTTTTAAATTTTGAAGCTCCTCTTCATATGATTTAACTGTATGCTCATTACTCATAATCTATCCAAACCTACCTGTAATATAATCTTGTGTCATTTTATTGTCAGGGTTTTTAAAAATTTTTTCAGTTTTGCCTACTTCTATAAGCTTTCCAAGATGGAAAAAGCCAGTTTTCTGAGAAACTCTAACTGCTTGCGCCATAGAATGAGTAACAATAACTATTGTATATGTTTTTTTAAGATCATCAATCAATTCCTCGATTTTTGCTGTAGCTATTGGATCTAAAGCTGAACACGGTTCGTCCATAAGTATGACTTCAGGATTTACTGATATCGCTCTTGCTATACAAAGTCTTTGTTGTTGTCCGCCAGATAAACTTGTGCCTGGTTCATCAAGACGATCCTTAACTTCCTCCCATAATGCTGATTTTTTAAGACTGTTTTCTACGATTTCATCCAATTCACTTTTTGTATCACCTTTGCCATGAATTTTTGGACCATAAGATATATTTTCATAAATACTTTTTGGAAAAGGATTGGGCTTTTGAAATACCATCCCCACTCTCTCTCTTAATGATACTACATCTAAATTCTTGTCATTAACTTCTACTCCATCTATTTCAATGTTACCGGTAACTTTACATATATCAATAACATCATTCATTCTATTAATGCATCTTATAAAAGTAGACTTACCACATCCTGAGGGACCAATTAGAGCAGTTACTTCTTTCTCATTCAAATCAAGGTTAACATCAAACAATGCTTGTTTTTGTCCGTAATGAACGTTTAAATTTTTTGATTTTATTTTAACTTTATTCATCTAATTCCATCTTTTTTCAAATTTTTGTCTTAAATATACTGCTAAGAAATTCATAATCATAAGAAATGTTAGCAATATCATAATAGTTGCTGAAGTTTTTTCAACAAAACCTCTCTCGGCAGACTCAGACCATAAGTAAACTTGTACTGGTAAAGATGACGAAGGATCTATTGGACTTGAAGGTATATCTACTACAAATGCTACCATTCCAATTAGAATTAAAGGGGCAGTTTCACCCAATGCCTGGGCCAATCCAATTATTGTACCAGACAAAGTTCCTGGCATTGCTAATGGAACTACATGATGAAATACC
Organism: Candidatus Pelagibacter communis; assembly: GCF_001179985.1. Taxonomy (GTDB): domain Bacteria; phylum Pseudomonadota; class Alphaproteobacteria; order Pelagibacterales; family Pelagibacteraceae; genus Pelagibacter; species Pelagibacter ubique_J. Next base: position 82,837 of record NZ_CVSI01000058.1, on the reverse strand, counting down.
GATTGGAATTTAGAAGCTCCAACGGCTAAGGCACCTTCCCTTATTGATGGTGGTACTGCTTTTAATGATGCTCTACATGGTATAATTATTCGAGGTAATGTCATCAATGCAAGAGTGATACCAGCTACTAATGGCGTAGATCTTGGCAATTGAATAGTTGCTAATAATATTTGTAAAGCAAGCAGACCATAAACTATTGAAGGGACAGCAGCCAAATTATTAATATTTATTTCAATAAAATCAGTTATTTTATTTTTAGGAGCAAACTCCTCAAGATAAATTGAAGCTAAAACAGCTACTGGAAAAGCTAAAAGAAGGCAGATTAATATACTATAAATCGATCCAACTATAGCTCCGCCTATACCAGCTAGTTCTGGGTCTCTGGAATCCCCTTTTGTAAAATAATAATTATTGAAATTCTTACCGATTTTACCATTTTCTACAAAATTGTCATAAATAGCTAATTGAAAATTTGAAATTCTTCTTCTGTCCTCTGGCAGGTCTCTTGGGTAGTTTCCTTTGTGAAGCTGATCGATGTCATCCGAAGCTGTTAAATCAAGAATAATTTTTTCACCAATAAGATTATTATTGTTTAAAAAAGCTTTTTTGATTTCATATTCAGCATCAGCACTGAATAATCTTATTAGTTCATTTTCTTCATCTATATTTTTTGCAGGAAACGATTTAATTAGACTTTCAATCATAACCTCATAAAAATCTGCATTTATAATATCTTTTTCTGAGGCTCCATTTTTTAATTCTAGTAGCTCTTGATTATAAAAAACTTCAGTTTTTATAACTGTTTTTATAAATGCTGAACTTCCTTTGGAAAATATGTTTTGAACTAATATAAGTACAAAAAGTAAAGCAACAAAAATAGATGCTAATCCATAAAATCTAAATCTTTTTTCAGCACTATGTCTTTTTTTTAATCTTTCTTCTTTAGTCATACTTTTCTCTATATTTTTTAACTGCTCTTTGAGCAATGAAATTCAAAATTAGTGTAGCAATAAATAATGTTAATCCTAACGCAAAAGCTGATTGAGTTTTCGGACTATCAAACTCTTGGTCACCGACAAGTATCATTACAATTTGAGTAGTAATTGTTGTGGTTGACTCTAAAGGATTAATTGTAAGATTTGCTGCTAGACCTGCAGCCATAACTACAATCATTGTTTCCCCTATTGCTCTTGATACAGCTAATAATATGGATCCAATAATTCCTGGTAATGCAGCAGGTATTACAACTTTTTTTATAGTTTCTGACTTTGTGGCACCCACAGCGTATGAACCATCTCTTAATGACTGAGGTACAGAATTAATTACATCATCTGATAGAGATGAAACGTATGGGATAATCATTATACCCATTATTAACCCTGCTGCTAAAGCGCTTTCAGAGGAAACAGTAAGTCCAAAATTTTCACCCACTTGTCTAAAAAATGGCCCAACTGTTAATGCTGCAAAAAAACCATAAACTACGGTTGGAATCCCAGCTAAAATCTCAATAACAGGTTTTGAAAATCTTCTCACTCTAAGCGATGCGTATTCTGCCATATATATACCGGAGAATAAACCAACCGGCACAGCAACAAGCATTGCTAAGAAAGCTATAAAACCAGTTCCAGCTATTAATGGAACAAATCCAAATGCGTCTTTTAAATCTTGGTACTCAGCAAGAGTAATAGAAGAAGCATCTCTTACAAATGCTCTCTGCGGACTCCAGTTAGTGCCAAATAAATAGTCAAATATATTAATTACAGAGAAAAATTTTATACTTTCAAAAAGTAAGGACAATATTATTCCTAATGTCGTTAGTATTGCTATTAATGACGACACAAATAATAATCCTTTTAAAATAACCTCAACATCATCTCTTGCTTTATTATTGTTTTTTATCTTTTTGAGTGAGTAAAGTGTAGAAGCGATGATTATTCCAAATATCAATACTACTTTTGAGTTTGCGAATATATTAATAAATTTAGCATAAGCTAGTGCGCTTTCTTTTAATATACTATCCAACTCCCCTACATAAGTTCCTAAGTGAATAGCTTTAATTTTTTCATATACTAAATTCGCTTCATTTTTATCATTAAATATTGCACCTTGTTTTGCTGCAGTATCAATTATAATTGATTTTATAATAACTGGTTCGAATAATGACCAAATCAATAAGAAAACTAATGCAGGAATTGAGCACCATAAAACAAGATAATATCCATAGAATTTAGGTAAAGCATTTAGTTTTATATTTCCTGATATGGCTAAACTTTTAGTTTTTGACCTACCATAAAAAAACAATGACGATGAGAATATGATAATTAAAAAAATAAGAACTAGGTTCATTCGCCAGATTGATAACTTTTTAATGTTACAGAATTGTTACAAACTAAACTTTAAATTGTAATAAGAAAAAAAAGGCCAGGTAAAACTGGCCTTTTTTGAGGAAAGTAGAATTTAGTTTAAGTTAATTGTAATTAACTCTAAAGCAGCTGTTCTTGTTGATTGATACTTATCTGAAGCCAAAGGGACTAATCCTATTTGAGCTAAGTATCCCCTGTTACTCATTGCTTTTTTTGAAGTAAATTCTTTTAAAAATTCTTCAATACCTGGAATTACTCCAACATGAGCCTTCTTTACATAAAAAAATAAAGGTCTTGCAATCGGATATGAGTAATCTTGAATTCCCTGTAAAGATGGTTTTACTCCATTAACCGCTGAAGCTTTTATCTTATCTTTGTTAGCAACTAAATAACTATAACCAAAAAAACCATATGCGTCTGGATTCGAACTAAGTTTTTGAACAATTAAAGTGTCATTTTCACCTGCTTCAACTGCATAACCATCTTCTCTAATTTTTACGCACTCTTTTTTTGCTTTTTTACCATCTGCTTCATAAATTGATTTAGTAGTTTTAGTACATCCTTTAGCCATAACCAACGAATTCCATGCGTCTCTTGTACCAGATGTCGGTGGTGCAACTAAAATTTCAATTTTTTTGTTTGGAAGACTTGTGTCAATATCGCTCCATTTTTTATATGGATTTTCAACAAGCTTTCCATCTACGTCAACTTTTGCAGCTAAAGCCCTCCAAAGTTGTTCTTTGGTAAAATCAGCATCAGGTGAATTTACTGAATGTGCAAATGAGATACCATCATTACCAACAACTATTTCAATGATATCAGTAACACCATTTTTTTCACATAATGTTTTTTCTTTTGGCTTAATAGCTCTTGAGGCATTTGTTATATCCGGATGATTGGCACCAACTCCAGCACAGAATAACTTCATTCCACCGCCTGTTCCAGTGCTTTCGATAACCGGCGTTTTGAATTTTCCACCTTTACCAAATTTTTCTGCTACAACAGTAGCATATGGATAAACAGTTGATGATCCTACGATTTTAATTTGATCTCTTGAATAACTATTAGTAGCGAAACTAAATACTATTAGAAATCCTAACATTAATTTTAACAATCTATTCATATTTTCTCCTTGTTTAGATTCTTTCATGAACAAATGTTTAAGTTCAAATTTTAAAAGTTTTGTTAAAATAAAGTTAAAGTTTTATGACAAAGACTAACTTTTTAGTTGAATTATAAAGAGTTAAATTTAACACTTATTTTAGTTCCTTGATTTTGAACGCTTGAAATATCCATTTCACCTCTATGCTGAGATACAAGATGTTTAACTATAGCTAACCCAAGTCCTGTTCCACCGACGCTTCTACTTTTGCTTGGATCTACTGTATAAAATCTTTCTGTGATCCTATGGATGAATTCTTTTGGTATGCCTATACCTTGATCTTCTACAGAAACTATATTTAAATTTCCCTCTTTCTTAGTTGTAATTTTAATCTCTTTATTTTTATCACTATATTTTATTGAATTATCAATAAGGTTTGTAAATATTTCAATTAATTTATCTCTATCACCAATAATTTTAAAATTTTCTGTCTTTTGAAATTCAATGTTTACGTTGTTTTTTTTAACAATGTTTTCATAAGTTTTAATCACATAATCAATAACCTCAATAAGATTAATTTCATGGGTTGGTCTAATATGTTCTTGTAATTCAATTTTTGACAAAGATAGTAAATCCCTGATCAAATTTTCCATTCTCTCAGATTGAGATATCATTACAGGTAATAAGTTATTGACTTCAGAATTCTTATTTATATCTGAATTTTTATCAAATGTTTCCAATCCCATCTTAATTGATTGTAATGGAGTTCTTAATTCATGTGAGACATTAGCAACAAAGTCAGATTTAAGCTGCTGAAATTTATAAAATTCAGTTAAATCTCTTATAAATAACATGCAAGATTCTTCGTCGAAAAATAAATTATTATTATCGTAAAATAAACTGATATTCATTCTTAGAACAGATGGATTTCTAATCTCAATTTCTAAATCTTTTACTTTTTGATTATTAAATGCTTTTTCTATTGAAATTAACAAGTCAGGATTCCTAAGAAAAGAGCTTATATTTTCATTCAATTTAGTTTCAAATCTTTTTTGAGCTGAGGAATTGTTATATAGAATTTCCTTTGACTTATTTATTATTATTATGCCTTCTGGTATATAATTTAATAAAGATAAAATATTTTTTTGATAATCTTTGTTTTCAATTATTTTAACTTCTTTTTGGTTGTCTTCTAAATTTATTCCTAGAACCCTTTCCTTTTTGAGTAATAAAAAAAACAATATTCCAATTATGAAAATTAAGATTATAGTAAGTAACTCCATAGAACTATTTTACTCTGCCGTATACATCCTGATATCTAACAATATCTGTTTCTTTAAGTATTGAGCCTATTTGTGCTTCTATAATCTTAACCGGTTTTTTAAATGGATTTTCAATTCTGTGAATAGCTCCTAGTGGAATATATATAGTTTCACCGGGTTTCTTTAGGAATTTACTCTTATTTAAGGTAATCTTTGGAATACCATGAGTAACCACCCAATGTTCTGCTCTATGGAAATGTTTTTGAAGACTTAAAATGCCTTTAGGTTTAACAAATAATTCTTTAATTAAAAATTCTTTGCCTTTAAATAAGTTTGTGTAGCTGCCCCATGGTCTATGAAATACGTTTTTCTTTTTAAAATATTTATTTTTAATTTTTCCATACATTTTGCAGATTTCTTTCCAGCTCCCTAGATCTGACCATGGAATATCAAGCTTGATCGCATTGATATTTTTAGTTTTCTCAAGTATTGCGTAATCAAACGATTTTGCTGTAGCTTTAGAAAATGATTGTTTATTTAAATAATACACATTGCTTTTATATTTAGCTTTTATTACAGCTTTGTTACAGTTTCGAAAAATATTAGGCTGATATTTCTTAAAATTATTAATAATTGAGTCTTTTCTCAAAAAAAACATCCCAGAATTCCAATATCCTTTTTGTCTAATTACTTGTTTTGCTCTCGATACTTTAGGTTTTTCAATAAATTTGGTGACCTTATTAATACTCTTTTTTTTCTTGGTAATGAAATATCCATACTCACTAGACGGGCTTGTTGGTTTTATTCCAAATATAAATACATTTTTTTCGTCTAAATTTGACTTATTTTTGTTAATAGCTGTTATTAATTTGTTCGGCTTTTCAATCAAATGATCAGCAGTAAAATACATTAATGGCTGATTATTTGGAATTTCTTTTATTAATGCCGATGCTAAAATTGCAGGAGCAGTATTCTTTTTTGCTGGTTCTAAAATAATCTTATACTTTTTAATTTTACTTTTCTTTAAAGCTTTTTTTATATCCTTAATATACTTTGAATTAGTGCTTATAATTGGGTAATCAAAAACTTTACTTTTAATTCTTTCAAAAGTTTTATTAATTAAAGTCCAACCGCCGAAATCTATGAATTGTTTTGCTTGATGATTAGATTTTTTGGGCCAAAGTCTAGTACCTGCCCCACCGCATAAAATAACCGGTCTAATTTTCATTAAATATCAGCGTAAACTTTAACTTCGTTTTTGCCACCAGGATGTGTTGGCGCTCCTAAATATGCTGGTCCAACAGTTTGTGCATACTTCCAAAGAGTTCCATTACCAAAGTTAATCTTTTTAGGTCTCCATTTTTTACGTCTTTTTTGCAATTCTTTTTTGGACAATCTAACATTGATAGTTCCTTTTTTAGCATCAATGTCTATTACGTCTCCGTTTCTAAGTAATGCAATTGGTCCTCCAACAGATGCTTCTGGACCAACGTGACCAATACAAAAACCTCTTGTTGCACCTGAAAATCTACCATCAGTAATAAGCGCTACCTTCTCTCCTTTTCCTTGGCCGTAAATTGCACCAGTTGTCTGTAACATTTCTCTCATACCAGGGCCACCTTTTGGACCTTCGTATCTAATAATAATTATGTCTCCATCTTTATATTTTTTATTCTTAACAGCCTTATAAGCAGACTCTTCTGTATCAAAACATCTTGCTGTTCCTGTAAATTGTAATTTTTTTAATCCTGCAACTTTTACAATTGCTCCTTCTGGTGCAAGATTTCCTTTTAAACCTACAACACCACCATCATTAGAAAGTGGATTGTTATATTTTCTCATAACTTTTTGTTTTGGATTAAATTTGATATTTTTAAGATTTTGTCTCATAGTTTTTCCAGTAACAGTCATACAGTCACCATGGATATATCCACCGTCTAACAATGTTCTTAATAACATTGGTACACCGCCTGCTAGCCACATATCTTTTGCAACATATCTTCCGCCTGGTTTTAAATCTGCAAGATAAGGAGTTCTTTTAAAAATTTTAGCAACATCCATTAAATCAAATTTAATCCCCATTTCATTTGCAATAGCTGGTAAATGTAATGCAGCATTAGTTGATCCTCCAGTTGCTGCAACAATTGTTGCTGCATTTTCTAATGCTTTTCTTGTAACAATATCTCTTGGTCTAATATTTTTTGCTAACAAATTCATTACAGCTTTTCCACTTTGTAATGCAAATTTATCTCTTTGTTCGTAGGGTGCTGGAGTTCCAGCTGAATAAGGCAATGCTAATCCCATCGCCTCTGACACACATGCCATAGTGTTTGCTGTAAATTGACCTCCACATGCACCTGCACTTGGACAAGCTTTTAATTCTAATTTTCTTAAAGCATGTGCATTCATTTGTCCTGAAGAATATTTTCCTACACCTTCAAAAACATCTACTACAGTTACATCTTTACCGTTAAATCTTCCAGGAAGTATGGAGCCTCCATAAATAAATACGCTTGGCACATTTAATCTAACCATTGCCATCATCAAACCAGGTAAAGATTTATCACAACCTGCAACACCTACTAAAGCATCATAACAATGTCCTCTAACAGTTAGTTCAGTTGAATCCGCAATTACATCTCTTGAAACTAATGAAGATTTCATTCCTTCATGTCCCATTGCAATACCATCAGTAACTGTGATTGTACAAAATTCTCTTGGTGTTCCTCCAGATGATTTAACACCTTTTTTAACTGACTGTGCTTGTCTCATTAAAGCAATATTACAAGGTGCAGCTTCATTCCATGTTGAAACTACTCCTACAAAAGGTTTTGCAACATCTTTTTCAGTTAATTTCATTGCATAATAAAAAGATCTTTGAGGTGCCTTATCTGGACCTAGCGAAGTATGTCTACTTGGTAATTTTTTCTTATTAAATTTCATTACAAACCTTTAACTGTGATTGATATTTTATCAATATTTTTCTGTAATTCATTATAGTTATTTTTCTCTTGATCAACAATATTTTTTGGTGCCCTATCGACAAAACTTTTATTTGATAATCTTTTTGATATTACATCTAATTCTGCCTCATATTTGCTCTGCCTTTTAAGTAAATTCTCTTTAATTAATGACAAATCAACTGATTGATCAAAATAAATTTTAAATATATCACCTGCAATCACAAGATTTGCAGATGGTTTGTTTTTTTCACTATCAAAGAAGTTATTAATTCTACCTAATCTTTTTAGTACAATTTCGTTTTTAATAATAAAATCCTGATCTTTTTTTGGTAAATTAGCTAATGACATATCAACAAAAGAGCCAGGACTTACATTTAGTTCATTTTTAAAAGATCTTAGTTGGCTTATAAAATCAATTATTTTTTGTACTTCTTTTATATTTTTGTCACTTTTTATTTTATTTAAACTCCAATTTGTGTGCATTAAATAACTACTATTCAATTTATCGAGTTTATTCTTTAGCCAAAGTTCCTCTGTTATAAACGGGATAAATGGGTGTAATAAAACTAAGATTTCTTTGAAAACGTACGAAGTTGTTAATTTTACCTCATTAATAGATTTTTTGTCTTTAGAATTTAAAATGGTTTTTGAAAGCTCTAAATACCAATCACAATAAGAATGCCAAACAAACTGATAGATATTTCTAGCAGCTTCATCAAATCTGTAATCTTTTATGTTTTTTTCTATTTCCTTTGTTGTTTGATTTAACTCTGAAATTATCCATTTATTTATATTAAGTTTAATTTTTGGTGATTTTTTTGACTTTTTAAAACCACATTTATTCATAGATAAAAAGTTATTAGCATTCCACAACTTATTTAAAAAATTTCTATAACCTTTAACTCTATCTTCTGAGAGTTTCACATCTCGACCAGGTGAAGCCATTGACAATAAAGTAAATCTTAATGCATCAGCGCTATACTTTTCTATTAACACTAAGGGATCAATAACATTTCCTTTAGATTTTGACATTTTTTGACCCTTCTCGTCTCTGACTAAAGCATGAACATAAATATCTTTAAAAGGTTCTTTATTTAAAAATTCCATTCCAAACATCATCATTCTTGCAACCCAAAAAAAAATAATATCAAAGCCAGTAACTAATACAGATGTTGGGTAAAACTTTTTTAAATATTCATTTTTTTTTGGCCATCCTAAAGTTGCAAAAGCCCATAAACCTGATGAGAACCACGTGTCTAATACATCTTCATCTCTAATTAATTCAACATCTTTTTTATACTTTTTTTTAGCAAGTTTTTTTGCTTCGTTTAAATTATTTGCAACAAATATCTTTTTATCTGGACCGTACCAAGCAGGTATTTGATGACCCCACCATAACTGTCTTGATATACACCACGGCTCTATATTATTCATCCATTGAAAATATGTTTTAGACCAATTTTTTGGAAAGAAACTTGTTTTTTTATTCTTAACTATTTTCTTTGCTTTTATAGATAATTTCTTTGCATCTGCAAACCATTGCTCAGTTAAGTATGGTTCGATAACAGAATTTGATCTATCACCATATGGAACTTTATTTTTTATTTTTTCTTCTTTGATTAATTTATCGCCTAATTCATTAAGTATTTTTTTTCGAGCCTCAAATCTATCTAATCCAACATACTCAGTTGGTGCATTATTATTTATTTTACCATCCTCAGTGAAAATATTTATAATTTTTAATTTATTTCTTATACCAACATCATAGTCATTAAAGTCATGCGCAGGTGTTATTTTAACAGCTCCAGAACCTTGCTCTGGATCTGCATAGTCATCAGCTATAATTTTAATTTTTCTATTTGTAATTGGTAAAATAACATTTTTTCCAACTAAATTTTGATATCTTTCATCTTTAGGATTTACAGCTACCGCTGTATCACCAAGCATGGTTTCTGGTCTAGTGGTTGCAATTGTTATAAAATTTGACGAATTCTCTATTTGGTAATTTATATAGTATAGCTTTGAATTAACCTCTCTTTGATCAACCTCTAAATCCGATATAGCTGTTTTTAGAACAGTATCCCAATTTACTAATTTTTTTGACTTGTAAATTAATCCTTTGTTGTACAAATCTATGAAAACTTTGATTACAGATGAGGATAAATTTTTATCCATAGTAAATGCATTCCTCGACCAATCACAAGAACATCCAAGTTTTTTAAGTTGATTAATAATTATTCCGCCGTATTCATTCTTCCACTCCCAAACTTTTTTTACAAATTTGTCTCTTCCGATGGATTTTTTATTTATATTTTGGCTTTCTAACTTTTTCTCTACTAAGGCCTGGGTTGCAATACCTGCATGATCAGTTCCAGGTTGCCACAAGGTCTCATAATTATTCATTCTATGATATCTAATTAACAAATCTTGGATCGTATTGTTTAAAGCGTGCCCCATATGTAAGCTTCCGGTTACATTAGGTGGTGGTATTACAATTGAATATTTTTTTTTATTTTTTTTTGGTTTAAAAAGTTGTTTTTTTTCCCAATAGGAATAAATCTTATTTTCTACCTTTGTATGTATATATTTTTCTGAACTCATTAGTGATTTATAGTTTATAATTCAATAAACACATTAAACAACAATCAAAATTAGATTGAATTTGATAGAATATTTCATATATAAACATCAAATAGATTGTTTTGTTAATCATTTTAACGGTAACGTGGCGGAATGGTTACGCAGAGGATTGCAAATCCTTGTATCCCGGTTCGATTCCGGGCGTTACCTCCAAAAAAAAGAGTTGTTTTAACCTCAAAAAAAAGTAAATTTTGATTTTTACATTCCTCGGTAGCTCAGTTGGTAGAGCAGTTGACTGTTAATCAATTGGTCGCAGGTTCGAGTCCTGCCCGAGGAGCCAGACTATCCTGTCTTAGCTACTTTGTTGACTACAGTATCCAAACTTTTAGTGAATTTAATTTTTTGATCACTAGAAAGTTCTGAATAAACTTTTAATAAAAAATTATAATTTATACTTAAATGACCTTCTTTAATTTTTTCAGCATTTATTAAGTATTCTGAAAAATCTTCAAAAAAATAACTTATAGGAACCTTTAAATAGTTAGAAAGTTGTAATAATCTCATTGAACTAACACCATTTGTTCCTTTTTCGTATTTTTGAATTTGTTGAAATGTAACGTTGATTGCTTTAGCTACTTTAGTTTGAGTTAAACCCAATGCTAAGCGTCTTAACTTAAGTTTGCTACCTAAGTGTTTATTAAAATTATCTTCCATTAAGACCCCTCGTAAAAAGGATAATTGAACTCTATCCTGAGGGTTTATGCAAGCACAAAAAAAATTATTTTTTGGTGAATTATGGGGCTTGACAATCTGAAAAATCTAAAAAATTGCTCTGAAAAATAAGGTAGTTTTGATAGTTGAAATTATAAAATTTGACTTAAAAATAGCTTTGTACGATCACTTTTTGGGTTTGCAAAAAATTCTTTAGTCGTATTTTTTTCAACAATCATACCTTCATCCATAAAAATTACTTCATCTGCTACCTCTTTAGCAAATCCCATTTCATGTGTTACTACAATCATTGTCATTCCACCTTTTGCAAGGTTTACCATTGCATCTAAAACCTCTTTAATCATCTCTGGATCTAATGCAGATGTCGGTTCATCAAATAACATTATTTTTGGCTCCATACATAATGCTCTTGCAATAGCAGATCTTTGTTGTTGTCCACCAGATAATTGACCAGGAAATTTATAAGCTTGATCAGCTATCTGGACTTGCTCTAATTGTTTTAAAGCTAATTCTTCTGCCTTCTTTTTTGGCATTTTTTTTACCCATATAGGTGCTAATGTGCAGTTATCTAATATTGATAAATGTGGAAATAAGTTAAATTGTTGAAAAACCATTCCAACCTCAGCTCTAATTTCCTCAATATTCTTTGTATTTTCATTTAATTCATTACCATCAACAATTATTGTACCTTCTTGATGTTCCTCAAGTCTATTTATACATCTTATTAACGTTGATTTTCCTGATCCTGATGGACCACACACTACAATTTTTTGTTTTGGTTTAACGTCTAAATTAATATTTTTTAAAACTTGAAAATCACCAAACCACTTATTTACATCATTTATTTTAATTATTGGTTCAGACATTTATCTCTCAGTTTTATATTTTTGTTCGAGATTATAACTATATTTACTCATTGCATAGCAAATTATCCAAAAAATTATGGCTGCAAAAATATAGCCTTCCATTGCAAATCCAAGCCATTTAGGATTAGTTTTTGCAAGAGCAAGCATTCCTGCAATTTCGGCTAAGCCAACGACAAAAATTAATGGTGTATCTTTAACTAAAGCTAAAAATGTATTTGCTATACCTGGTATCACTAATTTTAAAGCCTGAGGAAGAATAACAAAAATATGCATTTTCCAATAACCCATTCCTAATGATTTAGCTGCATCGTATTGGCCTCTTGGTAATGCTTGCAGTCCTCCTCTTATAACCTCCGCACAATAAGCCGCTTCAAATAAAGTAATTGCAATAATTACTCTAACAAGTTTATCCATAAAAAAGTCTTCAGGTAAAAACATAGGAAACATAACTGAAGACATAAATAATACTGTTATTAATGGGACACCTCTCCAAAATTCGATATAACAAATAGAAACATATTTAACTGCTGGTAAGTTTGATCTTCTTCCTAAAGCAAGGATCATGCCCAGCGGAAAACAGAAAATTAAACAGAAAAATGAGACAATGAAAGTCAACGATAGTCCTCCCCAAGCACCTGTTTCGACCCAAACTAAACCAAAAGAACCACCAGAAATTAAATAATAAATTATTAAAAAAGCGATTATTGGATAAATCACGACATAATAGAGTGCTAAATATTTTTTTAAATTTTCTTTAAAAAAGTAACCAACAAAGCCTAAAGCAATAACTAAAATAAATGCTGAATTAATTCTCCAATGAAGCTCATTTGGATACATTCCGTACATAAATCTTTTAAACCATACTTTAATGTAAGTCCAACAAGCACCAGTCCCAGTGCAAGCTGCTTTCGTATCACCGGAAATATTTGCATCAAGAACCATCCAACTTAATGCAGGAGGTATTGCTTTTAAGACTGTAAAAATGATTAATAATGTTAGTAAAGCATTAAAATTAGATGGGTTAATATGTTTATTAATGTTATCTACTAATTTAATACCGCTATATTCCATTCTTATAAATGAAAGACCTATAAATCCAATAATTAATGGAAAAAATAAATTTAAATTTCCTGGTAAAAAAGAAGTGATATTTAAATTAAAAAAAGAATAAACAAAAACATCAAATATAGCTAATGAAAGTAAAAATGAGCCTATATAAATATTTATTATAGGGTTGCTTGTTTTAATTTTTGATAAACTTATATTCATTTTATTTTTCTTTAATCTCTATTCTTTTGTTGTACCAGTTCATCAAAGCAGCAATTGACAAACTTATTGTTAGATAAGTTAACATCGTAATTCCTACAATCTCTATAGCTTTTCCAGTTTGCATTAATGCTGTTCCTGCAAAAACTAATACTAAGTCTGGATATGCAATAGCAGCTGCTAAGGATGAGTTTTTTGTTAAATTTAAATATTGGTTAGTGGTTGGTGGTATTATTATTCTTAAAGCTTGAGGCATGATTACTAATTTTAAAATTTGATTTGGGTTTAATCCTACTGATGCAGCGGCCTCTTTTTGTCCTTTACTTATACCTTGAATTCCTGCTCTTACACATTCAGCAACAAATGTTGATGTATATAAAGACAAGGCAACTACTAATGCAATTAATTCAGGTGGTAATGCAATTCCACCTTCAAATATAAAAGATGTTTGAGCTAGTTGTTTTAAAACAGGTAACTCAAAATCAAGTTTAACGCCTCCTATTAGAAATGATAGCAAAGGCAAAATAATCAATAATCCTATTGAAATATAGAAAACAGGTAGTTGTTTACCTTCTCTTTCTTGAAGTTTTCTTGCATAAATTCTTATAAAAATTATTGAAACTATTGCAGCTATCAAACACGATAAAAATACGTTTAAATTTTCCCATATCATAGATGGTATGTAATAACCTTTTATTGTCATATAAGTTACACCAAACCATGGCTCTGCAGTTTCTGGTAAAGGTAATGCTCTTAAAGCAGCATAATACCAAAAGAATATTTGTAATAATAATGGTATGTTTCTAAAAAACTCTACGTACCAAGCAGCAGAATTTCTAATAAGAAAATTTTGGGATAGCCTTGCAACACCAATTATAACGCCTAAAATTGTACAAAATATTATTCCTAAAAAAGATACTAAAAGTGTGTTTAATAAAGCTACTACATAAGCCCATGCATAAGAGTCTTGACCATCGTAATCTAGCAATGTGAATTGCATATCAAACGATGCTTCTTGTTTTAGAAAACCAAAGCCAAAATCTATACCCCTGTTATCCATGTTGACTTGAGCATTAATGGTAAAGAAACCAAATATTAAGATTACAAAAAGAATCGTTAAGATTTGTGGTATGAGTTTTTTAATTTTGTTGTTCATTAACTCTATATATAAAAAAAGGGCTAGAAAAATCTAGCCCTTTTTGAAGATTTTAAAAGAAATTATCTTGCTGGTGGAACGTATAAAATTCCGCCTTTTGTCCAAAGTTGATTTGGACCTCTGTCTGGTAAAATACCTGTGTCAGCTATATTTCTTTTATAACTTTCACCGTAGTTACCAACTTGCTTGATAATTCTTAGGTTCCACTCGTTATCTAAACCGAATGCTGCACCCATTTCACCTTCAGCTCCAACTAATCTTTTGATTGCTGGGTTATCTGAAGTTTTCATAGAGTCAGCGTTTGCAGAAGTAATTCCATACTCCTCAGCTTCGATCATAGTATTCAAAGACCATCTTACAATGTCTTCCCAAACAGCATCGCCTTGTCTTACAACTGGTCCTAAAGGCTCTTTAGAAATAGTTTCTGGTAATACAATGTGCTCATCTGGGTTTTTCATTTTAGTTCTTTGAGCTGCTAATCCTGATTTGTCAGTTGTGTAAGTATCACATCTTCCAGCATCATATGCAGCAACAACTTCGTCAGCCTTTTCAAAAGCTACTGGCTCATATTTAATTCCTTTTGAATTAAAGAAATCTCTCATATTAAGCTCAGTTGTTGTACCAATGTTTGTACAAGCTGAAATACCATCTTTAAATTGGCTTGTTGAAGTTATTCCGGAGCTTTTTCTGACCATGAAACCTTGACCATCATAGAAGTTTACTCCTACGAATGTAAGTCCGATGTCAGCATCTCTAGATAGTGTCCAAGTAGTGTTTCTTGATAAAATATCAATTTCACCTGATGTTAAAGCTGTAAATCTCTCTTTAGCACTTAGTGGAGTGAATTTTACTTTATTCGCATCACCAAGAACTGCAGCAGCAACAGCTCTGCAAACATCAACATCTATACCAGTCCAATTTCCAGATGCATCAGCATTTGAAAATCCTGGTAGACCTTGTGAAACACCACATCTAACAAAACCCTTTTTTTGAGTGTTTTTTAGAGTTTTTGACTTTTTAGCCATTGCCTCTGTTGTAAATGCAAATACAACAGCGATCATTGCCACTAAAGAAGTCAGTTGTTTTAAGTGTTTAAACATATATTTCCTCTTATGTTGTTTTATTTGTTAACAAATAATTCAAAATAAATTTTTGAATTAACTAAGTTAATCATTTAAATAAAACTTGATCAACGTAAATCAAATAACTTTCATGATCAAAATGTCACTAATTATTAATCAAAAATTAGTCAAAACAACCTAGAGTAGAAATTGGCGCGCCCTGAAGGATTCGAACCTCCGACCCACGGTTTAGAAAACCGTTGCTCTATCCAGCTGAGCTAAGGGCGCAATTCACAAGGCATTTATAATACTTAATTAAGTTTTAAAAAAGAACTTTTTACAAATTATTAATATAGAAATTAGTTCAACTCTACCGATTATCATAAAAAACATTAATGATAGTTTTGAAAATAATGATAAATCGTAAAAAGTAAAATTATTAATACCTGAAGTAAATGAGTTAACTGTATTCATTAATGTTAATATTGATAGTCTAAAAGCATCTTCGCTATTTATACCAGAAATAGTTAACATTAACGATAAGATTGATAACGATAAAATAAAAATTATGACGGATACAAAATATTTATAAAAATCTTCATTAGAAAAACTTAAATTAAAAAAAGATAACTTATTCGTAAATAAACTTTTTGGTTTTGAATGTGAAACTAATTCATTAATTGAAAATTTAAATAATAAAAGTAATTTAAAAAATCTTATACCTGAGCTTGTTGAAAAGAAAGAACCCCCTATAATAATTAGGATTAAAAAAATAAAAGACAAATCTTTAGGAACATTAAGGGAAAAACCAATGTTTGAAATAGAGCTACAGATAGCAAGTAAAAGTGATGAGAAATTATCATCAATATTTAAAAAAAGGAAAAAAAAACTTACCAAAAAAATTAAATAAAAACCTAAATATAAATCTTCTGAAAAAAAATTGATATTTCTTTTATGAAAAAAAACTAAATTATATGTAAAAAAAAGACTAAAAAAAGATAGTAACATCATTGCAGATAATACAATTTCCTTAAATTTAGTATTGATAATTGTATCTAAATTGTTTACAGGTAAAAATCCTCCAGAAGAAATTAGAGTTAATGACAAATTAAATGAATTAAAAGCTCTTAAATCAGATAAGTATAAAACTGCAAAAATTGTAATTGTTAATATCATATAAACAATACTAATTTTAAAACATTGTTTAATAGTTTCATTGGAATTAAAGTTTATAAAATTAGTCAAAGATTTTTTTAAGTTTTTATCAAAAATGTCTATTAAAAGTATAATAGATATCAAAAAATATAAACCTCCTAACCATTGTGTAGATGATCGCCATAATAATAAGCTTTCATCTAAGTGCTTAAGATTATTAAATATTGTAAATCCTGTTGATGTAAAACCAGATATGGCTTCAAAGTACGAGTCTATATAACTAATTTTATTAATAATGAGATAATACGGTATTGAGAGTAATATAGGTATTGCTACATAACCCAATACAACTGTTAATATTTTTTGATAAATTGATATTTTTTTTATATTTTTTTTATTAAAAAAAATAACTGATCCTAACAATAGTGAAACTATAAAGATAAAAATAAAATTATTAATATTAAGATATAATTTAAAATAATAACAATACAAAATATTCAAAAAAGATAATGCAGAAATAAATAAGGAAAATATACCTAAGTATAAATGAGTAAAATTAATCATTTATATTGAACTTATTTGAAAAAGTCTTTCTACTAAAGAAAGTTGATCTCGCTTAGCCAAAAAAACCACTATATCTTTTTTTTCAAAAATAAATTTTGATGTTGGGATTATAACATCATCTTTTCTTAAAATGGCTCCTATTCTAATATCATCTGGTAGATTTGAGTTTTTTAACTCCTTATTTATCAATTCTGAAGAATCAATTATTTCTGCCTCTATTACTTCAAATTCACCATTTAAAATTGTATATGCGGTTTCAATTGTCCCTTTATGAACATGTTTTAAAATACTAGAGACCGTATTCATCCTAGGATCAATTAAATCATCTATTTTTAGAGAATTTTGTAAAAGTGAATAATTTGGTTTGTTAATCAACGCCATTGTTCTTTTGTCTTTTGAAAATTTTTCAACAAGAACACTAACCATTAAATTATCTTCATCGTCATTAGTTAATGCCAAAACAGTCTCTGCATCTTCTATATTTGCTTCTTTTAAAACATCTTCATCTAAACCATTTCCATTGATTACTAATGAATTGTTAAGGTTGTTAGCTATAAGTTCGGCTCTTTCTTTATTTTTTTCTACTATTTTTATTCTTGCAGCATCCATAGAATTTTCTAAATTTTTTGCTAAATTAAAACCAATATTTCCTCCTCCGATAATAAGAAACTTGTTTGATATTTTTTCATTATGACCAAAGGCATCCAAAGTTAATTGCATTTGAGAAGAATTAATTATTACATACGCCTTATCTTGCTTTTTCATAACATCTTTTTTTTTTAGAAATATAAATTTTTCGTTCCTAATTACACCCAGAATATTAGCTTCAAGTTTTGAAAATTTTTTAGTTATATCCTCTAGTTTGATGTCTACTAGGGGGCAATTATCATCAACATCTATTTCTAATAATCTTATTTTATTATCTGCAAAAGGGACATTGTCAAGTGCCCCTGGGGCTTCTAATTTTCTTTGAATAGATTTAGCAATCTCAACTTCGGGTGATATTATTACATCGATTGGTAGATTTTCTATGCTATAGACTTTAGAAAATTTTGTATCTAGATATTCTTGAGATCTAATTCTTGCAATCTTTTTTGAAATTTTAAATACAGAAAACGCAATCTGGCAAATCAGCATATTTATTTCATCGCTTCTTGTAACGGCTATAATCATGTCAGCTTCCTCAGCATTTGCCTTCTCAAGAACAGTTGGAAAGGTAGCTTTCCCAACTATTGATTTTACATCTAAATCCTCATTTATTTTTTGAATATCCTCACTAGACTGATCTATAACAGTTATAGAATGATCTTGCTCAGAGAGAAGTTTGGCAATTGTATAGCCAACCCTACCAGCACCACAAATAATAATATTCATTAATTCAAATCCTTCACACCAAGATCTTTTAACTTTCTATGTAATGCAGATCGTTCCATCCCTACAAATTTAGCCGTTTTTGAGACGTTGCCTCCAAATTTTTTAAGTTGAGTGGTTAGATAATCTTTTTCAAAATTTTCCCTTGCTTCTTTAAGTGGTACAGAAAAGTTACTTTCACTATAAACCTCGTTTTCTTCTTGTTTGATAGATTCTTTTATAATTGCAGATATTTTGTCATTATTGTTGTTTGCCAAAATAGCAACTCGCTCAATTAGATTTCTTAATTCTCTAACATTCCCGGGCCAAGTATGATTAATAAGATATGAATTGTCTCCTCTAATATTTAATTTTTTTAAGTTATAAGAATTAGATATTTTATTTGAAAAGTAATCTACCAATAATGGAATATCCTCCACTCTTTTAGTTAAAGGCTCAATTATTATTTGAAATACATTGAGTCTATAAAATAAATCCTCGTGAAAATTTCCAAATTTTATTTCATTAACAATATTTTTACTTGACGTGCAAATTATTCGGACATCAACTTTCACATCATGATTACCATTGATCCTTTTAAATTTTTGATCTGTCAAAACTCTAAGAATTTTCGACTGAGTTTCTAGAGGTATTTGAGAAATTTCATCTATTAATAATGTTCCTCCCGTTGCTTTTTCTAGTGCACCATAAGAAATTGATCCATTATTTTTTTCTTCACCAAATAATTCAGATTCGTATTTTTTTGCATCAAGTAACGCTCCATTTAAAATAACAAAAGGAAATTTGTTTCTCTTAGATAATTTGTGAATTTTTCTTGCTACTAATTCTTTTCCAGATCCGGTTGGTCCCAAAATAAAGACTCTGCTGTCAGAGTTTGATAACTTTTCAATTTGTTCTTTTATTTTTAGAATATTTGAACTATTTCCGATTAATTCGAATGAGTGAAACAACTTAGTTTCAAGCTCTTTATTTTGATTTTTTAAGTTAAAGTTTTCGACCGCTCTGTTCACAAAGTTCATAAGCCTATCTTGATCAAATGGTTTCTCTATGAATTCGAATGCACCGTTTTTTAAAGATTTAATAGCCATTTCAATATTTGCATGACCCGAAATTATTATTACAGGAATATCTTTATTTTTTTTTTTAATATGTGAAAGGAGTTCAATACCATCATTATCACCTTTATCTAATTTTACATCAATTATAGCGACATCTGGTAATTTTTTATCAATTTCTTTAAGGGCTTGATTGTAATTTGCTGCAACTCTAGTTTTATAACCAGTCTCACTTATTAAATCTCTAATAATATTTCTAATATCAGGATTGTCATCAATAATTAATATTTCAGCTGACATTTATTTTTGGAAAAGTTATTTTAATTTTTGCACCCTGTTTATAATTTAAAAATTCAATAGTACCATTATGATCATTTATTATTTTTCCTACTATTGATAAGCCTAAACCACTACCATTTTTTTTTGTGGTAAAATATGGTTTAGATATTTCAGATAAATTTGTAGTATTAAAACCAGTACCATTATCAATAATTAGAATTTCTATATAATCATTAATTTGATAAATTTCTATAATGATTTTTTTAATAAATTCATTGTTATTTTGATATTTTTCATTCAAACTTTCTATAGAATTCTTAATTAAATTAATAAAAACTCGACTGATTTGCTCGCTATCTGCATTGATAAAAATACCATCATCACATTTAAAGTCTATTATAATAGTATCATCATTTACTTTCATAAGTTTCAAGCAATCATTAACAATTTTTTTTAAATTAATTTTTTTAAAAATTGGTTTAGGCATTCTTGCAAAATCTGAAAATTCATTTACTAATTTCTCAATCAATTTTACTTGTTTATTAATGGTCTTAACTTTTTCATTAAAAGATATTTTGTTATTTTCATCTAATAGATCTGTATATTTGTTCTTTAAACTATCTATTATTAATTGAATTGGTGTTAAGGGATTCTTTATTTCATGTGCAATTTTTCTTGCTACATTTTCCCATGCATCATGTCTTTCATTAGCCAATAATTTATTTTGCTGAGTTTTTAGTCTATCAATCATTAAATTAAAGTTTTTATTTAACTTTTCTAATTCTTTATCAGTTTTAATCTCAGGAACTTTCGAATTTAAATTACCATTACCAATATTATTTGATGCTGAAATAAGATTATTAATAGATACAAAAAATCTTGATGAGAAACGTATTGCTATAGAAATTGATAAAAATAACAGCAATGTAACAACGATCATATAGATTATTGCGAATGAAATTTTAATTCCTGTTCTTTTTTCCTGGACTGTGTAATAGAAACTAATAGCATCTTTTGACTCAGTAAGATATTTTGATATTTTTGGATCTAAGAATTTTACAACATAAACGAATGTATCATTGTAATTTGCCAACCTCATTAGTGCTGCAGAAGTATTTTCATAAGCATTAAGTATTTTTAAAGGTCTATCATCATTCTGAACCATTTTAAGAGCTTCTTTTGATGGAGGTTGATATAAATTTTTTTTTGTAAAATTTGATAAGATTAATTTACCTTCGCTATCAACTAGGAATATCCCATCTACATCTCTAACGATTTTTTGCGTATTTAAAAAACTTGCAAATTGCTTTTTATTGTTTTGGAAAATTTTAATATTTTTATTTAGATCAAAAGCTACTAATACTATATCTGACTCAATTTTATTTCTTACGTCAATAACATAATTTTGAGCAATTCTATAAGAATTGTCCACAGCTGTAGTAATTTTTTTGTCAAAATATTTTTCTACCGCAAATGAAAAAAGGAAAAGAGAGAAAGCCGATATAAGTATAGACGGTATAAGGGTAAATAATGAAAAAAATGCAATATACTTTCTATTAGCTCTAGATCCTTCTACAACTATTTCACTTTTTATTGAATTTTTAACTTCTAAGAAAATAAATAGAAAAAATATTATTAATAAAAAAATATTTGATAATAAAAGATATTGTAAATTTTGGTCATTAAGTTTAATGAAGCTTTTATCTAAAAAAGTTAAAAAGGTTATAAAACCTAATAATAATGTGATAAAGAAAATTATAACTATAAATAGGTTTTTTTTAATGAAATTTAGCATTATGTTTAAAAATAAAAATTCATAAAATTAAATGAACAACTGTTTTATAATATTAGCTGCTGGAAAAAGTAATAGATTTAAATCTAAAACTCCAAAACCATTTGTTCAATATAATGGTGATATACTAATTAAACATTCTATAAATAAGGCAATTTTATCGAAAAAATTCTCAAAAATAGTAGTTGCTGTTAATAAAAAACACAAAAAATACCTTAAAAATCTCAAACTTAAACAAGTGTTATTTGTTAACGGCGGCAGAACTAGAGCTGATTCTGCAAGAAATTGTTTAAATTATTTAAAAAAACATAAACCAAAAAATATATTTATCCATGATGCAGCAAGGCCAAATTTTTCTTTAAATTTGATAAATAAATTATTAAAAGCTTTAAAATTTAATGATGGCGCAATTCCTGTTGTTCAAAGTATTGACACTCCAAAGCTAAAAAAAAACAAAAAGATACACAACCTAGACAGAAAAAAAATTTTTTTTTCTCAAACACCCCAGGCATTTAAATACAAAGTTATTATGGAGTTACAAAATAATGTTAACGAAGAAACTACAGATGACTCGAGTCTTTTGATCACCGCAAATAAAAGAATTAAATTAATTAAAGGTGAAGAAAAAAATTATAAAATAACTACTTTGAAAGACACAGTAGAAAATAAAGTATTTTACGGGATTGGTTTTGATGTGCACAGATTAGTTCCCGGAAGAAAAATGTATCTTGGCGGAATTAAAATTAAATCAAAATTAGGCACATTAGGTCACTCAGATGGCGATCCTATTCTTCATGCTATAACAGATGCAATTCTAGGCGCATGCAGAATGGGAGATATTGGTGAAAAATTCTCAGATAAAAGTAAAAAATATAAAGATATAAGATCCACTATATTATTAAATAAAGTTATAAAAGATATTAAGTCAAAAAATTTCGATATAATTAATATCGATATAAATGTTATTACTGAAACACCAAAATTAACAAAAATTAAAAAAAAAATTATTTTATCAATCTCAAAATTATGTAGGATTAATAAAGATAAGATAAATTTAAAAGGAAAAACTGCTGAAAAACTTGGTGTTATAGGTAAAGAAAAAGCAATTGCCTGTGAGGTAATAGTATCAATAAAAAAAAATTATGATTAAAAAATACGGTAAATTAATTTTGACTATGTTTAATGTCGGTAAGTTAGGAAAATTTCCAGGAACCATTGCCTCAGCCATTACTTCTTTTCTTTATATATTTTTTTTTTATTTAAAAGTTCATTATTTGACTTTATTTTTAATTTTTTTACTTCTATTGTTTGTATCAGTTTATCTTATAAATCTTTTAAAAAATGAATTTGAAGAAATAGACTCAAAAGAAATTGTAATTGATGAATACTTAGGTCAATCTATACCAATATTATTTTTTTATGTAATTTTATTTGAAGCATCAGTATCAATAAATTTTTTTATGATAATAGTATTAATTTCATTCATTGGTTTTAGATTTTTTGATATTCTAAAACCCTATCCTATAAATTATGTAGACAATAATTATAAAAATGGTTTTGGTGTTGTTTTTGATGACATTGTAGCAGGAATTTTTACGACTATTGTATTGTATATATTTATTATTATTTATGACAAATTCTAAAAAATTAATAAATTTATTGAAAAGAAAAAAACTTAAAATTAGTTTTGCTGAATCTTGCACAGGTGGACTTTTGTCAAGTATTATTACTTCTAACGCTGGTTCATCAAAGGTTTTCGACCTAGGACTAGTAACATATTCAAATCAAGCGAAACAAAAAATACTTAAAGTTCCAAATAAAATCATCAAAAAATATGGTGCTGTTAGTGTTCAATGTTGTTTGTCTATGGTTAATAATTTAGGTAAAATAAGTAAAAGTCACATAAACATTTCCGTTACAGGGATTGCAGGACCAAAAGGCGGTACAAGAAAAAAGCCTGTTGGCTTAGTATTTATTGGATTAAAATTTAAAAGAAAAATATTAATAAATAAATATTTGTTTAAGAATAAATCGAGAATAAATTTTCAAAAAATAGCTGTAAATAAAGTTATAAAAACAGTTTTATCTATTGTGAAATAATTCCTCTGCTCTTTTTTGAAAAGCATCAGCTATTTTGTCTAGGCCATATTTAAAAGATTTCGTCATTAAAATATTGAGAAATTTATTTTTCAACTCAAAATCAACATCAAATGAAACTTCAGTTAATTTACCTATTTTTATAAATTGCCATTTATTGTCAAGATATTTTAGGGGGCCATCTATATTTTTAACGAGTATAATATCATCTTTTTTAATATATTTTACATCACTTTTATAAGTATCTTTAAATGGTCCTTTGCCAATTGTTAAATCTGCTATGATTAATTGATCATCATTATCTAATTTTTTTTCATAAATTTTTGCATTCAAACAATAAGGAATAAAGTTTGGATAATCCTCAATATTTAAAACAAGATTAATTAGATCTTCTTTTGAACAATTAATGGTTCTCTTTACTGATGCTTTTGGCATTAATTAGTTTTCTATTTTTCTTTAAAAGAGCAAAATCTTCATCAGCATGATATGAAGATCTGGTTAGTGGTGATGAAGAAACTAACAAAAATCCTTTAGCCTTAGCAATGACCTCTAATTCTTTAAATTCATTTGGATCATAATATCTATTTAAAGGAAAATGTTTTACTGATGGTTGCAAATATTGACCAATTGTTAAAAAGTCAACTTTAGCAGATCTTAAATCGTCCATCACTTGAATGATTTCATCTTTACTCTCACCCATACCAACCATTATTCCAGATTTTGTAAATATATTTTCATCAAATGTTTTTGCATTTTTGAGTAACTCTAAAGATGAAAAATATCTCGATCCAGGTCTAACTTTTAAATATAAACTTGGAACGGTTTCAATATTATGATTAAAAACATCTGGCTTTGCATCCAAAACTTTTTTGTATGCATCTCCTTTTCTCAAAAAGTCAGGTGTTAAAACTTCTATTGTTGTATTTGGATTTTCATTTCTTGTTTCCGTTATAGTCTCATAAAAATGATTTGATCCCCCGTCTTCTAAATCATCTCGATCGACTGAGGTTATAACTACATGTCTCAAATTTAGTTTTTTTACAGCTAAGGATATTTTTTTTGGTTCTAGGGGGTCTAATTTATTTGGTCTGCCTGTTTTTACATCACAAAATGCACATGCTCTTGTGCAAGTGTCGCCCATAATCATAAATGTGGCATGTCTTTTGCTCCAACATTCAGTAATGTTTGGGCAATTGGCTTCTTGGCAAACCGTTACTAGGTTATTCTGATTTACTACACTTTTAGTTAAAAAAAATTCACGACTGTTAGTAAGTTTTGATCTAATCCATTCTGGTTTTTTTTTTATTGGATTGATAGGGTTTTTTTGCTTTTCAGGATGTCTAAATTTACTCATTTTTAATTATATAAACTGTTTCACCTTTTTTACCTAATAAAAATTTGTCACGTAACAAAATCTCAATATAATCAGCATCTATATTATCACTCAAAAGAATATTAGATTTTTCTAAATCTTCAATTTCTTGTCTAATTATTTTCACTTCATTTTTAAGGTTATTTAAATAATTTCTTTTTTCAAAATATGAAAATAAACCTCTATTTCCACCAAAAAGATTCAAAATGAAGTATAAGATTAATAAAATGGGAAGAATAAATATAAGTTTGTTTTTAATTTTTTTTATCATTTTAATCTCGCCATATTATTTTTATTAGATAACTCTTGTTCTATTCTTAACAATTGATTGTATTTTGCAACTCTTTCTGATCTGCATAAAGAACCTGTTTTAATTTGAGAGGAATTTGTTCCGACTGCTAAATCTGATATAAAAGTATCTTCAGAATCCCCTGATCTGTGAGAAATAATTGTTTGATATCCAATTTTTTGAGCAAATTTAATTACTTCTAATGTTTCTGTTACAGTGCCTATTTGATTAAGTTTTATTAAAATTGAATTGGAGGATTGACTTAAAAAACCTTTTTTCAACCTTTGTAAGTTTGTAACATATAAGTCATCACCAACTATCTGAATAGAATTTTCTCTTTTTGTTAACTCGGACCATGCTTTCCAATCATTTTCAGCAAATGGATCCTCAATTGATTTTAATTTAAATTTCCTAATAATTTTTACATAATTTTCTATAGACTTTCTTACAGAGGTATATTTATTAGAATGTATTGAATAATTACCATTTTTATATAGTTCATTAGCAGCAACGTCTAAACATATAGAAACATCCCTCCCATTGACATAACCTGACTTTTTAATTGACTTTATTATTAAATTTAAAGCATCTTCATTTTTATTAATCATTGGCGCAAATCCACCTTCATCACCGACCGCTGTAGAAAAATTTTTATATTTAATCAATTTTTTGAGATTTTGAATTACCAAAAAACAGATATTCATTGCTTCGGAAAAAGTTTTTGCCTTATCTGGTCTAATCATAAATTCTTGAATTCTAAGCCCATTATTAGCATGAGCGCCACCATTAATTATGTTCATTAGTGGAAATGGTAGTTTAAAATTTTTTTTTATAAAAAAATTTTTATATAAGGGAATATTTTTGATTTTTGCTGATAATTTTTTAACAGCCATAGATACTGAAAGTATAGAGTTTGCACCTAGTTTGGTTTTTTGTTTTGTGCCATCTAATTTGATTAATATTGAGTCTATTAATTCTTGATTATGTACATTTTTTTTCAAAATTTTTTTTGATATTATTTTATTAACAAAATAAACAGCTTTAAAAACACTTTTTCCTAAATATTTTTTATTGTTTTTGTCCCTTTTTTCATAAGCTTCATAAGTTCCAGTTGATGCACCAGATGGACATATTGCTTTGGAAGAAATATTTCTACAAAAAACTTCAGTTTCGATTGTCGGAAATCCACGGCTATCGAAAACTTGTCTTGCTACAACTTTCGTGATTTTAGCCATAATTCTTTTTTAATTTTTTATTAGTTTATCTATTTGAACTAATTTATCTAATAAAGTATCTAATTCATTTAAGGGAATCATATTTGGTCCATCTGATGGAGCATTATCTGGATCTTGGTGCGTCTCTATAAACACAGCAGCAACTCCAACTGCAACTGCAGCTCTTGATAAATGTGAAACAAACTCTCTTTCACCACCGCTTTTATTTCCTAAACCACCAGGTTGTTGTACTGAATGAGTTGCGTCAAAAACTATAGGATAACCTAGTTTTGACATTATAGGCAAAGATCTCATGTCTGATACTAAAGTGTTATAACCAAAGCTTGCACCTCTTTCTGTTATTAAAATATTACTATTTCCAGAGTCAGAAATTTTTTTCGTAACATTAATCATATCCCATGGAGCTAAAAATTGTCCTTTTTTAACATTTATAATTTTATTTGTTTTAGCTGCAGATACTAACAAATCAGTTTGTCTGCATAGAAAAGCAGGAATTTGAATTATATCAACATGGTTAGCTACAGCTGAACATTGTTCAGCACTATGAACATCTGTTAAAATTGGCACTCCTAATTCTTTTTTAATTTTATCAAAAACTGGTAATGAGTTTTCTAGACCTGCGCCTCTTTTCCCTTTTAAACTGGTCCTATTAGCCTTATCAAAAGAGGTTTTATAAACAAATCCTAAATTGTATTTTTTTGCAATCTCCCCTATTTTGCCAGCCATATCTATCGCATGCTGCTCAGTTTCCAGTTGGCAAGGACCTGCAATAAGACAAATCTGTTTGTCGTTTGATATTTGAATATTGTTACAATTAATTGTTAGGTTTTTCATTATTTTTTTTTGCTGCACCGATAAAAGATGAGAATAATGGATGTGGATCTAAAGGTCTAGATTTAAATTCAGGATGAAATTGAACTCCAATAAACCAAGGATGATTTCTTAATTCAATTATTTCCGGTAAATTATTATCTGGAGACAAGCCTGAAAATAACATGCCTTTTTTTTCAAATTTCTTTTTCATCTTAATATTTACCTCATATCTGTGTCTATGTCTCTCATGAATAATTTTAGATTTATAAATATCTTTTATTTTTGAATTGTGTTGTAATTTTGCTTTATATAAACCTAGACGCATAGTCCCACCTAATTTAGTAGAAGTGCCTTTAACAATTTTACCATTTTTGCTCCATTCTTCAATTAAGCCAACAACTGAAAAACATTTATTATCTAATTCACTAGATCCTGCTTTTTTTATTTTTAAAACATTTCTAGCAAATTCTATTACGGCCATTTGCATCCCAAAACAGATACCAAGAAAAGGTATATTATTTTTTCTTGCATAATTAATACACGCTATTTTACCTTCAGTGCCTCTTTTACCAAAGCCACCGGGTATCAAAATTCCAGAAGCATCAATTAATTTCTTTCTAATTTCCGATATTCTAAGTTTATCAGACTCTATTCTTATTATTTTTATTTTTACGTTATTTTTAATTCCACCATGAACTAAGGCTTCATCTAGGGATTTATATGCATCTTTTAAGTCCACGTATTTACCAACAATTGCAATATTTATTACTTTTAAATTTTTATCAGTTACAATTTTTGTTACATTTTTCCATGGAGAGAGATTAATTTTTTTTTTTGGTTTTATTTTAAAGAATTTTAAAACTTGTTTATCCAAACCCTCATTAAAAAAACTTATTGGTGCTTCATAAATAGTTTTTACATCAACTGTTTCTATAACTCTTTCTATTGGAATATTACAAAATAAAGATATTTTTTTTCTTTGATCTAATGGTATTGATTGTTGCGATCTACAAATGATAATATCTGGTTGTATACCTATGCTTCTTAATTCTTTTACTGAATGTTGAGTTGGTTTTGTTTTAATTTCATCTGAAGATTTCAAAAATGGCACTAGTGTTAAATGAACAAATAAAGTTTTCTCTTTTCCTATATCGTTAGAAAATTGTCTAATAGCTTCTAAAAAAGGCAAACTCTCTATGTCACCTACAGTCCCACCTATTTCACAAATAACAAAATCCTCATTCTTAATATCTTTTTTAATAAACTGTTTAATTCTTTCTGTAACATGCGGTATAACCTGAACAGTTTTTCCTAAATAATCTCCCCTACGCTCTTTAGAAATTATATCACTATAAATTTTTCCAGTCGTAATATTATCACTTTTTTTTGCAGATATATTTGTAAACCTTTCATAATGCCCAAGATCTAAGTCGGTTTCAGCCCCATCGTCAGTGACGAATACTTCACCATGCTGGAATGGGCTCATTGTACCAGGATCAACATTTAAATAAGGATCCATTTTTCTAATTCTTACTTTGTAACCTTGAGATTTAAGTAAATATCCTAGTGAAGCAGACGATAATCCTTTTCCAAGTGAAGAAACCACGCCGCCAGTGACAAAAATGAATCGCGCCATGGAATTATGTTATAGCTTTTATTATTAAAAATTGAAAGTATTAATTAATTATTTTGGGGAATCCTAGGAGCGTCACTATCAGTATTTTGCTCAATTTTATCTAATAAAGATTTCTCAGGCTCTAATTCTTTATTTGAGAGAATAGTTAAACACAAACTACAAATTATAAATAAAGTGGCTACTATGGCAGTTGCTTTAGTGAAAAAATTACCACTTGCTCTTGAAAACATGTAGTTTTCTTGATTAACTCCAATACCTAATGCTCCTCCCTCTGATTGTTGGAATAGGACAAGTATAACTAATATTAAAGCAAGTATTATATTTATTGTGAGTAAAATATTTTCCATGAAGTTTAATTAATTGTTTTTTTAATTATATCAATAAATTTTTTCGAATTTTGAGATGCTCCACCTATCAAAAAACCATTTATTTCATTAATTTGTTTTAAATTATTTATGTTTTGGTTGTTTACTGATCCTCCATAAATAATTTTTGCTTTCTGGTTTTTAAATTTATTTTCAATAATATTTTTAATAATAATTACTTGTTTTATTAATTCTTTATTTTTTAAAACTTTTCCAGTGCCAATAGACCAAACAGGCTCATATGCAAAGATAATTTTATCGATTTTTTTGATTTTTTTTAATCCCATGCCAATTTGTTTTTTTAAAATTTTATTAGTTTTCTTATTTTTTTTTTCAAATAAATTTTCTCCAATACAAAAAATTACATTTAAGTTATTCAAAATTGCACTATGAATTTTTTTATTGATTAAATTATTAGTTTCACCATTAGATCTATTTTCAGAATGACCAATTATAACATACTTAGCACCTAATTTTTTTATCATGGTAGAGCTGATTGATCCTGTGAAAGGTCCATTATTTATCTCGTAATGACAATTTTGAGCACCAACATCTAAATTGGTTTTTCTGGTTTTAATTACAAAGTTGTTTAAAAGTGTATAAGGAGGACAATAAATAATTTTTGCGTTTTTATAATTCTTTTTTTTGCTTAAATTTATGACACTTTGTATAGATTTTACTGAATTTAAATCTCCAAACATTTTCCAGTTTGCTATGAATAATATTTTGTTTGTCATAATATTAATTATAATTTATAGATTTGTTTTTATAGTTCAATATTTTATCATATGTTATGTTAAATAAACTTAGAAATTTCACTAAAACTAAACTGGCTACAGTATTAATAGGTATAATAATAATTCCTTTTGTCTTTTGGGGTATGGGTGGAGTTTTCCAAGGTGGCAATACGAACAATATAGCAAAGATTAAAAACGTAAATATTTCAACTGAAGATTTTTTTGATCACATAAGATCTCTTGGAATTAATGAGGAAATCATTAGTAAAAATATTGAAAATGGTATTCTCACAGAAATTTTAAATGATCTTTTAGCAAAAAAATTTATTGAATTAGAAATTAAAAAACTCGGTATTAATATAAATGATGAAAATTTACTTTTGATTATCAAAAATAACAAAAACTTTTTAGATGAAAATAAAAGATTTAGTAGACTTAAGTACGAAAAATTTCTTTTGGAGAATAATATTACCGCTTCAGAATTTGAAAAAAAATTAAGAAAAAGAGAATTAGAAAAAATACTTTTTAGTTATTATAGCTCAGGCTTACATATACCTGAATATCTGGTGAATTATTTTAATTTTAGCAAAAACAGAAGCATTGATGTTACATATGTATCTTTAGAAAGTAATTACAAAAAAAAAGAAGAATTCAATGAAACAGATATTAAAAATTATATTGAAACGAATAAAGATAATTTAAAAATAGATTTTATTGATGTTAAATACGTAAAATTAAAGCCTGAAGATTTAACAGGCTCCTCTGATTATAATGAAGCTTATTATGAAATAATAGATCAAATAGAGAATGAAATATTTAATAAAAACAGTTTGGAAGAACTTCTTAGTGAATATGAAGGAATTAAAATAAATGAAATAAAAGAACTAAGTCAAAAAAAAGTAAGCACAGATTTACAGGACGTTTTTAATTATAAAGAAAGTAACCAAATACAAATTTTAGATAAAGAGGATTATTTCTTAATTTTTAAAAATGAAAATTATAGAAAAGAAATACCTAAATTAGACAAAGATTTTTCATCTGAAATAAAAGAAATTTTATACGAGGAAAATAGATACAATTACAATCAGAAAATATTTTCAAAAATTAGCACTAATAAATTTAGTGATGATGATTTTAATAATTCAGTTAAAGATAAAAATGAGTTTAAAAAAGTTCAAATTAAATCTATAAGAGATAACAACACCTTTGAAATAAATTCAGTAGAATTAATTTATTCAATGCCAGTCAATAGTTTTATGCTTGTAACTGATGATAAGGAAAAAGTATATCTTCTAAAAATTTTAGGAATAAAGAATAATGATTTTAAAAGTGGTGACAAAGAAATATTTTTAAAAACTGAGGATAAAATTAAGAACGAGATATACTCATCATATGACCAATTTTTAAATCAAAATTATAAAGTTGAAATAAATTATAATACTCTAGAACGAACAGAAAATTATTTTAAATAATGCTTAATATTAGTTTTGAAAAGTTTAAAAAAACTCATAAAAAAAAAATTAACCAGGTTTTATATTATGAGTTAAAGTCAAACAATTCCAAGGAGGTTGAAAACTTAATAAATAATTTTTTACAAGATAAAAATAGCTTTGTCTTTGAGTCAGTAGAAAAAGGGGTAATAAAAGGCAGATATACAATATTTGGAAAAAATCCGGATAAAATATGGGAATTTAACAATGAAAATATTTATTACTTAAACAAAAATAAAAAAAAAAAAATTAATGGTGATCCTGTTAAAGTCATTAATAATATTATTAAAAATTTTAACTTCAAAACTCCGAAAAAATTGCCGCCTTTATGTAGTTTATTAGCAGGTTATTTTTCCTATGATACAATAAGATATTTTGAAAAAATCAAAGATAATTGTATCGATGATCTTAAAATACCTGATATTAGAATTATAAGACCAACTACTCTAGTAATACACGATAACCTCCAAAAAAAAATTTTTTTTATTAAAAATTGTTTTTCAGATAAAAAAATTTCAAACTACGAAAAAAAATATACAGATATACAGGATGAGCTTAATAATATAAT
This sequence comes from Candidatus Pelagibacter communis, assembly GCF_001179985.1. GTDB lineage: Bacteria > Pseudomonadota > Alphaproteobacteria > Pelagibacterales > Pelagibacteraceae > Pelagibacter > Pelagibacter ubique_J. The sequence goes on along the minus strand of NZ_CVSI01000058.1, from coordinate 50,668 downwards.
TATTCAATCTAAAATTTCTACAAGTTACAGCGATAAAAAATTGGTAAAAAAAAAAATTAAGTCAAATATTTCAAAAAAACAGTTTTTGGATAATGTTAAAAAAGCAAAAAAATACATTCAAATTGGTGACATATTTCAAGTTGTTTTAAGTCAACGTTTTGAAACAAAGTTGACAAAAAAACCTCTTAGCATTTATAAAAGGCTAAGATTGACAAATCCGTCCCCTTTTATGTTTTACTTTAACTTTAACGATTTTCAAATTATTGGTGCGAGTCCTGAGATCTTGGTTAGACTAAGAGATAATAAAGTTACAATTAGGCCAATAGCGGGAACAAGGCCTCGTGGAAAAAATCTTAGTGAAGATAATTTTTATAAAAAGGACCTTTTATCAGACAAAAAAGAAATTTCTGAACACCTTATGCTGTTAGATTTAGGGAGAAATGATATTGGAAAAATTTCTAAAATAAATACTGTAAAAGTAACTGAGCAGTTTAAAATTGAGAAATATTCTCATGTAATGCATATTGTTTCAAATGTAACAGGTGAATTTGATAAAAAAAAATCTAAATATGACACACTGATGGCAGGGTTTCCAGCAGGCACTGTATCAGGTGCGCCAAAAATAAGGGCTATGGAAATTATTGATGAATTAGAAAAAAATAAAAGAAAAATTTATGCAGGAGGAATTGGTTATTTTTCTGCTAATGGTGACTTTGATACTTGTATTGCCTTAAGAACAGCTCTAGCTAAAAATGGAAAATATTATGTACAAGCTGGTGCAGGTATTGTTGCTGACAGTATTCCAGAAAAAGAATTTCAGGAAACAGTGAATAAATCTAAAGCTTTAATTAAGGCTCTCGATTAAATGAAGATTGTATTAATAGATAATTACGATAGCTTTACTTATAATCTTTACCATTATATTTCTCAATTAAATTGTAAAGTTGAGGTTTACAGAAACGATAAAATTGATGCAAAAACAATTTTAAGAAAAAAATTTGAAAAAATTGTTATATCACCTGGACCTGGTAATCCAAGTCAATCAGGTAACTGTCTAAAGATAGTTAAATCAATTTATAAAAAAATACCCATATTAGGTGTTTGTTTAGGTCACCAGATAATTGGTCAGGTTTTCGGTTCAAAAATAGTACAGGCAAGAAAACTTATGCATGGTAAGACAAGTCTTATAGTTTCAAAACAAAAAGGAATTTTGAAAAATTTACCCAAGAATTTTGAAGCCACAAGATATCATAGTTTAATTGTAGATAAAAAGACCTTGTCAAACGAGCTTGAAATCACAGCGGAAACAAAAGATGGTTTAATAATGGGTATTCAACATAAAAAATTTAATATACATGGTGTACAATTTCATCCTGAAAGTATTAAAACAAAATTAGGTATTAAAATATTGAAAAATTTTATTAATTTAAAAAATTTATGAAACATTTTATAGAAAAAATAAAGAATAACGAAAATTTATCTTTTGAAGAAAGCAAAGCAGCATTTAATCTATTAATGGAAGGTAAAGTCAATGAACAAGATATTTTTGATTTTTTAACATTTTTATCAGTAAAAGGTGAGTCTTCAGATGAGATTGCTGGTGGCGTTTACGTTCTTAGAGATAAGTCCAAAAGAGTTAATATTAGTAATTGTGTTGATACTTGCGGAACTGGTGGTGATGGTATGAATACGCTAAATATATCAACAGCATCTGCATTATTACTTGCAAGTATGGGAATTAAAGTTGCAAAACATGGTAATAAAGCTGTGTCCTCTAAATGTGGTTCAGGAGATGTTTTAGAGGCATTAAATATAAACATTAATTTTGAACCAAAAGATATTGAACGTCAAATAAATGAAAACAATTTTGGTTTCATGTTCGCGCCTAATTATCATAGTGCAATGAAGTTTGTAGGTCCTACTAGGAAAAAAATAGGCAAAAGAACTATATTTAATATGATTGGTCCTTTAAGCAGCCCTGCTTTAGTAAAAAGACAAGTAATTGGAGTTTTTGAAAAAAAGCTTCTAAAAATTTTTGCGAATGCTTTAAATAATTTAGATATTAAATTTGCATGGATTGTAAATAGTGAAGACGGTTTGGATGAGATTTCACCATACACAAAAACAAATGTTGTTCAATTAAAAGATAACGAAATTTCTGAAATTACTATTGATCCAAGAGAATTAAATATAAAAGGAGATAAGTTTGAAAACCTTGTTGGAGATGATGCAAAATTTAATGCAGATAAGCTAATTAATATATTTAAAGGCGAAGACAATGATTTTTCTAAGGCTGTGTGTCTAAATGCGGCCGCAGGTTTAATTGTATCAGAAAAATATGATGATTTTAAATTGGCCTATAACTACGCCAGAGATTTTATAAGGTCAGGAAAGTCTTATAAACATTTAATGAAAATTCAAAATGGCTGAAAATATTCTTGAAAAAATAATTAAAAAGAAAGTCGAAAAAATTGAAAATCTAAAAAAAACTACAAAATTAGATACTTTAAACGAACTTATAGATAAAAATAAATCTTTTATAGACTTTAAAGATAAAATTCAAAAAAATATAAATAATAGAAAATTATCTATTATTGCTGAAATAAAGAAAGCAAGCCCATCTGCTGGTATAATTATTAAAGATTATAATCCAGTAGAAATAGCTAATACTTACAATCAAAATAAAGTAACGTGTTTGTCTGTTTTAACTGAAGAAGAATTTTTTTTAGGAAATCTAATACATATTAGTAAAATTAAAGAAAAAATTAAATTACCAATTCTCTGTAAAGATTTCTTCGTTGATAAATTTCAAGTTCCTTTAGCTAAAAGTTATGGAGCTGATGCAATACTAATTATAATGGCTGGTGTTAGTGAAACTTTAGCAAATGAGTTATATGAAGAAGCAATAAAATTAAATATGACTGTAATTGTTGAGGTTCATACTGTTGAGGAAGCTAAAAAAGCACTTAAGTTTAAAAGTGCTCTCATAGGAATTAACAATAGAAACCTAAAAACTTTGAAAACTGACATAAATACAACTTTTGATATTCATGATGTTTTGAAAAATCATACTGGGCCACTAATATCTGAGAGTGGTATAAAAACAAAAGAAGAGCTGTTAGAACTATCTAACAAAACATCGATTAAAACTTTTTTAATTGGTGAATCACTTTTAAAAAATTTAGATAATAATTCTATTTTCTCAGTTCTCTAGGTAAATAATCCCTAAATTTCTTGACTTTTTTACTATTGTTAATTGTAGAGAACTTTTATAGAACATTATTTGTACGATATTTGTTCTTATGCTAACAAAAAAACAAAAAAATTTATTAATGTTTATCAACAAGAAGTTGAGAAGTTCTGGTGTATCTCCTTCTTATGAGGAGATGAAAGAATCGTTAAATTTGAAGTCAAAATCTGGAATTCATCGTTTAATAAGCGCATTAGAAGAAAGAGGTTTTATAAAAAGATTGGCACATAAAGCTAGAGCATTAGAGGTTGTTAAGCTACCTGAAACCGCTTCTGCAAATGATATTTATAACTCTTTTTCACCTAGTGTAATAAAAGGTGGTTTAGATGAAGAAGGTATAGAAAAAAATGAAGTTCCTGTCCTCGGTAAAATAGCTGCAGGAACGCCAGTTGAAGCAATACAAAATGAAGTATCGAGAGTTCCTTTACCTAATAATATTGAAAAAAATGGAGAGTACTTTGGTTTAAAAGTTCAAGGCGACTCAATGATTGAAGCGGGTATTAGCGAGGGTGACACGGTAATTGTTAAAAAAACAGATACAGCAGAAAATGGAAAAATTGTTGTTGCTTTAATTGATGACCATGAAGCTATGCTTAAAAGAATAAGAAGAAAAGGAAAAACAATAGCACTTGAGAGTGCAAACAAAAATTACGAGACCAAAATCTTTGGTCCAGATAGAGTAAAAGTCCAGGGTGTTCTAGTATCTTTGTATAGAAACTTCTAAAAAAATAGTTTACTAATATTAAATGTCAAAAGTAGCAACTAGATTTGCTCCATCGCCAACTGGGCCATTACATATAGGTGGAGTTCGAACAGCTTTATTTAACTGGCTATATTCAAAAAATCAAAATGGTAATTTTTTTTTAAGAATTGAAGATACTGATAAAGAAAGATCCAAAGAGGAATATAGAAAACAAATTATTAATTCATTAGAATGGATAGGTATAAACTTTGATGGGGAGGAATATGTACAATCAAAAAAAATAGATGATCATATTAAAGTTGCCCATGAATTATTAAAAAAAGGTAACGCTTATAAATGTTATTGTTCATCTGAGGAAATTGAGGAACAAAAAAAGAGAGCTAAACAAAAAAAAATTCCATATATTTACGATAGAAAGTGGAGAGAAAAAAAAGAAACTGATGCTCCTAAAGATATAAAACCCGTAATAAGATTTAAAAGTAAAATAGATGGAACATCTATATTAAAAGATTTGGTCCAAGGTGACGTTGAAATTGAAAATAATACAATAGAAGATTTTGTAATCTTAAGAAATGATGGTACTCCAACATATAATTTATCAGCAGCAGTGGATGACCATCAAATGAATATGTCACACATAATTAGGGGGGATGATCATAAGATAAATACTTTTAAACAAATTCAAATTTACCAAGCCATGGAATGGGAAATACCTTCTTTTGCTCATATACCCTTAATACATACAATTGATGGAAAAAAACTATCTAAACGAGACAAGGCCTCAACTTTAGACGATTATTCTAAGATTGGTATTATGCCTGATGCTCTTAGAAATTATCTCTTAAGATTAGGATGGTCTTACAAAGATAAGGAAATATTTACAATAGAAGAGAGTATTAAATATTTTAACCTTGAAGGTATAGGTAAATCTCCGTCTAAGCTAGATATGAGTAGAATTTTGTCTATGAACGAACACTACATTAAGAACATGAATGAAAATGACTTATTCGATCAGCTGATTGAATATTGTAATAAATTTAAGAAAGAAATAAAAACTGATAAAGAAGATAAAATAAGAAAATCTCTATCGTTTTTAAAAAATAAAGCTAAAACTTTGGAAGATATATTTATCAATGGTCAGTATATAATTGCTGACGAAGTAATTTTTAATCAAGATGATATTAAATTAATTGATGAAAGGGCAAAAAAGGTAATTAATGACTTTAAAGTACAATTTGAAAAGATAGATCAACCTAGCAGAGAAATTTTAGAACCAGTTATTAATGGTCTTATAAAATCTAATAACACAAATTTTAAGGGTGTTGGCCAACCTTTAAGAATAGTATTAACTGGTTCAAAATTTGGACCCGGAATATATGATATTATATTGTCTTTAGGAAAAAAAGAGGTTCAAAAAAGATTAGACACCAAGATAGCTTGAAACTACGGCAGCAGCTTCAGCAGAGGAAGAGGTTTTAGATTTGATTTCATCTAATGTATTACTAACATCATGAATTTGTTTTTTCATAAGTTCTGGGTTTTTTAAAAAATAAACGACAGATCTAAAGATTTCTTTTGAATTACATTCATTTTGAATTAATTCAGGTATTATTTCTTTTTGGTTAATAATATTAATTATGTTAGCAAATTTTACTTTGATTAAAAATTTTACAATAAAAAAATTTATTAAATTCATTTTATAGATAATAATTGATGGTACCTTTAAATTACAAATCTCTAAAGAAACAGTACCAGATTTTGCGACTGCAAATACAGATTTTGATAATATTTGAGATTTAATACCTTCATCCGATATAACATCAACATTAATTAAATTTTTTTTTTTTAATTCATCTTTTATTAAATCTTTATTTTGATCGGTTGCATGAAAAATAAAACAATATTGATTAAATTTTTCATTCATTAATTTGATAAAATTTAATAGTATTGGTAATAATATATTTGTTTCAGAAGTTCGGCTTCCTGCAAATAAGGATATTATTTTTTTATCATTTTTTAATAAATTTGATAAATCAGTCTTAATATTTTCTTTATTTTCGAGTAAAGGATGGCCCACAAAAGTGTTTTTTATATTTTCTTTGTCAAAGTATTTTTTTTCAAAATTGAATAGTAAAAGAATATGGTCTAAAAATTTTTTAAATTTTTTAACCCTTCCCTCTCTCCAAACCCATACTTGAGGAGCAACATAGTGAATGGTTTTTATCTTAGGATTATTTTTTTTAACTTTTTCAGCAACTCTTAAAGTAAAATCAGGACTATCCACACTTAGTAATATGTCAGGATTAAATTCAATTATTTTTTTAACGGTTGTATTAATCTTGTTTCTGATTTTTAATATATTTAAAATAACACTAGTAAAACCAATATAAGTTATTTCTTTAAGATCATATATAGATTTGACACCTTGTGAATTTAAATGAAAACCACCAACACTTAAATATTCTATATCGGAATGATTTAGTTTAAGTTTAGCAACTACCGTTGATGCTAATTTATCTCCCGAAGGTTCGCCAGTTAAGATAAAAATTTTTTTCATTTTACAGAGATAAACATCCTATTTTTATTGGCAAAGCTAATACATTTGTTTTTATCTAAAAAAATGTGTTGCTTGTTTTTTACAACAATTCCTTTTAACCCAGCAGCTTTGCTTTGTTTCATTGTTTTTAAACCAACTGTAGGTAGATCAATTCTAAGGTCTTGTTTTTTCTTTGGAAATTTAACCATAACTCCATGATTTTTGAATTTTTTGTTTCTGCTTTTTTCTAACATTTTTTTAGTGCCACCTTTGCTTTCTATTGAAACAACTTTATTGTTTCTAACTACAACACCCTGACTAAAATTATATTGTTTTAAACTATTTAATGTTTTAATTGCCTTTTTGATATCCAATTTATCTTGTTCACCTGGTTTAATTTTTGAATAATTGCCTCTTTTAAGTGTTAACTCCGGATTAAATTTAAGTGAATTTTCAGTTTTAATTTTATTTTGTGCTAACATTTTTATAATTTCCTTAAGAATTGCAGCATCTCCAAGTTTTGATGCTTTGATAATTCTAGGAATATAATAAATACCCTTAAAATCTAATCTTAACTTAGAAAAGTTGGGTTTATTTACTTTTCCTGCGAATAAGACATTTTTACAGCTATTTTCTTTAAGAATATTAATAATTTTACCAAATTGACCTATGGAAACTGAATAAGATTTTCTATCTTGTCTAAATTTCTTTGATTTTGATAGATCAATTATCAAATATTTTATTTTTCTTTTTTTTACAGTTTTAAGAATTTCCTTTGGAAAATCAGTATCACCAAAAATTAATCCTATCATTTTATGAAAAAGGTGTACAAATAGATCTTCTTTTGTCTTTAGTAATAAATTCAATCACATCTTTTACCAAAGGATTTTCTTTAAAGACGCCATTTAATTTATCGATATTTTCATTAATGTTTTTTGATGCAAATATTTTTTTATAAGCCTCCGACAGTTCCATTATTGTTTTATTTTCAAATTTTGCTCTTCTTAAACCAATTAAGTTTAATCCTTGTAAAATATTCCTATTTCCAGTTGAAAGTCCATAAGGAATAACATCATTTAGAACTCCTGTCATACCTCCTATCATTGCCATTTTACCAATTCTTGTGAATTGTTGGACTGCGGAATTTCCTCCTATAACGACATTATCATCAATAATAACATGTCCTCCTAATGGTACATTGTTTGCTATGATAACATTATTACCTACCATACAGTCGTGAGCAACATGAGAAGAAATCATAAAAAGACAATTATCTCCAATTTTTGTTAATCCTCCTCCACCAATTGTACCTGGATTTACGGTTACATATTCTCTAAATTTATTATTATTTCCAATAATTAATTTGGTATCTTCACCATTATATTTTAAATCTTGTGGATCATTACCTATAGATGCAAAAGGATAGAATTTATTTCCACTTCCAATTATTGTATTTCCAGTAATTTTTACATGAGAGTGAACAACAACGTTTTCACCTATTTCAACATTTGGACCAATCACACTAAAAGGACCAATGCTAACACTCGAATGAACTTTAGCATTTTTATCTACTATTGCAGTTTCATGTATCATCTATTTTCTCTTAAAAAATTTTTTAAGTTTTTTGCTGGATACCCCATTACTTTAGTATTGTCAGGAATATCTTTTATCACTCCACTACCTCCACCGATTTGAACATTGTTACCTATTTTAAGATGACCTGAAATTCCAGCTTGGCCGCCTATCATAACATTATTCCCTATAACTGAACTTCCAGCAAATCCTACTTGACCAGCTATTATACAGTTTTCACCTATTTTTACATTGTGAGCTATATGGATTTGGTTGTCTAAAAAAGTATTTTTTCCAATCACTGTATTAGAGAGTGATCCTCGGTCAATTGTTGAACTACAACCTATTTCAACATTATCCTCAATAATAACAACACCAATTTGCGGGTATCTAAAATTAGCTTTTTTGTCAGGGAAAAAACCAAAACCCTTTTTTCCTATTATGCACCCATCTAAGATATGAACGTTATTTTTAATTAATGAGTTTCTAATTATAACATTTGAACCGATTGTACAGTTATCACCAATTGATACATTGCTTTCAATAATAGAGTTATGTCCAATCAAGCAATTAGATCCAATTTTAACATTTTTACCAACTAAGACATTTGTTCCAAATTTTACTGTATCTTTAAATTGTGTACCTTCGATTTTTTCAGCATTATTATCGAAATCATCTGTAACAGAATTTGGGTAAAATTTTTTAGTTATTTTAGCAACATCTAATAAAATTTTATCTGAAATTATTGTTTTACAAGTAGTAGGTAAAAATAATTTTAAACTTTCACTAGTTATACAAAATGATGCATTTGTAGATTTGGCGTGTTCACCATACTTTTTTGAATGTAAAAAAGTTATGTCACCTTTTTTTGACGAGCCTAAATCTTTTATATCATTTATCTTTTCGTTTAAAATAGACTGGTTTTTTATAGATGTTAATTTTAGCAAATCATTAATTTCATAAGGTCCAGTATTTTTAAAAAAAGGATTTGTCATTAGTAAGTTTAATATCAAAACTTACTTTAAATACTTATCAAGATTTATTGCTAATTATTTCCTATCAACAATTGTTGCAGACCATACAGCATCAGCCATTTTTTTATTGTTAACTGAAGCCTCCCCTTTATATTTCCAAACACGTCCATGTGATCTCACTGCTTCAATATAAAGTTCAAGTTTACAATCAGGCAATACAGGATTTCTAAATCTTGCTTTTTCAACATTCATTAAATAAACGAGTTTATTCTCGTATGTTTCTTTATCTAATCCATGAGCTGTCAAAGCAGCGGCAGCTTGACCAAAAGCTTCAACAATCAGAACACCGGGCATAACTGGCTGTCCTGGAAAATGTCCCTGAACAAAAAAACTATCCTTTTTAACATTAACAATTGCGGTTGCTGAAAACAGTTTTTTTATATTAATTAACTTATCGATTAAAAGCATTGGTTCTCTATGCGGTAATAAGTTTTCAATATCTTTTTTATTTAGAGTGTCCATTAATTAATTTATCTTAATATCTTTTATTTCATTATTTGTAATTGAAAGTATTTCTTCAGTAATTTCAATTTCTTTTTTTCCCATAATGATATTCTTTTTTTGTAATATTAAACTTATTGAATTCTTTTTTGCATATTCTTGTAATATCGGTGACAATTTAGAAATAAGCTTGCTAGTAGCCTCTATTCTTAATTTATTAATATTTTCTCTAGCCCTCATTTGCTCTTTTTGAAAATTTATTATTTCTGATCTTAGATTAGTTAATTCTTTTTGAAAATCTTCCTGACTTAATATATTTTTTTGAGTAATAAGTTTTTTTTCTTTATTTTTAAGTATTTCGTCATTTTTTTTAAATTTTTCTAAATCTTTATTATATAAATTTTCAAGCTGTTTTTTTATAGATTTTCCGGCGATAGAATTTTGCATAATTTTTTCAATATTTAAGTAGACTATCTTTTGCTCCTCTGCATAGCATAAAGTAAAAATTAAAAAAAAAAAATTTATAATAAATAATTTTTTAAACATTAAAAAGTTGTTCCAATATTAAATTGGAAACCTTCAAATTCATCTGTATCTTTTTTTTGAAGTGCATGAGAGAAAGTCAAATTTAACGGTCCTACAGGTGTGAACCATTCAATACCTGCGCCAGTTGAAATCCTCAAAAAATTCGAGTCATCAAAATTGGAGGCTCTATAATCTGTTCCCCAAACATTTCCAAAATCTAAAAAATAATTAAATTCGAAATTTTGTAAAGTTGGAGCGATGTAAGGTAAATTGGTTGTTATACTTAATGCTGCAGCATAATTCCCGCCTACGTGGTCATCTCCAGCATCTACTGGCCCAATTCTTCCTGATTTAAAACCTCTTAATCTTTTTCTTGGTAAACCTACTCTTTCGGAAACCCTTACATCGTCAGATAATCCAACGGCATTTTTTAAGAAAAATCCTACACTAGCTGTTGTTTCTGAAATAGTTAAATATTTGTCAAAAAAATATCCCGATGTTATTGTGTTGCTATCCGATATTACTGGTAAAGTTTGAAAAAATTTGCTTCTAAAACCGTCTGATGTTTGATATTTTTGGTTTCTTAAATCATAATCAAATGCATATCCAATTGTTGATGTAAAATAATTACCCTCTTGTTTTTTAATTGACGTGCTGGCTAATGAGTTTGTCTCTAGTTTTTCTGCAACAGTTTTGAATGAAGGACTAAAAAATAAATTATCATATTGTTCAAAAGATGTTCCAAAACTAAAACCAACTTCTCCTGACTGATAGCCACTCTCTGTCATTTTATCAGTATCTATAGCAAAAATACTAGTTGATAATGATTTATCAGTATAATTAAAATTGGGATTATTAACTGTAAATTCACCTTTTATACGTTCTTCACTCAAAGACAAAGATGATACTAAACCAATACCTCTTCCCATAAAATTTTTTTCTGATACTGAAAATCCAACTGTTCCTCCATCATTTCCAACTCCGGCAGAGGCTAAAATCTCTCCTGTTGGTTTTTCCTCTACTGTAATTTTGATATTTTTTTGTTGTGAGTTTTCAATTGAGACAACTTCATCCTTAACATCAGCAAATATTCTTAAAGCCTTTAGATTATTGATAGATTTCGCGTGTAACAATTTATTAAAAGGATCACCTTCATCAACCTCAAGTTGGTTTCTAATAACTTTTTCCTCAGTTATGTTATTGCCGAAAATATTAATCCTATTTACAAAAAATTTATCGCTTTCTATAATTGTGAATACTAAATCTAATTTATTTTCGTCTATTTCATCAACCTCAATTGTTGCATCTATAAAATCGTAAAGCCTAGATACAGAAATTTTATCAATTTCTTTTATAACTTTATTTATTTCATTTAAGGAATATTTTCGACCTTTAAGTTTATCAATTGTTTTCTTAATCTCTGAAAAATCTTTTGGTTTATAGTCAAGTGGAATATTTAGTTTTGCATTTTTTATGAAATATTTATTGCCAGAATTAATATTATAAATCAATTCAAAAAAATTATTATTAAATATAGCAGACGAACTTTCTATCTCGACATTATAATAACCCTTATTTAAATAAAAATTTTTTAATAATCTCTTATCTAATTCAATTCTATCAACATCTAAATATTTTTTATTACTTATAAATTTCCAAAATTTATTTTCTTCACTTACAATGACACTTCTTAGTTTTTTGTCTTTATAAAATTTATCTCCTGTAAATTTAATATTTTTGATTAAAGCTTTTTCTCCAGTATCGATATTATAAATAAGATCTACAGTGTCATTACTATTTTCTTTAATTGTGACATCAACTTTAGCAAAATAGTATCCAGATCTACTTAAAGAATCTTTTATTCTGTTTAAATCTTGTTCTGCGGTGAATTTATCAAATGGACTTTTATCTTTTAATCTTAAATTTTTTAGAATCTTTTCTGTATTTTCTTTGGACTTAACCCCCTCTATTGATACAGTTTGAATAATTTTTTTTTCTTTTACACTTATTATTAGAATATTATTTTCAATTTTCAATTTTATATCTGAAAAAAAATTTGTTTCATATAGATCTAACAAAATTTGATTTACATCAGATTCCGAGTAATCTGTTCCAAGTTTTATATTACCAAATGAAATAATACTTTCCTTGCTTACTCTAATATTATTTTCTAATTTTATATCATTAATTATCTCGGCTCTAACTGAAATAAAAAATGCAAAAAATAGTAATGATAAAAGAATTCTATTCATTTGATTTGGATATTACACTTAAAGATTTTGTTTTCAATCTTACAAACTGATTTAATTTTTCAATTTGGGTTAAATTTTGAAGCTTTTTATGCCTGTATTTAACGAATATTTTATGGGTAATAATTTGTTTAAGATTATTTGAAATATCTTCAAAATTTATTTTATTATGAAGAAATAAACTCACTAGTTCGTCATTGATTGATACTAATAAAGTTTCAAATAAAGTATCTTTTTTTGGAACTATTTTCAAAATGTTAAACAATGGATATTTTTTTGGATCAACTTTATTTAAATTCAAATTATTTAATAAGTTAATATTAATTTTTTTTGATTTAAAATAATTATAATCATTGCAATATATTGAATTAAAAATAGGTATTTTCATATCTGTGTCATGCGCTACTAGTTTAATCAAACCGTTTTTAAATTTTATAATAGCATGAATATAAGATTTAGGATGGATCAATATTTCAAATTTATTTAAATCAATATTAAATATTTTTTTTGCTTCTATAACTTCAAAAACTTTATTCATTAATGTTGCTGAGTCAGTAGAAATTTTTTTACCCATCTTCCAATTGGGATGATTTGTTGCGAGTTTGGGTGTTTTTTTAATATTTTGACTTTTTAAATTTAGAAATGGTCCACCAGATGCTGTTATAATAATTTTATCAATTATTTTAGTATCAACATCTTTAATGACTGACCAAATAGAGAAATGTTCCGAGTCGACTGGTATAAATTTCGTTTTATGTTTATCTAGCTGTTTTTTAATTAACCTCCACCCACAAATGATGGATTCTTTATTTGCTATTGCAATTGTTTTAGTTTTTTTTATTATTTTTATTGTAGGCTTTAATCCATCAAAGCCAGATATTGAACTCATTGTATAATCTAGTTTTGATTTGATAATATTATCGATTTTTTCTAAATTATTAAAAACATTAATTTTTTTGAATTTTTTTTTAAGAACCAAATAACTTTTATTATTTGTGACAATTATATTTTTAACCTTGAATTCAACTATTTGTTTTGAAAGTAAATTATGATTTTTATTCGCTGTAAGTAGCATTATTTTAAAATTTTTTTTATTTTTTCTTATAATATCTAAAGTTTGTCTACCTATTGAGCCTGTAGAACCTAAAATAGCAATTTTTTTTTTCATTTAAAAATTTATGTTTATTATTTTAAAAATTATGTATGCAGCCGGGAATGCGAAAATCATTCCATCTATTCTATCTAAAAGACCACCGTGACCAGGAAGGATTTTTCCAGTATCTTTTATTTTGGACAATCTTTTAAAGTAAGAGATAGTGATATCTCCTAATTGACTAATAGTTGAAATTAATAATATAAATATAAAGTCCTTAGAATTTATTTCATCTCCATAATTCAAATTTATAAACAAATAATAAAGTATAATTGACATTAAATATCCACCTATTACTCCTGAATAAGTTTTTTTTGGACTAATTTTAATTAACTTAGGTCCTTTAAAAATTTTTCCAAAAATATATCCTCCTATATCAGTAGAAACACAAACAATTAAAATATACAAAAAAAATTTTAAACTATTGCTGTCATTGGCTCTAATTATGTATGCAGAGTAAAAAGACAACATTAGAAAAAGAAATCCGGGTAAATAATATGGTTTTTTATTGCTCATCTTATGCCATTCATATGATGTGATTAAAAAACAAATTAAGATGAAAAAGATGAATAAAAAACTTCCCTTAATTATAAAAAAAAGAGCTATGGGTATTATAATTAATGAACTGATTATTCTTTTTAATAATTCATTATAGATCATATTTTTCCAAAATTTCTTTTTGTTTTTTTGAATTTATTTAAAATATTATTATAATCTTTTTCATTAAAATCTGGCCAAAGTTTTTTTTCAAAAAAAATTTCTGAATAAGCTAATTGCCATAATAAAAAATTACTTAAACGTTTTCTATCCCCTGTTCTAATTAAAATATCTGGATCAGGTGTATTTTTTGTGTAAAGATTTCTTGTAATATTGCTTTCATTTATTTGTAATTTCTTTTTTTTTAAATTATTGATAGCATTAATTATTTCACTTTTAGATCCATAATTTAAAGCTAAATTGATTTGCAATTTTTTGTTATTTGAGGTCAGTTTTTCTGAATAATTTAGAAGATTGTTTAATTTCTTATTAAATTTTTTTTTTCCAAGTACTACAAACTTAATTTTTTGGCTATGTAATTCTTTTATTTTATTTGATAGAAAGTTGTCTAATAAAGAAAATAAATAATTAACTTCATTTTTAGGCCTTTTCCAATTCTCTGTGGAAAAAGCATATAATGTTAAGAATCTAATTTTTTTTTTTAGTGTTTCTTTAATAATTTTTTCTACAGACTTTAAACCCTGTTTGTGTCCAAAATTTCTAGATTTTCTTTTTTTTATACCCCAACGACCATTACCATCCATGATAATGGCAACATGTTTAATCGGGTTCATATAGTCATTATTTCTTTTTCTTTAGATGATACTTTGTCATCAATTAATTTTATGAACTTGTCTGTTATAACTTGAATTTCTTTTTCATTTTTTTTTTCCTCGTCTTCAGAAATTTCTTTTTTTTTTAGTAAGTTTTTCAAACTGTCTTTTCCTTCTCTCCTTATATTTCTAATTGAAACCTTGCATTTTTCACCCATAGTTTTAACGATTTTTTTCATTTCATTTCTTCTTTCCTCACTTAAATCAGGTATTGGCAGTCTAATTAGTTGTCCGTCAATTTGAGGATTTAAACCCAGCTCTGATTTTTTAATAGAAGAGTCTATTAAATTAACGTTATTTAAATCCCATACTTGAATATTTATCATTCTAGGCTCTGGTGTTGTAATCGTGCCCAATTGATTAATTGGCATTTTTTGACCGTACACGTCAACCTTAACTAAATCTAACATGCTTGCATTTGCTCTACCTGTTCTTAATGAACCTAACTCTTTGTCAAAAATTTCAATAGTTTTATTCATTTTTTGATTATAACTTTGCGTATTAAACATTTATTCTCCAATCTTAACCCTGTAAAATTCTTTTATTTCAATACTGCCTAAATTCAATTCTTTTAAAATATCCTTCACTTTTTTTTTAGGCTCCATCACCCACTGTTGATTTAACAACGAGTTTTCCTCTTTAAATTTATTGATCTTGCCTATGCTAATTTTTTTAACAATATCCTCTGGTTTTCCCAAATTTTTTAATTCTTCTGAAATTAATTCCTCTTCTTTTTTTAAAATTTCAGGATCTATGTCATCTATGTTAATTGCTAATGGGTTTAAAGCAGCAATATGCATACTTAGTTGTTTGCCAAAAGTTTTTAATTTTTCGGAGTTATCAGATGTTTTTAATGATACTAGAACACCAAGTTTAGAAAGATTATCTTTAACTGTTGTATGATGATATTTAAAGACTTTAAATTCTTTGCAATTAAAACTTCTCGATCTTCCAATTGTAATTTTTTCACCGATTTTAGAAATTAAAGTTAATAAATTTTCATCTACAGTCTTACCATTTTTCATTTTTGATAATAGTAAACTTTCCCTGTTTGACCCAATCTTATTATTAATCTCGCTTAATTCTTTAACAAAAACAACAAAATCCTCATTTTTTGCTACAAAATCTGTTTCACAATTTATTTCTAGAATAGATGACGTTTGATTGTCTTCTGTTATAGCTATTAAGCCCTCATTTGCTGATCTTGACATTTTTTTTGAGGCTTTTGATATACCTTTAACTCTGAGTATTTCTATAGCTTTATCTATATCACCGTTAGACTCATCTAAAGCAGAACTACAATCTTTAAAGCCAGCGCCACTTAAAAATCTTAATTTCTTAACTTTTTCGATATCAGCCATTTTTAAAAAATTAATTTAATTTTTTTTTTGGAGAAGAATTTTCTTGTTTATTAGGATTTTCTATTATTTTTTTTTCTTCAACTTTTGGGGCTTCCTTTTTGGCATTTTCTATTGTCTCTTTTATTAAATTACAATACAAATCAATAGATCTTCTAGCGTCGTCATTTCCAGGTATTGGGAAATCAATACCTTCAGGATTTGAATTTGTGTCTAAAATTGCGATAATTGGTATATTTAACTTAATAGATTCTTTTATAGCTAATGATTCGTAATTTGTATCAATAATAAAAACTAAGTCTGGTATTTTTTTCATTTCTGAAATTCCACCAAGAGATCTTTGTAGTTTATCTCTTTGAATACCCATTTTTAAAAGTTCTTTTTTTGTGAAACCTCTATTTTCAGATTTTAGATCTATCTCAATCTTGTTAAGTTTTTTAATTGAGTTCGAAATTGTGCCCCAATTTGTTAACATTCCACCAAGCCATCTGTAATTTACAAAATATTGATCTGTAGATTTTGCTAATTCAGCAATTGACTCGGATGCTTGTTTTTTTGTCGATATAAATAAAATTTTACCGTTATTAGATATTGTCTCATAAATTTTTTCTAAAGCTTTATTTGTTAATTCTAATGTTTGTGTAAGATCAATTATATGAACGGAGTCTCTTTTGCCAAAAATATATTTTTTCATTTTTGGATTCCATCTTAAAGTTTTGTGACCTAAGTGAACGCCAGCTTCTAGTAATTGTTCTATAGTTAAATTTGGTATCTTCATAAATTTTCCCGGTTATTCCGCCACAGTTATTAGCATTAAAGCACCGGAGGTTTTAAACCATTAACTGTGTGAGTTTTATTATTTTGGCTTTTAATAATTTTATTAATTAAACGCAAGTAATTTTTTAAAAAATTGAAGCTGAAATACCTTGATTTTTAATAGAATTTAAAATGTTTTTGTCAACTAATCGTTTTTTTTTTAATTTAAGTGTATATTTCTTATCACTATCTAATATTTCAAATTCAACCTCTACATTACCCTGGTTTATTAAAATTTTTGATAATAATTCAAATTCCTTTGTGTTTGATATTTTAATTTTTAAACCATTAATTGGTTTATTAATAATTTCATCTAAAGGTACAATCTTTTTTACATTAATTCTCATTCTTTGTTCGCTGTCATTGAAATTTTTATAAAGAGTTACTATTACAGATTTGCCTTCTTTTATGTTATCTCTATTTAATTCAAATAGATCAGAAAAAACAAAAAGCTCAAATACACCTCCTAAATCAGAAAATTTTATAATTGCATATGATGTTCCTTTTTGGGTTTTTTTTTCTTGAATTTTTAAAATTGTTGATGCCACCATACTTTCTGATTGGTTTTTGTTAGTTATAAATTCAGAGTATTTGGTTATATTGTATTCATCGTAAATATTTTTATATTGATTTAGTGGATGATCGGATAGGTAAAAGCCTATTGTTTCAAACTCTTTTAACATTTTTTCTTGAAAGTTCCACTCAGGTTTTTCTACTATGATTTTTTCACTATTATCATTTTTAGAGAATAGATCTATTTGATTTTGAGTTTTATTTTCGAATATATTTTTAGATTTTTGAATTAAATTTGGAATTGAGTCAAAGAATGACCTTCTATTGTTTATAATACTATCAAAAGCACCTGCTTTGGTAAGACCTTCTAATTGTAATTTATTTATATCTTTAGGGTTTACTCTGTTTAAAAAATCTAAAACTGATTTGAATTTACCATTTTTATTTCTCTCATTTATTATATTTGATATAGCCTCATAACCTACATTTTTTATAGCTCCTAATGCATAATAGAAGTCATTATTTTTAGAACTAAAATCAGTAAAACATGTGTTTATGTCTGGACTTATAATATTTATTTTTAACCTTTTTATTTCTTCACAAAACTCACTAAGTTTTTTTTGATTGGATAATTCCATAGACATTGATGCAGCAAAAAATTCTTCGGGATAATAAGTTTTCAGAAATGCAGTTTGATAAGCAATAATTGCATAAGCTGCTGCATGACTTTTATTGAAACCATACTCGGCGAAAGGTTCTATTTTTAAAAATATACCTGCAGCTACATCTTTGCTTATACCGTTTTTAAAAGCTCCTTCTATAAATCTAGTTTTTTGTCTTTCTAATTCTGCTCTTTTTTTTTTACCCATGGCTCTTCTTAGTAAATCTGCTTCTCCAGGTGAAAAACCAGATAAAATTTGTGCAATTTGCATTACTTGTTCCTGATAAATTATTACTCCATATGTTGGTTTCAATATTTTTTCTAATTTTGGATGCAAATAATCAGGTTCTCGTCTTCCATGTTTGCAGTCATTATAAATTGAAATATTGCTCATAGGACCCGGTCTATATAGTGCAACTAATGCTATTATATCTTCTAACTGATTTGGTTTCATTTGAATTAATGCTTCACGCATTCCAGAGCTCTCTAATTGAAATAACCCTACTGTCTTACCTGTAGACAAAAGGTCATAAACCTTTTGGTCATTATATTTTATGTTCCTGATTTTAAAATTTTTTAATTTATTTTTAACTAAATTTTGTGTTTTATTTATAACAGTTAAAGTTTTTAAACCTAAAAAATCAAATTTTATTAGACCAGCATTTTCAGCAGAATACATATCAAATTGAGTGGATGGTAATAAAAGATCTGAGGATGGGTCTTTGTAAAGTGGCACTGTTTCTGAGAGTTTCTTATCTGCAATAACAACCCCAGCTGCATGAGTAGCAAAATTTCTATTTAAACCCTCAAGTTTTAAAGATAAGTTTATTAATCTTTCTACTCTTTTATCTTCTTTTATCAATTTTTGAAGTTTAGGTTCAGAGTTGATACATTGATTTAAATTCATTGGTCTGGAAGGATCAAATGGTATCATTTTGCAGATACTATCAACAAAACCATAAGGTAAACCCATAACTCTTCCAACATCTCTAATGACCATTCGAGCCTTAAGTTTTCCAAATGTTATTATATGTGCTACAGAGTCTGGGTATTTTTTTTTTAAATATTCAAAAACCAAATCTCTTTTTTCCTCACAAAAATCAATATCAAAATCAGGCATGGATATTCTATCAGGATTAAGAAATCTTTCGAAAATCAAATCGAACTTCAAAGGGTCTACATCAGTAATAGATAAACACCACGCAACTAATGAACCAGCACCCGAACCTCTGCCTGGTCCAACAGGTATATCGTTTTTTTTTGCCCATTTTATGTAATCTGAAACAATTAAAAAATAGCTAGCATAATTCATTTTGCATATTATATTTATTTCATGACTAAGCCTTTTCTCATATTCGTCAATTTTAATATTGTTTTTTTTTTCTAAATCTGCCTCAAGTCTTAATTTCAGACCATCTTCTGCTTCTTTTTTAAGTATATCATCAGGAGAAAGATCTTTTTTTGAACTTATATTAGGAAGTAGTGGTTTTGAACTTGAGAGTCTATAACTACACCTTAGATGTAAATTAAAGTTGTTTTCTAAAGCCTCAGGTAAATCAGAAAATAATTCAATCATTTCATTATTACTCTTAAAATAGTGATTACTTGAGAGCTTTGGACGGTTTTTGTCATTAATATAATTTTTTGATCCAATGCACATTAAAGCATCATGAGCATCATAAATATTTTTATCTAGATAATAAACTTCATGTGAGGCTATTATTGGTATATTCAATTCTTTAGATATTTTTAAGTTATAAGCCTCTAAATTTTTTTCATTTATGTCACCATGTCTTTGTATTTCAATGTAGAAATTTTCTTTGAATAGTTTTTTTAAAAAGATATAAATTTCCTTGAGTTCAATTAATCTATCTTTTTTAAATAAAATTCCGGCCAGACTATTTAAGCCTCCAAGAGTAACTATTAAACCATCGCTACGTTGAGATAAATCCCTAAAATCACAAAATGGTTCATTAAAGTTTTCATGATTTAAATATGAATTTGATGATAGTTTTACAATATTCTTGTATCCAATATCGTTTTTAACAATTATTGGTATTAGTCCTATTAAATCTTTATGTTTAAATTTTATTTGAGAACCAATGATTGGTTGAGTTTTTGATTTTGAGACAGTCTCAGAGAACTGTAAAGCACCGCATAGGTTAGATGTGTCAGAAATACCTATTGAGTTGATTTTATTATTTTTGCAAAATTTTTCAAGATCCTCTATCTTTATAGCGCCTTCACAGATAGAATATTGCGTATGCAATTTGTAATGATTAAAAGACTTTTTAGTTTCTTGCATTGACGGTAAATACTTTACCATCAATTAAACTCAATTTACAGTCGGACATATCTGCAAAATATCTATTATGAGTTGCAAATATTATTATTCTATTTTTATTTCTTAGGCTAAATAATAGCTTGAATATATCTCTTGCATTTTTGACATCTAAATTTCCTGTTGGTTCATCTGCTAAAATTATATCGGGTGAATTTATTAAAGCTCTCGATATTGCAACTCTCTGCGACTCACCCCCAGATAATTCACTAGGGTAATGGTCTAGTCTTTTATCTAACCCAACTTTTTTCAATAAGTTTTTAGCATCTGTGATAGCTTTTTTTTTATTATTACTTAAAGATAATCTTGCCAAATAGACATTCTCTAAAGTACTAAAATCAGCTAATAAATTTTTATCTTGGTAAATAATTCCTATTTTTCTTGACCTTATCATATCTCTTTGATCATTATCATTATCGTTAATTTTTAGATCATTAAGTTTTATAAAACCACTAGATGGTTTGTCTATTAAGGATATTAAATTAAGCAATGTAGACTTTCCAGAGCCTGAGGGGCCAGTTAAAGAATATATTTTACCTGATTTAAATGTATAATTAATATTTTTTAAAACTTCAATTTTTTTTGAGGAAATATAATTTTTCGATACATTTTTTAATTGAATTAAATTATTCATATTTAAGAGATTTAATGGTGTCTAAATTAGATGCTTTAATCGCTGGAAACAAAGATACTAAACAAGTTGAAATAATTGAACAAATCGAAATTAAAATAATTGATTTATAATCTAATTCATAAGGCATTGTACTAAGAAAATAAATTTCCTCTGGGAATAAAGTTATATTAAATAAATTACTTATAAATTGTCTAATATTTTCTATATATACTGAAAAAATTATTCCTAAAATAACACCAAAAATTGTAGCGCTACAACCAATGATAAATCCAACCATAAAAAAAATTTTTCTAATAGATCCGTTTTTAACTCCAATAGACTTCATAATTGCAATTTCTCTAGTTTTATTTTTTACTAAAATTGTCAATCCTGAGATTATATTAAATGCGGCAACAATTATTATAAGGGACAAAATAATAAACATTACATTTCTCTCTACTTTTAATGCTGAAAACAGTGGTTTATTTAAATCTGACCAAGTATAAATTAAATCATTAGGAAAAAATTTAATTAAATCCTTTTTTATTTTACTTATATCTGTTGGATCTTTAAAATAAATTTCTAGAAACCTGGTGTCTGGTGTCAAATTTAATTGGTTTTCTAAATCCTCAATATTTACGAAAGCAATATTTTTATCAAAATCATTAAAACCGCTATTATAAAAAGAGCTAATTTTAAAAGTTTTTTGTTTTGGTAATGATCCGATAAGTGTTTCTTCAAAAGAGGAAAAAACTAAACTTAGTTTATCACCTATCTTTAAATCTAAGTCATAACCAAGTTCTCGACTGATTGAAATTTCACTATTACCTAAAACTTTAGAACCTGAAAAATCTTGGTTTTTTACTATATTTAGGGTTTGAAATTCTTCTTTTTTATATCCCCTTAATAAAACTCCTTTTGTAATTTTTTCATTAATTATAATACCTTCACCATTGTTACTAATCAAGAACCCATCAATCTGACTTTTTAAATTAGAACTATTAATTTTTTTTAGATCAAATAGACCATCATAATTTTGAATCGTAGCATGAGAATTAAATCCATTTATTTTTTTTATTAGATCAGACCTAAAACCGTTCATTACGGACATTACAATAATTAAAACTGCTACACCCAGACTAATACCAATAAATGAGAATATTGTAATAATATTTAAAAAACCGTCCTTTTTTCTGGTTTTTAAATATCTAAATGTTATTTCTTTTTCTAGTTTAGAGATCAATTTTCTTTTTTTGAATTTATAGTCTTTATTATATCGTCTATTTTTAATTTTGATGAAGATTCACCAACTTTTTTAAATTCAAGCATTTCATTATCAGATTTATTCCCTAAAAGTATTTGAAAGGGAACACCAATAAGATTAAACTTTTTCATTTTTGATGAAAAGTTTTCGTCTGTATCATCAATGATTGCATCTATATTGCTATCTTTGAGTTTTTTAAATATATTAATGGATTTTTCCAAATTTGTTTTATCATTCTTAGAAACTAATGGTAAAATTGCACATTCATATGGTGCTACATTTATTGGCCAATTCATGTTTTCATTTTTCTCATCAAATTTAGCCTCTATTATGGCACCAACTAATCTTGAAACTCCAACACCGTAAGATCCCATTTTTACGAAGACTTTTTTACCATTGTGGTCTACAGATGCATTCATTGGTTTGGAATATTTATCACCAAAATAAAATATATGGCCAACTTCTATACCTTTTGTCTCTAATTGATTTTCTTTTGTAACTAATTTGTCAAATTCAGCTTTATTAAATTTTTCGTCCGTAACTGCATAAAAATTTTCAAATTTTTTTCTTAAATTTGTTAATGATTTTTTTTCTAAAGTACAATCTGAATGATCAACTTCAAATATATTTTTATCAGTATAAATTTTACTTTCACCTGTTTCAGCTAAAATAATAAATTCATGTGATAAATTCCCCCCTATAGGACCTGTGTCTGCTGACATTGGGATTGCCTTTAAATCTAGCCTTTTGAAAGTTTTAAGATATGATAAAAAAAATTTATTATAAGAATGTTCGCCTAAATCGTCATTAAGATCAAAAGAATATGCATCCTTCATATAAAACTCTCTACAACGCATTATCCCAAATCTTGGTCGCAATTCATCTCTGAACTTCCATTGAATATGATACAAAAGTTGTGGTAAAGATTTATATGACTTTATACTAGTTCTAAAAATTTCGGTTATTAATTCTTCGTTAGTTGGGCCATATAACATTTCTCTTTTTTGTCTATCTGTAATTCTTAACATTTCCTCACCATAATCTTCATATCTACCACTCTCTTTCCAAATTTCACTGGATTGTATAGTTGGCATTAATATTTCTTGTGCAAAAATTTTATTTTGCTCCTCCCTTACAATATTTTCTATTTTTTTCATCACTTTGAAACCCAAAGGTAACCAAGAGTATATGCCTGCAGAAGATTGTTTTATCATTCCTGTTCTTAACATTAATTTGTGTGATTTAATTTTTGCCTCAGAGGGATAATTTTTTAAAATAGGAATTAATAAAGTAGAAAAAAACATTATGAAATAAACCTTCTTAAATTAAGGTAATCATACTTCACTAACATAAATATACCTATAAAAATAATTAAGGTTATTATGGTTGTATAAATTAATTTTTTTATAATTCTAGGATTTTCAGGCGATCCTTTATCTACACCTTCAACCAATTCCTTGTGTTTTCTATCAACATCTATTGGTAATAATGAAAAAAAAATGATCCACCAAATTAAAACAAAAATTATGAGCGAACCAGTAATACTCATATTAAATATTAACTAAATTTATATTAGTAAATGGTCTTTTTCCCAATTGCTCTTTCGTAAACTTTCGGCAAACTGTTTTTAATGCATTAATCGCATTTTCCTCTTGTTTTGTATTATTCAATGCGAATGATCTTGCTGTTTTATTTATCTCTTTTTCCAGTCCGAATTTAAATTCTTCTAAATTTTCTATTGGTAGTCCCTTTGCAGATATAACAGGTGAGTCGTATATATTCCCTTCGTTATTCACTAAAATTGTTACCTCAAGACTACCATTAATAGATAAATTTTTTCTTTCTTTTATTGATCTGGAGTCCTCAAAAACACTTATATCACCGTCTACATAAAGTTTGCCTGATGGTGCTTTATCAAATACTTCAGGTTTTTCACATGGCGCAATTTTAATTATATCTCCGTTTTTTACTTTTATCGGGTATGGAACATTCATTTCTTTAGCAAACGAAAGATGTTCAAGAATATGTCTATGTTCTCCGTGAACCGGTATTACAGATCTCGGTTTAATCCAATTATACATATCTTTAAGATCTTCTCTATTTGGATGGCCTGATACATGTACAAACTCATTTTCTTCATTAATAACTTCTACGCCTTCTAAAACTAAAGTATTGTGTAATTTTGAAAGTTTTTTTTCATTACCAGGTATTATTTTTGAAGAAAATATTACAGTATCATCTTTTTCAATAAATACATCTGGATGAGTATAATTTGATATTCTATTCATAGCTCCCATTGGCTCACCTTGGCTACCTGTGCAAAGATAAATTATTTTGTCTCTTGATATTTTTTTTGCATCTCTTGGATCAATTGGATCAATCACATTTTTTAAATATCCACATTGTCTTGCTGCTTTATAAATACGGTGCATTGATCTCCCAACTAATGAAATTTGTCTACCAGTTTTTTCTGCACAATAAAATATTGTTTCCATCCTTGCTACGTTAGATGCAAAAGAGGTTACAATGACTCTTTTTTTAAGTCTTCCAATTATTTTAAATAAACTTTTTCTTACACTTAACTCGGATCCTGATCTACCAATGCTAAAGACGTTTGTAGAGTCACAAATCATTGTTAACACACCTTCTTTTCCAATTAATTTTAACTTATCTGAGTCTATTTTTTTTCCTATCAAAGGATCTGGATCACACTTCCAATCGCCAGTGTGTAGAACATTTCCTAAAGGTGTTTTTATTCTTAATCCATTTGGTTCAAGAATTGAGTGTGTTAATGTTATAAAATCGATTTCAAAATTCTCTAAATTAATTTTTCCATTAAGTTGAACAATGTTAAGATAAGTTGTTATATCAATATTTTTTTCTCTGAATTTTTCTACTACAAGAGCTGCAGTAAAGGGAGTTGCAAAAATTTTACAATTTAATTTTGGCCATATTTGAGTAATGGCACCTATATGATCTTCGTGAGCATGTGTTAGAACTATAGCTAGTAAGGACTCTTTTTTATCAATGATAAATCCAGGATCTGGATATATTAAATCTATACCTGGAATACTCTCATCTGCAAAAGTAACACCAATGTCAACTATAATCCATTTGTGCTCACCAGGTTTACCGAAGCCAAACAAATTCATATTCATGCCTATTTCACCTGATCCACCAAGAGGACAAAAAATTAATTCATCTTTCATAAATTAAAATGTTTTGAAACTTTAATTAAACCATTAATTGTTAGATTTTTATCTATAGTAACTTTATCTTTTATATCTTTATTAAATAAGTGCGCAAGACCACCTGTAAAAACTATTTTATATTTTTGATTGGTTTTTTTTTTAATTTTTGAAATTATGCCATTAATTAAACCATTATATCCCCAAAAAAAACCAGACAGGACTGCTTGTTCTGTATTTTTTCCAATTATAGATTTTGATTTATTTAATTTAACATTTGGTATTAAACTTGCTTTTTTAATCAAGTTATCTAGTGACAAATTTACACCCGGAGCGATCACTCCCCCTAAGTAATTATTTTTCTTAATTACATCAAAAGTTGTAGCAGTTCCAAAATCAACAACAATAAAATTTTTTTTTTTACTCATTACACTTATTGCGTTTGCTAAACGATCAGATCCAATTTCTTTCTTGTTGACTTTAATGTTTATTAGTCTTGTTAAATTTAATTTCTTTAATTCGATACAATTAACTTTATATAGATTAAAAAAAATCTTTTTAATTTGACTAAAAGTTTTTGGCACTACACTGCTTATAATCGCATTCTTAAGATAAATTTTTTTGCGTAAAAAATTAAACTTATTTCTTATAATTTTTTTGTTAAGTGAATCTGTTTTGAATAAATATTTTTTTTTTAAACCATTATAAAAAAAACATATTTTTATTTCTGTATTTCCTATATCACCTACAATAATCATTTTATTTTTATATCAAAAGCTTTGATAATTTTATTTAATAATTTAGTTTTACTAACTCTTCTATTAGTTACCTCATTCAAATTTGTAGTTGGATAACCTCTTATATTAGGTGAACTAACTATATTTATTCCAATTCCGATAACTAAAAATTTTAAATCATTATAAAATAGAGTTTCATTTAAAATCCCACAAATCTTTTTTTTATTTACTGTAATATCATTAGGCCTTTTAATTTTTATTTTTGATTTAATATAATTGGACAATATTTTTTTTATTATTCTTAAATTGCTTATAACTAATCTAGAGATTTGTATTTTTTTGTTAATAATAAAAAATATACTAAAAAATAAATTTCCCTTGTTAGAAATCCATTTTTTACCATGTTGACCCCTACCACGTGTTTGTTTATCAGAAATAATAACACCTGACTTATAACCTTGTCTAATTTTTTGCATCGCAATTTCATTTGTACTTGAAACTTTTTTATATTTAAATTTTTTTAAAACCATCAAATAACTAAAATATTTGTTATATATTTGTTTAAGAAATTTGGATTTAAAAAATACATTAATATTGCGGATGTTGACAAAATTAATGTAAGCTTTAATCCTAAGCTCATTGCAGTGTCAAATTTTTCTTGTTCTGGGTCAAAGTAAATTATTTTTATAACTCTTAAATAATAAAAAGCAGCTATTACAGTTGCCAGTAATCCTACAATAGCTAAAAAATACATTTCTTTTTGTATTACTGCCATAAAAATATAAAATTTTGCAAAGAATCCTGCAAGTGGCGGTATTCCGGCAAGTGAAAATAATATTATTAAAAAACTTAATGCTAGAATAGGATGTTTTTTTGAAAGACCTGATAAATCCTCTATGTTTTCGTAAAATTTGTCTTTTCTTTTCAACATAAAAAGGCAGCTAAAGAATGCAAGATTCATAATTAAATAAATAATTAAATAAATTATTGAACTTTGAATACCCTGGTTAGTACCTGTAGTTAATCCTGCTAACGCATAACCCATATGACTGATTGAGCTGTAAGCTATAAGTCTTTTAAGATTTTTCTGACCAATAGCAGCAACTGCGCCTAAAATCATTGAAGCAACTGATAAAAATATAATTATGGCCTGCCACTCTTCGAAGAGATTTATAAATGGACCGTATAAAAATTTTATAAAAACTGTAAGAGCTGCTATTTTTGGTAAAATTGCAAATAATACAGTCACAGAAGTTGGTGAACCTTGATAAACATCTGGAGCCCACATATGAAAAGGGACAGCAGAAATTTTAAATGCTAATCCAACAATTACAAAAACCATGCCGAAAATAACTCCGTATTCAAAATTAAAATTCTGAGAAATTTCATTAAAATTAGTTGAATTAGAAAAACCATAAATTAATGAGCAACCATATAAAAGCAAACCTGATGATAAAGCACTTAAAACAAAATATTTTAATCCGGACTCTGAGGACAAAATATTATCCCTATTAAAAGATGCTAACACATATAATGCAAGAGATTGTAATTCTAAACCTATATAAAATACAATGAGATCATTTGAGCTTATCATTACTAACATTCCAAGTAATGAACATAGAATTAATATTGGGTATTCAATTTTAAGTATATTGTTAACTCTGACATAGTTATATGAACAAAACATTACAAAGAAAGCTGAAATCATAATTATTGATTTTATAAATAATGATAGCTGATCTACTAAATAACTATTATTAAAAAGAAAGATTGTTTGCGTTATGTTTATGTTTAAATTAATCGCAAGAGATACCAATATAATTAAGCAAGACAAGTAAAAAATAATTTTAGAACTATTGTTTTTGAAAACTCCTAAAACTAAAAGAGCCATCACGCTTAATGAAATAAATAGTTCAGGGATTATAAAATATAAGTTACTCATTTGATTTTTTCTATTAAACTTAATTCTGTGGTTACATTAATAGTATTTATAAAATTATCTATTGATGTAGCATATGTTTTAATTAAAGGCTCTGGATAAAAACCAAAAACTATTATTAAAATTGCTAGCGAAGATAAAATTAATGTTTCATATTTATTTAGATCTACCATTTTTTTTATATCAATTGTTTTTAATAAATTTCCGAAAACAACTCTTTTGTATAGCCATAACATATAAGCAGCACCAAGTATTACTCCGATACTTGCAATAGCAGCCGTTATAATACTTTTTTTAAACGTTCCCATTAAAACTAAAAATTCACCAATAAATCCGCTTGTTCCAGGTAATCCTAAAGCTCCAAGAGTAAATATCATCATCACTATTGCGTATTTAGGCATTATATTTACAAGCCCAGAGAAATCTTTAATTTGTCTAGTTTTTAATCTGTCGTAAACAACTCCAACAGATAAAAATAAAGCAGCTGAAATTAAACCATGACTAATCATCTGAAAAATACTTCCTTCAATCCCTTGTTGCGTAAATGTAAAAATACCAAGCGTTACAAAACCCATATGTGCAACAGATGAATATGCAATAAGCTTTTTCATATCTTCCTGCATTAAGGCAACTAAAGAGGTGTAAATTATTGCTATTAAACTTAATGAGTAGACCAATGGTACAAAATAAATTGATGCTAAAGGAAATAAACCCACTGAAAACCTTATAAAACCATAACCAGCCATTTTAAGTAGGATAGCAGCAAGTAAAACTGAACCAGCGGTAGGTGCCTCTACGTGTGCATCAGGTAGCCATGTGTGCACAGGCCACATTGGAGTTTTCACTGCAAAAGATGAAAAAAATGCTAGCCATAATAATTTTTGATATTCTTCTTGAATCCCTAATTCATATAATTTTTCGATATCCGTTGTTCCACTTATCCAATAAATTGCAATAATTGCAACTAGCATTAAAACAGATCCAACTAATGTAAAAAGGAAAAATTTAAATGCAGAGTAAACTCTTCTATTTCCGCCCCATATTCCAATAATTAAAAACATTGGAATAAGCCCGCCTTCAAAGAATAAATAAAAAATTACTAAGTCTAATGAACAAAATACTCCAATCATTAAAGTTTCCATGATTAAAATTGCTATTAAAAACTCCTTTAATCGGTAAGTTATTGTTGAATTAACTGAAATTATACAAAGTGGTGTTATAAAGGTTGTAAGAATTACAAATAAAATTGATATGCCATCTATACCAACTTTATAATTTATAAAACCTTCAATCCAAATTCTATTTTCTACAAACTGAAATGTCGATATTGATGGATCAAAAATTTTCCAAAGATAAAGTGATAAAAAAAAATTTGTAAAAGTAATAAATAATGCAACGTATTTAAGGCTAGTATTTTTTTCGGAAGATCTAATAAATATTAAAAATAAAGAACCAATAAGTGGTAAAATTATTAAAGATGAAAGAATCGGAAACATGTTTATTTAATAATTAAAAATGTTAGTAAAATTGAAAAACCCAACAACATTATGAAGGCATATTGATAAATAAATCCACTTTGGAATTTTACCGCATATAAGGAAAATTTTTTTATGATATTAGAGATACCATCAGGACCAAATCTATCAATAATTAAATTATCAATTTTTCTCCAAAAAAAATTACCTAAACTTTTAAATGATTTAACAAATATAAAATCATAAAGTTCATCGAAGTACCATTTTTTTTTCAAGAAAACATATAATGGGTAGTTAATTTTTACAATTTGCTCAATAATTAAATTTTTCTTTAGAAATAAATAATAAGAAAAGGGAATAGAAATAACCACAAATGATGGCGTTAGTAATAAAAACCATAAAGGTGGATGGTCTTTGCTCAATGGTTCTAAAAACATTATTGAGTCTTTCCAAAATAATTGACTACTTTCAGTACCGATAAATATTTCTTTAAAAAACATTCCAGAAAATAAAGCCCCAACAGATAATAAAACCAGTGGTATCAACATAACTAAAGGTGACTCATGCAGATCTTTTATATCTAGTTTCTTATTATTAAAACTACCGTGGAAAGTTAAAAATATTAATCTCCAAGAATAAATTGAGGTAAAAATTGCAGTGATTACACCTATTACTGCTGCATAATTACTTAAACTTCCTTTCTCAAGATAAGCAAATTCGATAATTGCATCCTTTGAATAAAAGCCTGACAAAAAGGGAAAGCCAGTTAATGCTAGTGTGCCTATAATCATCATTAAATATGTAAAAGGTAATTTTCTCCAAACACCACCCATATTTTTAATATCTTGTTCATTTTGAAATGAGTGGATCACAGAACCGGCTCCTAGAAATAATAAAGCCTTAAAAAATGCGTGAGTAAATAAATGAAACATTGCTACATTGTACGCACCAACTCCAGCTGCAAAAAACATATATCCTAGTTGACTACATGTTGAATAGGCAATTATTTTTTTAATATCATTTTGTACTAAGGCTACAGTAGCTGCAAAGAATGCAGTTGACATTCCTATTAATGTAACAATTTCTAAACCTAATGGAGATAACTCATAAATTGGTGAACACCTCACAACTAAAAAAACTCCAGCTGTTACCATAGTTGCTGCATGAATTAATGCAGAAACTGGAGTTGGACCTTCCATAGCATCTGGTAACCATGTGTGGAGGAAAATTTGAGCAGATTTACCCATTGCTCCAATGAACAATAGAATACAAATTAAATCTATAACAACGAAATTAAACCCAAGAAAATTAATTTTTTCTGATATTAGAGTTGGAATTAAATTGAATACCTCGTTGTAATTGATGGTACCAAAATAATAAAATATCAAAAAAATACCTAATGCTAACCCAAAGTCTCCTACTCTGTTAACAAGAAAAGCCTTTATTGCTGCATTATTTGCGCTTTGTTTTTTAAACCAAAAACCAATCAAAAAATAAGAGCATACACCAACTCCCTCCCAACCAAAAAAGAGTTGTAAAAAATTGTCTGACGTTACCAACATCAACATTGAGAAAGTAAACAAAGACAAATATGACATAAATCTTGGTTTATGAGGGTCGTGATGCATATATC
The DNA here is from genome assembly GCF_001179985.1 of Candidatus Pelagibacter communis. Lineage (GTDB taxonomy): Bacteria > Pseudomonadota > Alphaproteobacteria > Pelagibacterales > Pelagibacteraceae > Pelagibacter > Pelagibacter ubique_J. Next base: position 19,297 of record NZ_CVSI01000058.1, on the reverse strand, counting down.
CAATTGAATAGATGTGAACAAGCGAGGATATAAAAGTAACAACTACTAACATTACAGATGATAATGGATCAATTTTAATTGACCAGTTTACTTCTAGTGTTCCAGAGCTAATCCACGACGAAATAATTATATTTGAATTATAATCATTGATCATCACATTGTAAAAAATATAGATTGAAAAAATTGCAGAAATTGAAACAAATAAACTTGTCAAAATTTCCGAAAATCTGTTACCTAATTTATTTCCAAAAAATCCAGAGATAATTGCTGCTAACAGTGGAAGAAAAACTATTAAAATTTCCATTTTATCCTTTAAGGTTGTCTATTTCCTCAACCCTAATTGTGCCTGAATTTCTATAGTAAACAACTATTATAGCTAAACCTATTGCAGCTTCTGCCGCAGCAACAGTTAATATAAATAGAGTAAAAATTTGACCACTCAAATCATTCAAAAAAATAGAAAAAGATACTAAATTTATATTTACTGCTAGTAATATCAATTCAATGCTCATTAGAATTACTATTACATTTTTTCTATTTAAAAAAATTCCAACAACTCCAATTGTAAAAATTACTGCACCAAGGGTTAAATAATGTCCTATACCAATATCAAACATCTATTTTGACCCCTTCTTTATTTTTAACATCTACTAATTCTACTCCATCATTTTTTTCTCTTGAGATTTGCCTAATATAACTTTGTCTTTTTAAGCCAGATCGTTGTCTAAACGTTAAAACTATTGCACCAATCATTGCAACTAGCAAAATCATTCCTGATAATTGAAACAAGTGTATATAATCAGTATAAAGGACATTGCCAATAGAATGTGTATTAGTAATATTAGTAGTCGAAAGATTTATAAAGTCATTACTTAAATCAGGTTTTAATTTCCATCCACCAATCACAATTAATAATTCAAAGAAAATTATTAAACTTACAATCATTCCTACTGGAATATGTTTGCTTCCTGTGGCAGCACCAAACCATTGGTTTTTTTGCTGAGCAACGTTCAACATCATAACCACAAATAAAAACAATACAGCTACAGCGCCCACATATACAATCAACATTATCATTCCAAGAAATTCTGCGCCTATTAAAATGAATAAGCAAGAAATACTAATAAAATCTAAGATTAAAAAAAAAACTGAGTGAACTGTGTTTTTTGATGTTGTTACCATTATTGCTGATACAATTGCAATTAATGAAAATATATAAAAAAAAAATGCGTGAGCTGGCATGTAAATAATTATCTATGTGGATTATCTGCCTTAATATTTGCGGCTAAAACACTTTCCCATCTATCTCCATTTTCAAGAAGTTTTTCTTTTGTATAATAAAGCTCTTCTCTGGTTTCTGTTGCGAACTCAAAATTTGGGCCCTGCACAATCGCATCTACAGGACAAGACTCTTCGCATAAACCACAATAAATACACTTTAACATATCGATATCATATCTAGTAGTTTTTCTGCTACCATCTTCTCTTTCGCTAGATTCTATTGTAATTGCTTGCGCTGGACAAACAGCCTCACATAACTTACATGCGATACATCTTTCTTCTCCATTAGGATATCTTCTTAATGCGTGCTCTCCTCTAAACCTTGGACTTATTTTACCCTTTTCAAAAGGATAGTTGATAGTTTTTTTTGGTTTAAACATTTCTTTTATCGCGATCATTAAACCTCTTAAAAAGTCAAACATAAAAACAGTTTTTATAAATCTAGATATTTTCATTATTAGCTTTTTGGTAATAGATCAAAATACAATAAGTAGCCAGAAGTTAAAACAACCCAAATTAATGAAATTGGTAAAAATACTTTCCATCCTAGTCTCATCAATTGATCATATCTATATCTTGGTACAATAGCTTTAACTAAAGCAAATAAAATAAATAAAAAAAGTATTTTTATAACTAGCCACAGTGGATCTGGTACCATTGTAAAGGGAAAAATATCTAAAGGAGAGAGCCAACCACCTAAAAACAATATAGAACCTAATGCACACATTAATAAAATATTTGCATATTCGCCTAACCAAAACATTGCATACATCATTCCTGAATATTCTGTTTGGTATCCAGATACTAACTCTGCCTCTGCTTCGGGCAAATCAAATGGTGGTCGATTTGTCTCTGCTAACGCAGAAATAAAAAAAATTACAAACATAGGAAAAAGCGGAACTACAAACCATATGTTTTCTTGAGCTAATACAATGTCACTTAATTTTAAAGAACCTACACATAGCAAAACATTTATTATTATTACACCTATTGAAACTTCATAAGAAACCATTTGTGCAGCAGATCTAATCGAACCTAAAAAAGGATATTTTGAGTTTGAGGCCCAACCTCCCATTATAATTCCATAAACACCTAACGATGAAATTGCAAAAATATATAATATTCCAACATTAATGTCTGCTAGCACAAAATCTTCACTAAATGGAATTACTGCCCAAGCCACTAAAGCAAGTGTCATTGTAACTATGGGAGCAAGAATAAAAATAATTTTGTTTGAGCTTGCAGGAATTATTATTTCCTTAAATATGTATTTTAAAGCATCCGCTAAAGATTGGAGTAATCCAAAAGGTCCAACAACGTTTGGTCCTTTTCTTTTTTGAACAAAAGCCCAAATACGTCTATCTAGCCATACGATCATAGCGACTGAAACTAAAACTGGTAACAAAAGAAACAAAATTTTGTAAGTCTCTGATAATAAAATATTTAAATACTCCATACTAGCCTTCGGTACCTGTTTTTTTTAATTTGAATCTAATATTTCTACATTCATTCATAGTTTTTGATGATCTAGCAATAACATTTGAATGATAATAATCTATGGGCAAAGTTAGAATCTTTTCATTTATATATTCTTCTTTGAACAAATTTGAAAATTCATTTTTTTTATTTGAGTTAATATAACTGTTCATCGCATTTAAAAGTTCATTTTTATCTTTAAACAAACTATTTCCGGAGATCAATTTAGATATTTCATTGATTATAACCCAATCTTCTTTTGCTTCTCCAGGGGGGTAAGAAGCTTTAAATGCCATCTGCAACTTTCCTTCTAAATTTGTAAAATATCCATTTTGTTCTGTAAATGCAGCACCTGGAAGTACAAGATCAGCTATTTCAGCACCTTTGTCTCCATGACTTCCTATATAAACTATAAATTCATTTTTTTTATTTATTGAGATATTATCTTGGCCAATTAGAAAGATTATTTCAAAAAAGTTTTTGTTTATTTTTTCTAATGTGTCGTTAGTTTTACAAACAATATCAAGGTCATAAGAACCAACAGCTGAAGCATTGGTATTTAGTATATTTAATGAATTCCATTCCTCGGTAATTTTATTATTTTCATTTAAAAATTTTTTAAAACCTTCAAACAAATATTTAGATGAGTTCAATGTAAGAGCTGACTCACCAAATATTATTAAAGGATATTTTGCATTTTTAATTTTATCTGAGATATCACTATTACTTTTGATAATTTTTTTTAATTCCTCTGTCGTATTTGAAAGTACTTTATAATCGTATGTCAGATTACCCAAATCCTCTAAAGAAAAGATTTCTGTATTATTTTTTAAAAAAGACTTTCTTATTCTAGCATTCAACATTGTGGCTTCATATCTTGGATTGGTGCCAATTAATAAAATGAAATCACTTTTTTCAATACCTTTTATTTCAGAATTAAAAATGTAGTTTTTTCTATCATTTAAATTTATATAAATATTTTTCTCTCTAGATTCTAAATTTTTAGATTTTAGAACTTTTTGAAACAATTCTTTGCATGCAAATAATGTTTCCATATTTGTAAGATCACCAGTTAAACCTGCTATTTTTTCAGGTTTTGTGACATTTATTTTATCTTTTAAAATTTGAAATGCATCTGACCAATTAATTTTTTTAAAACTATTTTCTTTTTTAATATAAGGGGTATCTAATCTTTGATACTTTAAACCATCACATGCATATCTAGTTTTATCTGATATCCATTCTTCATTAATATCTTCATTTATTTTTGGTAAAATTCTTTTTACTTCCCACCCGTAAGTATCAACACGTATATTAGAACCAACTGCATCCATAACATCTACAGTTTCAGTTTTTTTTAACTCCCAAGGTCTTGCTTCAAATACATATGGTTTAGAAGTAAGTGCTCCCACTGGACATAAATCAATAACATTTGCTGATAGTTCAGACTCCATTGATTTTTCTAAATAAGTTGTGATTTGCATATCTTCACCTCTGCCAATGGCGCCAATTTCTGGAACACCAGCTACCTCAGTTGCAAATCTTACACACCTTGTACAGTGTATACACCTAGTCATCTGAGTCTTTATTAATGGGCCCATATATTTTTCTGGCACAAATCTTTTATTTTCCTTAAATCTTGATTTATCAATTCCATAAAACATTGATTGATCTTGCAAATCACATTCTCCACCTTGGTCACAAACGGGACAATCTAAAGGATGATTTGCCAAAAGAAATTCCATTACTCCTTTTCTAGCCTTTTCAACTAATTTTGTATTTGTTTTGATATTCATTCCATCTGCAACTGGCATTGCACATGAGGCAACAGGTTTTTTTGATTTTTCAATTTCTACTAGGCACATTCTGCAGTTTCCAGCAATCGATAGTTTTTCATGATAACAAAATCTAGGTATTTCAGCACCCGCTAGTTCGCAAGCTTGCAAAACTGTTAGACCTTCTTCTACCTCAAGATCAATATCGTTAACTTTAACTTTTAACATTTTTAATATCTTCCTCTAATAAATGTTGGTCAATTAAATAAGGAATATTTTTTTTATTTTTAATTAATGGGTCAAAATTATTTCTCTCAATAATTTCTTTTTTGAAATGCCTCAATAAACCTTGTACTGGCCAGGCTGAACCTTCCCCAAACGCACAAATAGTATGACCTTCGATTTGTTTAGTAACGTCAGAAAGCATATTAATCTCATCTTTTGAAGCCTCTCCTCTTGCCATCCTTTCTAAAATTCTCCACATCCAACCTGAACCTTCTCTGCATGGTGTGCATTGACCACAACTTTCATGTTTATAAAATCTAGCTATTCTAGCCATACATTTAATAATATCTTGATCCTTATTTATAACAATTATTCCTGCTGTGCCTAATCCACTGTTATTTTCTACTAATGAGTCAAAGTCCATAGTTATATTTTCACTTATTTCTTTGCTTAACATTGGCATAGACGAGCCGCCTGGAATAACGGCTTGTAAATTATCCCACCCTCCAACAACTCCACCTGCATGTTTTTCTATTAAGTCTTTTAACTTAATGCCCATTTCTTCCTCAACGTTACATGGGCTATTAACATTGCCTGAAATACAAAATATTTTAGTTCCAGTGTTTTTTGGTTTACCCAAAGATGCAAACCATTTTGATCCTTTTCTTAATATTGTAGGTATAACAGCTATAGTTTCAACGTTATTTATAATTGTTGGACATCCATATAATCCTACTAAAGCGGGAAAAGGTGGTTTTAACCTTGGTTGTCCTTTGTTGCCTTCAATACTTTCTAAAAGAGCAGTTTCTTCTCCACAGATATATGCACCCGCACCATAGTGTATATAAATATCAAGTTCCCATCCAGTGCCTGATGAATTTTTTCCAATAAGATTAGCTTTATAAGCCTCATCAATTGCGTTTTGAAGTTTTAAACCCTCATTGTAATATTCTCCTCTCAAATAAATGTAACATTTATGAGCATTGACTGCGTATGAAGCAATTAAGCAACCCTCAATAAGTTTATGAGGTTCAAATCTTAAAATATCTCTATCTTTACATGTGCCAGGTTCAGACTCATCGGCATTAATTACTAAGTAATGAGGTTTGGCTCCCACTTTTTTTGGCGCAAAAGACCATTTTAGACCAGTTGGAAAGCCCGCACCTCCTCTACCCCTCAACTCTGATTTTTTTACTTCTTCTATTATCCAGTCTCGTCCTTTAGAACAGATTTCTTTTGTATTAGACCAATCTCCTCTATTTTTCGCCGAGCCTATGTCAGCACCTAAATCATTATATAAATTTTTAAAAATTCTATCTTTATCCTCAAGCATTTTTGTTCTCTATTAAAGTTTGTCTATTTTTTTCAGGTTCTGAATTTACTCTACCACGATATGACCCTGGTTTAGGTTTTTTATCTTTTAATATATCTTTAATTATGTTTTCAAACTGTTTTACATTTAAATCCTCATAATAATCCTCATTAATTTGAGCCATTGGAGCATTTATGCAGGCACCAAGGCATTCCACTTCGGTCCAAGAGCAATTTTTATTACTTGAGAGTTCACTTTCTTTTTCGGAAATATTTTTTTTACAAACATCGACAAGTTTATATGCGCCTCTTATCATACAAGGTGTTGTGGTACAAATTTGAACAAAATATTTTCCAACAGGTTTTAGATTATACATTGAATAGAAGGTTGCGACTTCATATACATTTATATAAGAAATATCTAAAAATTTTGCTATATACTTCATTGCTGCTAGAGGTATCCAATTATCATTTTGTTTTTGAGCAATGTATAATAAAGCCATAACAGCGCTTTTTTTTTTTCCTGTTGGATAATTTAAAACTATTTTATTAGCTATGTTTAAATTTTCCTGATTGAATATAAATTTATCTGGTTGGTCCTTAGAAACTTTTTTTATACTCATCGATCTATCTCTCCAAAAACGATATCTAAAGAGCCTAAAACAGCAGGTACATCTGCTAACATGTGGCCTTTAATTAAATAGTCCATAGCTTGAAGATGAGAAAAACCAGGTGCTCTTATTTTACATTTATATGGTCTATTAGTGCCGTCTGAAATTAAATAAACACCAAACTCACCCTTAGGTGCCTCAACAGCTTGATAAATTTCATCTTTTTTTACCCGATAACCCTCAGTAAACAATTTAAAATGATGTATAAGAGCCTCCATAGATTGTTTAATATCTTTTTTTGAAGGAGGGGTTATCTTGTTATCAAGTGATTTTACTGGCCCGCTAGGTAAATTTTGTAAACATTGCTCAATGATTTTTACACTTTCCCTCATTTCTTCAATTCTACATAAATATCTATCGTAACAATCTCCGTTTTTTCCAACTGGTATTTTAAAATTAATTTGTTCATAACAATCGTATGGTTCTGATTTTCTTAAGTCCCACGGAATTCCTGAACCCCTGAGCATTACGCCTGAAAATGAGTAATTTAATGCATCCTCCTTAGATACTATTCCAATATCAACATTTCTTTGTTTAAATATCCTGTTATCTGTCAATAATGTTTCTAAATCATCAATAATTTTTGGGAATGTTTTGCAAAAATCAAATATGTCTTTTTCTAAGCCTCTCGGTAAATCTTTATGAACTCCACCCGGTCTAAAATAGTTTGCGTGTAGTCTTGAACCAGATACTCTCTCGTAAAAGCCCATCAGTTTTTCTCTTTCTTCAAATCCCCAAAGAGACGGAGTTAAAGCACCAACATCTAAAGCTTGCGTGGTAATATTTAAAATATGACTTAAAATTCTTCCAATCTCACAGAATATAACTCTAATGTATTGACCTCGAATCGGAACTTCAATATCCATTATTTTTTCAATTGCCAAAGCAAACGCATGTTCTTGATTCATTGGTGCCACGTAATCTAGTCGATCAAAATATGGGATAGCTTGTGAGTAAGTTTTATTTTCGATTAATTTTTCAGTACCCCTATGCAACAAACCTATATGTGGATCAGCTTTTTCAACTACTTCACCATCTAATTCTAATATTAATCTCAAAACTCCATGCGCAGCAGGGTGCTGAGGACCAAAATTTAAATTTAGTGTTTTCTTTTCTTTAGTCATTTTTTTTTTGCAATTCTTTAATATATTCTGTTCCTTCCCAAGGACTTGAATAATCGAAATTTCTATAATTTTGCTCAAGTTTTACCGGCTCATATATAACTTTTTTCTTTTCCTCACTATATCTAACTTCTGTATGACCTGTGATAGGAAAGTCTTTTCTTAAAGGGTGTCCAGAAAACCCATAGTCTGTAAGTATTCGTCTTAGGTCTGGATGATCATTAAACTTAATACCGTACATATCAAAAACTTCTCTTTCCATCCAGTTAGCAGAGGGAAAAATTTTTGTGAGGGAATTAACAACCTCATTTTCATTAATATTAAAATTTATGTTTAATCTTGAATTTAATTCATGGCTTAAAAATAAATAAATCATCTTAAATCTATTTTCACTATTAATATAGTCTACTGCAGTAATATCTATTAATTGTCTAAATTTAGTAAAATTGTTCTTTTTTAAAAAAATTACAACATCAAGCAGTGAATCTTTATTTATCTGAATTTCAAGTTGATTATGATTAATTCTAGATGAATTAATTTTTGTTGTTAATTCAGAATTAATTTTTTTTTCTAAGTTTGATAATGACATTTTATCTTTGTAAAGATCCGCGATTTCTTATTTTTTTTTGCAGTTGTAATATTCCATACAACAATGCTTCTGCTGAAGGCGGACAACCAGGTACATAAACATCGACTGGAACTATTCTATCGCAACCTCTAACAACTGAATAAGAGTAGTGATAATATCCTCCACCGTTAGCACAGCTTCCCATTGAAATCACATATCTCGGCTCTGGCATTTGATCATAAACCTTTCTTAGTGCTGGTGCCATTTTGTTTGTTAACGTTCCAGCAACAATCATAACGTCTGATTGTCTAGGTGAAGCTCTTGGGGCTGCACCAAATCTCTCAAGATCGTATCTTGGCATAGATGTTTGCATCATTTCTACAGCGCAACATGCAAGACCAAATGTCATCCAGTGTAAAGAACCTGAACGAGCCCAGTTAATTAAATTATCCATTGAAGTAGTTATAAAACCTTTGTCAGCAAATTCTTTTGCAAGATCTTTAAATTCTTCAGGTATTTGTTTTTCTCTGTGTGTCAAATTCATATTATTCCCAATCTAAAGCACCCTTCTTCCATTCATAAATAAAACCAATAGTTAATATAAATAAAAATAACATCATAGAAAAGAAACCAAAAATACCTATGTTACCTAAAGTAATTGCCCAGGGGAATAAAAATGCAATTTCTAAATCAAAAATTATAAATAATATTGCAACTAAATAAAATCTTATATCAAATTCCATTCTAGAGTCATTAAATGGTTCAAAACCACACTCATAAGCAGATAATTTTTCTGGATCAGGCTTTTTTGGTGAAAAAGCAAAATTTAATATCACAAAACCTAAGCTTAATAGTAAGGCTATGGCCAAAAAAATTACTATAGTTAAATAATTATTTAAAAATTCTAAAGACATAATGTGTATATATAATGTTTAACACTAAATTAAAGTGCAGTTACGTCACGTTTTTATTGGCTTATTTGCTATAAGATTTCGTTAATTGATAATAGTTATCATTATGGCGGGAGTGACGGGACTCGAACCCGCGACCTATCGCGTGACAGGCGATCGCTCTAACCAACTGAGCTACACCCCCTTTTTAAATAAAATATCTTTGGTGGGCAGTAAAGGACTCGAACCTTTGACCCCCTCGGTGTAAACGAGATGCTCTACCAACTGAGCTAACCGCCCTCCAAAGAGCTGTACTTTTACATCAGTGTTGGTTCAATGTAAATTATAATTTATTGAATGCTCGCAGGTGTTTTCTCACTTTTTTTGTTGTCAGATATACTGTCAACCTCAACCCACTCAGCAGGTTTGAGAACTTTTGTTAAGGCTATTTTAAGAACTTCATCAGCTGTTTCTACAGTTGTAATCTTTATATCATCTTTAACTTTTTTAGGAACATCAACAAGATCTTTTTTGTTATCTTTTGGAATTAAAACTTCTTTAATGCCCGCTCTATGAGCTGCAAGGAGTTTTTCCTTCAAACCACCAATTGGCAAAACCTGACCTGTAATGGTTACTTCTCCTGTCATCGCCACGTCTTTATTAACTGGGATTTTACTTATTGAAGAAACTATTGATGTTACCATGGCTATACCAGCAGATGGTCCATCTTTTGGTGTTGCTCCCTCTGGGACATGAATATGAAAATCTTTTTTTTCAAAAGTTGGTGGAATTATACCAAAATCTAAACATTTTGATCTTACATAAGATTTGGCTGCTTTTACAGATTCCTGCATTACATCTCCAAGTTTTCCAGTAATTTGCATTCTCCCTTTACCGGGCATATTGACTGTTTCAATTTTTAAAATCTCACCTCCAAACTCAGTCCAAGCTAAACCTGTCACAATGCCAACTTTGTTTTTATCCTCAATTTCACCAAATTTATATTTTCTTACACCTAAAAATTCAGATAAATTATTATTATCAACTTTAACTTTTTCTGTCTCTTTATTAACAACCTTTTTGACAACTTTTCTTGATATTTTAGATATTTCTCTTTCTAAGTTTCTCACACCTGACTCTTTTGTATAATATCTAATTACATCTTTAATTGTATCATCTCCAAAATTCATTTCTCCTTCTTTAATACCATTATCTTTGATTTGCTTTGGTAATAAATATTTATTAGCAATATTAATTTTTTCATCTTCAGTATACCCAGGTATTCTAATCACTTCCATTCTATCAAGGAGAGGCGGAAGTATGTTTAATGTATTTGCTGTTGTTACAAATAATACATCTGAAAGATCGTAATCAACCTCAAGATAATGATCATTAAATGTTGTGTTCTGTTCAGGGTCTAAAGCCTCTAGCAATGCTGAAGAAGGATCGCCTCTGTAATCATTGCCAACTTTATCGATCTCATCAAGTAAAAACAAAGGATTTTTTGTTCCAGCTTTTTTCATCATTTGAATTATTTTTCCTGGAAGCGATCCTATATAAGTTCTCCTATGACCTCTTATTTCTGCTTCGTCTCTAACACCGCCTAATGACATTCTTACAAATTGTCTATTAGTTGCCTTTGCAATAGATTTTCCAAGTGATGTTTTTCCTACGCCAGGAGGACCCACCAAACATAAAATTGGTCCTCTAATTTTATTCATTCTCTTTTGAACTGCTAGAAATTCAACGATCCTTTCTTTAACTTTTTCTAGACCAAAATGATCCTCATCTAAAATTTTGAGCGCTTTATTAAGATCAATGTCCACTTTGTCTTTTTTAAACCATGGTAAGTCAACCATCCAATCTAAATAATTTCGCACGACTGTCGCTTCGGCAGACATTGGGCTCATATTTTTTAGTTTTTTTAATTCAGACATACATTTTTTTTCAACTTCTTTTGGCATTTTTGATCTTATTATGGCTTTATTTAAACTTGATGTTTCATCTTTACCGTCTTCAATTTCACCTAACTCTTTTTGGATAGCTTTAAGTTGTTCATTTAAATAATATTCTCTTTGTGTTTTTTCCATTTGAGTTTTAACTCTTCCACGTATTCTTTTTTCAACACCAATTATACTAGTTTCGTTGTCCATAATTTTATTAATTAAATTAAGTCTTTTTTTTAAATCTAGTGTTTCGAATACTTGTTGTTTTTCAGAAATTGTTGCATTCAAATGCGATGCAATATTATCTGAAATTTTTGATGGATCTTTTAAAAGTTTAATATTATTAATTGTCTCATTAGAAATTTTTTTATTTATTGATGTAAGTTTTTCTAATTTTTTGATAGAATTTAATGCAAGTTCTAACAAATCTTCATCTTTGTTGATAATTTCAGAAAGTTTTTCATAAGAGCAAGATAAAAATTCATTATTATCATGGAATTCATTAATTTTTACTCTAGTAAGACCTTCTACTAAAACTTTAACAGTTCCATCAGGTAATTTAAGTAATTGTAAAATAGTACTCTCACATCCATAATTAAAAATGTCATTTTTCTTTGGATCATCAACTTCCGAATTTTTTTGGGTTATTAAAACAATTTTTTTATCTTTTTTCATAACTTCATTTAGAGCTGTGATTGACTTATCTCTTCCAACAAACAAAGGAATAACCATGTGCGGAAATACGACAATGTCTCTTAAGGGCAATAATGCAGAATTAAATTTAACTTCCATATTCTAATTATATGGATATTAAAGTAAATAATGCAATAGTTTTTTATCTTTTATTAAGTGCAATATTACGCAGCTGAGGTTTTTGATTTGTCTTTATCTTGTTTATTCTTTGAATGAACAATAATTGGCTGGGATTCTCCTCTTACAGAGTTAACATCTACAATAACTTCACTAACATTTTCTAAACTTGGTATTTCAAACATGCTTTTTAATAAAACATTCTCAAGTATTGATCTCAAACCCCTCGCCCCAGTTTTCTTCTTGATGGCTTTTATAGCAATTTCTTTTATTGCATTATCTTTAAAATTAAGTTTTACACCTTCAAGTTTGAATAATTCTTGATATTGTTTTATTAAAGAATTTTTAGGTTCCTGTAAAATTTTAATCAAAGATTTTTCATCTAAATCATCTAATGTAGCTGTTATTGGAAGTCTTCCAATAAATTCAGGTATAAGGCCATATTTTAATAAGTCCTCAGGTTCTAAACTTTTAATCCACTCCCCAGTTTTTTTATCTTCCATGGATTTTACTTTAGCGCCAAAACCGATAGAAGATCCTTTGTCTCTTTGTGAAATTATTTTATCTAATCCAGCGAAGGCTCCTCCACAAATAAATAAAATGTTTGTTGTATCCACTTGTAAAAATTCTTGTTGAGGATGTTTTCTTCCTCCTTGTGGAGGTACACTTGCAACAGTACCTTCCATAATTTTAAGTAATGCCTGTTGAACCCCTTCTCCAGAAACATCTCGCGTAATTGAGGGATTTTCAGATTTCCTACTAATTTTGTCCACTTCATCTATATAAACTATTCCTCTTTGAGCTTTCTCAACATTATAATCTGCAGCCTGTAATAACTTTAGTATAATGTTTTCTACATCCTCTCCTACGTATCCAGCTTCAGTAAGAGTGGTTGCATCAGCCATTGTAAAAGGAACATCTAAAATTCTTGCTAAAGTTTGCGCTAATAGAGTTTTTCCACAACCAGTTGGACCTATTAAAAGTATATTTGATTTAGCAAGTTCAACATTTTTTGATGTTTTGTTTTCATAATTCAATCTTTTGTAGTGATTATGAACAGCAACAGATAAAACTTTTTTTGCCAAATCTTGGCCTATAACATAATCATCTAACACTGAACAAATGTGTTTTGGAGAAGGCAATCCATCCTGATGTTTTACGAAAGTATCTTTATTTTCTTCTTTAATAATATCCATGCAGAGTTCTACACACTCATCACAAATGAAAACTGTAGGTCCTGCAATTAATTTTCTTACTTCGTGTTGGCTCTTGCCACAGAAAGAACAGTACAAAATGTTTTTGTTATTACTCATAGAATTTATAACGAATCAATATTAATACTTTATTATAAGTAGTGTACTCATTTCAAGTTAAGTATAATGCTAAAACTAGATATAGTAGAAAACTAAATTCTTTTTTCTACTACTTGATCAATCAAACCAAAATCTTTTGCATTATCAGGTGTCATGAAATTGTCTCTTTCTAAAGCATCCTTTATTTGGTCAACATTTTTACCTGTGTGTTTAGAGTATATTTCATTTAATCTTTTCTTTAATGACAAAACTTCATTAGCATGAATTTCTATATCTGTAACTTGCCCTTGAAATCCTGCGGAAGGTTGATGGACCATTATTCGTGAGTTGGGTAAAGAAAATCTTTTTCCCTTTTTACCAGCAGCTAACAAAAAAGAACCCATTGAAGCTGCTTGACCAATACAGAGTGTTGATACATCTGGTTTTATGTATTGCATTGTATCGTAAATACCTAATCCAGCTGTAACTAGACCACCCGGACTATTAATATACAAAAAAATTTCTTTTTTTGGATTCTCTGATTCTAAGAATAGCAATTGGGCTGTGACCAACGATGCTACATTGTCATTTATAGCGCCTACTAAAAAAATAATTCTCTCTTTTAAAAGTCTTGAATATATGTCATATGCTCGTTCTCCTCTAGATGATTGCTCGACAACCATTGGAATAAGTGTGTTCATATGCTCTGATATTTTAATGCTCATATTTGCGAATCAATTACTTATACAACTTGTAATTACTTTTTGCTAACTTTTTTTGTTTTTTTTGTGAGAGGAGCTTTATTTTCTTTTTTTTTAGTTTTATTTTTATCTTTATTTAATCTTGAAGCCTTTATGGTTTTGTTTTGTTCTTCTAAATTTTTTTCATTCTCTGCTTTTATGATTTTTTCAGCCTCAAACTTATTTAAAACAATTTTTTTTGATTTTGCTTTTGATTTTATGAAATCAATTATTTTTTCTTCATAAAGTGTTCCTCTTAAACTAGCTGAGGCTGATGGATTTTTTTTATAATAATCCATAATTATTTTTTCTTGACCAGGCATCATGCTTAATTGTTTTTGAATCTCAGCTTGTATTTCATTAGGGTCAACCCTAATTTTATTTTTTTCACCTATTTCATTTAAAATTAATCCAAGTTTAATTCTTTTAGAAGCATTTTTTTCTAAACTTATTTTATTTTTTTTTAAATCTTCCTCTGTTTGACCTTGACCTAACACTTTTATTTCTTCGTCTATGAGCGCTTGTGGTACATCTTCTACTTTAATTTGCTCTAATCCTTTTAATATTTGATTTTTTGAAATCATATTCAGAGAATTTTTGAATTCATCGTTAATTTGTTTTGACATAATTTTTTTCAAATCATTTAAATCTTTAGCTCCTAAAGTTTTCGCAAATTCATCATTAATTTCTACTTCCTTAGGTTTTTTCACATAATTGATTTTACATTTAAAAATACTTTTTTTTCCAACAAGTTCTTTCTTAGGAAAATTTTCTGGCAATATTACTTCAACATTAATCTCATCACCTTTTTTGGCTTTCAGCAATTGTTTATCAAATCCATTAATAAATAAATCTTTGCCAATTTCAATTTGTGTATTTTTTCCTTCGTTACCTTCAAATTCATTCCCGTCAACTGTAGCCTTATAATCAAATGATATAAGATCTCCATCATTTGCCACTTTAGCAGCATCAACCTCAATAAAATTTTTTTGGTTTTTTGCTATTTCCTTAATTCTTTTATTTGCATCTGAGTCCTCAATTTTTATTTCATATTCATCAAACTTAATTTTGTCTAAAGTATCTAATTTTACCTCAGGAAATTCTGTAATACTTATTGTGTATTCTAAATCTTTTCCTTCTCCAAAGCTTTTAAGATCAATTTTTGGCTGTAATGCTGGTCTAATTTTTTTTTCGTCAAGAGCTTTTGCCGAACTCTCTTTTAATATCTTATCAATAACCTCCCCGTATACTGCTTTTCCAAATTGTTTTTTAATAATATCTGTTGGCACTTTTCCAGGTCTAAAGCCTTTAAGAATGACGTCTTTTTTGAGTTGTTCATATCTTTGCTCAAGCTCTTTATTAATAATTGTTTTATCAATTAGAACTTTTAAATTCTTTTCTAAATTTTTTTTATTTTCTACTGTTACTTTCATAATATATGGTAGGCGAGAAAGGACTCGAACCTTCACATGTTGCCATATTGGTTCCTAAGACCAACGCGTCTACCAATTCCGCCACTCGCCCATTTATTTTAAAAAGACTTATATATGATAGATTAAAATTGTCCAATTAGAATATTTGTGCAATAAATAATCCATTAAATTTATGATAGTTTCACCGTGTATTAGTATTTGTAAATCTGACCCAGTAACAGATTTTTGTTACGGTTGTGCGAGAAATTCTGAGGAAAAACTTCAGTGGAAAGATAAAAATACTTCAAATAATTGGAAATTAAAAAATTTAATAGAGATAAAATCTAGGATGAAGGGTTGGCAATTAGAAAGTTTTGAAAAGTCATATAACCATAAATGCAAACATGGAATTTCTTTAGAAAAAAAAAGAAAAATGGAATTAAATGATTAAGATAAAACATGTTGTAATCTTATATATTCTTGGAATATTATTTGGTGCCGTGTTTCTAGA
Organism: Candidatus Pelagibacter communis; assembly: GCF_001179985.1. Classification (GTDB taxonomy): domain Bacteria; phylum Pseudomonadota; class Alphaproteobacteria; order Pelagibacterales; family Pelagibacteraceae; genus Pelagibacter; species Pelagibacter ubique_J. The sequence goes on along the minus strand of NZ_CVSI01000058.1, from coordinate 3,268 downwards.
CATATGGGGAGCTGAAACCAACATCAAAAAAGGTTTAATCGCAATGTTTTGGACTGCATTATTTTTAGTTGCTTTAATATTTGTAGAAAAAAATAAAGAAGAGAACTAATCAACTCTTTTAAAAATATTTAATGATGGAAAAGATTTCTTTAATAATTCCTTGTAAAAACGAGGTAGAGTCATTAGGGGCTGTTCTTGAGGAAGTTAACGATAATAAGTTTGTTGACGAAATTATTGTAGTTGTTGATGGTGAGCAAGATAATTCAATACCTATTACTCGAAAATTTAACTGCAAATTGATAATCCAAAAAAGTAAAGGATATGGCTCAGCTATTGTAGAGGGATTTAAAAACGCTAAAAATAACTTTGGATGCATATATAACGCAGATCACTCTTTTGATCCAAAATATTTTGATGAGCTAATTAAATTATCAAAAAATTACGATTTTATATTTGGAAGCAGATATAAGGGTTCTGGTGGTAGTGACGATGATGATATCGTTACTTATATTGGTAATAAAATTTTTACTTTTATTACAAGATTTATATTAAGAATAAACTTATCAGATATTTTATATACTTATGTACTTTGTAATGTAGATAAATTTAACAATCTAAATTTAAAAAATAATGATTTTAAACTTTGTATTGAGCTACCTGTAAAAGTAAAAAAAAATAATCATACCTATGTGGATTTAGAAATGTTTGAGAGAAAAAGATTTGACGGTAAGAAAAAAGTAAATGTAATTAAAGATGGCCTATTGATTTCTTACGAAATTATTAAAAGCTTTTTTTATATTTATTTTAAATAGTTAATTGATTTCAATTCTATCTATTATTTCATATTTTTTGTTAGAAACTATAATTTCTCCCGATCCAGCTGCAATTCCTAATATTTCTGATATTACAACATAATGTGTCACTAAAACTAAATTCGAATTATTATCCCAATTAATAATAAATTTTTTAAGATTCTTTATTTGTTTATTTTTATTTTTATAAAATTTTTCACTATAAAATGAGTTAAGTGCATCAAATGTTTTATAACTATTGAATGCATGAAAAGCAGTATCTTTACATCTGCACCATTCACTTGAAAAAATATGTTCAACTTCAATATTATTTTTTTTAAAAAAATTACCAATTTTTTTTGATTGTTTAATTCCTTCGCTATTTAAATTTCTTTGTGTTTTGCAATCCTTTAAATTTATATTTTCTGGATCTCCTGAGCCTGGTGCAATGGAATGCCTTATGAAAATTATATTATTGTTTTTTTTTAAGATTTCCACAATATTTTCATCGGCATAACTTTTATGATTAAAAAGAAATAGAAAAATTAGAAATATTATTTTAAAATGTTTCATCATGAATTTAGGTTTTGTTAAACTAAATAAATCTATAATTAAATGTAGTAAATGTCCAAGATTGGTAAAATTTAGAAATAAAATATCAAATAAGAAAAGGAAACAATACCAAAATGAAACCTATTGGGGCAAACCTATAACAGGATTTGGTGATGTTGATGGAAAATTACTTTTTGTGGGATTGGCACCAGCTGCTCATGGTGGAACAAGAACTGGCAGAGTTTTTACTGGAGATAGATCATCAGATTTTTTATATAAATGCCTGTATGGTGTTAAAATTTCAAATCATCCATATTCAGATAACATTAAAGATGGATTGGAATTAAAAAATGCTTATATAACCACAGCTCTTAAGTGCGTGCCTCCTGGAGATAAGCCCTATAGAGATGAATTGAACAATTGTTTTAGTTTTTTTCGTAATGAAATAAAAAATCTTAAAAATCTTAAAACAATTATTGCATTAGGAAAAATTGCTTTCGATAGTTGTGTATTGTTTTTTAAAGAAAATTATAACTTTAAAGACAAAGTACATTTTTCTCATGGCAAAATTTATACTCTACCAGAAAATATTTATTTAGTTGCATGTTATCACCCAAGTCCAAGAAACGTTAATACTGGAAGAATTAATGAAAAAAAAATGAAACACCTTTTTAAAAAGGCGCTTGAATTGAATTAATTCTCCAATTTTTGTTTTAGCATTTCTGGTATTTTGGATGGTTTTCCTTTTTTATCAACTATAACTAAGTGTATTTCACAATCAGTTATTAATTCATTATCTCTGAAAGCCTTTTGTCTCATCTTAAAGGATGTATTAGATATTGAAATTATGCTAGATTTTATTTCAAGTTGGTCTTCAAGTTTAGCAGGTCTTTTGTATTCGATATTACAAGATTTTACTATAATGAGAATTCCGTTTTCCTCTAATAATTTTTTGTTGCTCAAGCCAATTTCTGCAATTGCTTCGGTTCTTGCTCTCTCAAAAAACTTTAAATAATTTGCATAATAAACCACACCACCTGAGTCAGTATCCTCATAAAAAACTTTTAATTTATAACTAAATTCACTCATCTATAAAGTTATTAATCGGCTGAAAAATATATACTTTGGAAGTAAGAAATTGATTGCTTATTTGACTGATCAGTATCGGCCATTATCGCAACCCCATCTAATATATCGACATCTAAATTATGCAATTTTTTATAATCTTCTTTAACATTAGTTTTCACTGTAACCCACTCATTCAAGCTATTTTTCGTAGATGATAACACATAATCAATCGAACTTTTAGTATAAGGGCTAGTCCAATGGTCTCCAATTTCTTCATTACTTGAAAAAACGTAGTTTATCGCTTTGTTTGAAAGTGGTGTTAGACCAGTTTTTTTAACTACGAAGAATCTCGCAGCAAAATCATGCCCTTTTTTTGTTTTCTCATTAATGCCGCTTAAGTCTTTTTCAACTTTCCAGGTAATATTTAAAAATGGGGTTTTATTAAGATCCACTAAAACTTCTTTTCCTAAACCTGACCCCCCATCTTCAACTTCAGCCCTCAGATAATTACCTTTTTCATTATTACCGAGGCTATAATTGGTGAGATTTTTAGCGCCTCTAATTTTTCTTACTTTTAAAGTATCTAACTCCTCATTATTAAACTGAAATATTTCTAAATTATCCCCATATACATTGTTAAAAAAGAAAATTGAGATAATTAATATTAAAATTTTTTTCATTTTTGGAAGCTATAGACTAAAAAAAAAAAAATTCAAATAATTTGAAAATCTTACTTTTGACATTTTTCAGACATTCGAAATTCATTATTTAAGGCTATTTATTGCCCATGAAACTTTTAATACCCTTTATATTACTATTAGTTCTGACTGGATGCTCAACACATTCAGTTAAACTTG